>JBCBWU010000041.1:0-41309 GCA_039816955.1 Bacteroidota bacterium
CCTCAATGCACTCATCCAGTCGGTTAGTGGAACCATAAACGATTCCCAGATTAGATAAGGCTACGGGATAGTTGGGGAATATTTCAAGACTACGCGTATAAAAACGTTCTGCGGTACTCAGGTCATTCTGCATTTGCGCTATGACACCTTTGCTGAAGAGCACATTTGGGTTTTCGGGTTCTTGCTCCAGCACCTGGTCATAGTATTGGTTGGCTTGCTCAAAAGCCCCGGTTGTTTTGTACAAATTACCGTAGGCAGTTGCCAATTTGGTCAAGTTTGGATAAATAGCATTGGCTTGGTCCAGGTACTGTTTGGCCGCTGCCAGTTCCGCATTCATGGGTACGGGCTGCGACTTGGTATTTTCTTCGATGATTTTATTGGCAAATAGTACATTCATCCGTAAGCTTTCAGGCATTGTCTTAACGTCGGTACTGAATAGGGTGCGATCACTTTCCCAGGCAGGATTTCGCTGAAAAGAGATGATCGCAAATACTAAACACACTACTGCCAATGCAATAGTACCCAAGCGGTTTCGCTGGGTTATTTCTTTAATCCACCTCTTTTCCTGGGCGTAGGCTAGCGCGTGATACCCCATCAAGGTGAGCAGGAGGAGACCACCCCAGGAAGGAGTAAACATGGCTCGTTCGGCGAAAGCCACCACATAAGGGAAGGCAATATGCGAAATAGGAGCCAAGGTGACTAAGAATAGAATGATGGCGAAGGCGTAAGGCTGCTTGCTGCGTAGACCACGAATGGCAAAATAAGCCAAGGCTCCGTAGAGTAGCAGTGATACGTAAATCCCTGGTTCTGACCAGCCCACTGGTTTAACCACGGCGAAGCCATAATCGCTGCTCAAGGGTAATGGCCAAAGGAGCTTCTGGATGAACAATAGCCAGGTATGAACGGTGGTTGCCCAACGCTCGGAGGTGGTTTCCGCTGCCAGGATGGGATTTTCTATCTCTCCCACAACCTGCACGATACCTCCTTCAATAATGGCTGATTGTAGACCCAAAAACAGCAGGCCAGAAACGAGCACTAGCGCAGTCATTTTGAGCAGGTCTCCCCGTTTGGCGTCGGTAAAGAAGTAGAGTACAAGGGGTACGATGGCGACAAAGGCTAGTACGTGCGCCTTGGAGAGCATCGCCAGGAAAAAAGCTACGGCAGCGCCGGCAAGATAACCAACGCCTTTCTTCTGCTGTACCTGTTGGACAATTAGGTGCAAGGACAAGAGCGCAAAGAATAAGGCTAGAAGATCGTCTCGCCCTTTGATGTTTGCCACTACCTCAGTGTGAATGGGATGTACGCAAAACAAAATAGCAGCGGCTAAAGCCACACCCGGGTATCGATCTTTGAATAACAACTGAAGTAGCCAATATAGGAGGACCACCGTGAGGGCGTACCAAAGCACGTTGAAAAAGTGATGAGCAGGGGCGGATAAGCCGAATATTCCGTGCTCTACGGCAAGTGTGATGAGCGGAACCGGACGGTAAGAAGGGTTGGCCTGTGAGCTAGTTGTATAGCCCGCCCAGAAATCGGTAGTCAACAGGGTGGGGATGCCAGAAAACCCTTGTTGTACCAGGTAGTTTTTGGAGATAAAGGGCTTGTCGTCATAGGTGAAACCATTGCTAATAGAATTTCCAAAAACTAGAAAACTAAGTACGACTAAGAGCAGGCTATAGCGTGCCATTGGCGTTTTCCAGAACGAGCTGGCTGCTATCGGTTGCTGTGCTGTGACCTTCTTCTTTTTATTTTTCTTTTTGGTTGGTTTCGCCATTTTGTCCGGTCTCCTTTGATCTTGTTCCGAAAGATAGGATAATAGGCTCAATTCGCGAGTTTATACCCTTCCATTTTATGTTCTGTAAACCCAAGGCGCTCTAGCTTGTTAGGACAAAAAACAATCAAAGCTTTGCGAACTGCGATTATTGGTGCGGGTATTGCTGGATTGGCTAGTGCTGTGAGGTTAGCGCTTCAAGGGCATCAAGTGACGGTCTATGAGGCTCAGGCTGGGCCGGGTGGAAAACTCACCCAATTTTCCTTGGGCGATTATCGCTTTGATCTGGGGCCCTCACTTTTTACCATGCCGCAGTATGTGGATGAGTTATTCGAGCTAGCCGGCGAAAACCCACGCGATCATTTCAACTACCATCGCCTCCCGGTGGTTTGCCACTACTTTTGGGAAGATGGTACCCGTATCCACGCCCACGCAGAGGCACAGGCCTTCGCCCAGGAGGTGGAGCAAGTCTTAGACGTTTCGGGTAATTATGTAATGGATATGTTGGCTGATGCCGAACGCAAATACCAGCTTACTGGTCGTACCTTCTTGGAGAAAAGCCTGCATCGCCTTGATACCTGGACAAATTGGCAAGTGGTAAAAGCCATGTTACGGATTCCTTCCTTTGGCCTTTTTAGCACGATGGATAATGTGCATCGGCAGAAAGTGAAACACCCCAAGCTGGTGCAGCTGTTTAATCGTTTTGCGACTTACAACGGTTCCAATCCTTACAAAGCACCGGGCCTACTGACTATCATCCCCCATTTTGAGCATCATTTTGGCGCTTATCTGCCAGAAGGGGGTATGTACAGTATTACCCAAGCGGTTTATAAATTGGCTCAACGACTTGGGGTGACATTCCATTTTAATACGCGGGTGGATGAGATTTTGGTAGAGCAGCAACGTACTGTGGGAGTACGCTGCGGCGAAGAACACCTTAGCTATGATCAGGTTGTCAGTAATATGGATATCTTTTTCACCTACGATCAATTACTGCCCCAGCAACCGCAGCCTAAACGGATTTTAGCACAAGAGAAATCTACTTCTGCTTTGATCTTTTACTGGGGAATTCAGCGCGAGTTTCCGGAGCTTAATTGCCATAATATCCTGTTCAGTGAAGACTATCCCGCTGAATTTGCGGCGATGGAACGAGGAGATATGTTTGATGACCCTACGGTTTATATCAACAAAACCAGCCATCTCGTCAATGGTGATGCTCCGGTGGGGAAAGAAAACTGGTTTGTGATGATCAACGCTCCCTGCGATCGCGGGCAAGATTGGGATACGCTGGTTCAACAAACACGCGAACGTACCCTCCGAAAAATACAGCAGGTACTGAAAGTGGATGTGGCAACTATGATCGAGGAGGAGTTTGTCCTTCGTCCACCAGAAATTCAAACTAGGACGGGCTCTCACCTGGGATCACTATACGGTACCAGTTCTAATAATCGAATGGCGGCTTTCATGCGGCATCCTAATTTCAGTCGGCGCATTGAAAACCTGCACTTTGTGGGGGGGAGCGTCCATCCAGGGGGAGGGATTCCGCTGTGCTTGTTATCAGCAAAGATCACTGCTGACTTAATTTCAAAGGTAGGAGCGTAGCATTTCTTCTGAAAGCGGCTTAATGCTAAAGCCCAGGATTTGCGGATAGTTACGAGCCTTCTGCTGATCTCCAGGAATATCCGAGGTCGTCAGCATGACGGCACGGGTATCTTCTACGGGTAATATTTCTGCTAATTGTTCCAGGAGTTGAAAACCGTTGTAGCGCGGCATATTCATATCCACAAAGAACAAATCTGGCATAACGAAGTTCTCTTTTTGACTGGCTTCTTTAAAGTAGTCGACGGCATCATTGGGCATGTCAAAAAATAGCACGTTCTCACACAAGTCAGACTCTTTTACGATGATCTCATGGAAACGGTTAGTCGGATAATCGTCGTCGATAAATACCAGAAGTGAGAACTTTTTCATCGGTACACAGATTTACGCCAGCGGCAATTGCACATAAAAAATGCTGCCTTGTCCTGGTAGGCTTTCAAACCACATTTTGCCGCGGTGCCGCTCAACTATGGCCTTACTTAAGGTTAGCCCCACCCCGTCACCGTTAAAATGATGTTGGGGATGTAATTGTTTGAACATCTCGTAGATTTCTTCCCGGTAATTCGACTCAATTCCAATACCGTTGTCGCGGATACTGATTAGGAGCCGCCCGCCTTCTATCTTGCTAGCAACTTCAATGTTAGGAACCCGGTCCTGATGTTGAAATTTGAGGGCGTTAGAAAATAGGCGATCCCACAGGTCACGAAAGAGGCTTTCGTCACCGTCGATAATTGCCTCTACCGGTAGAATTACGAGCTGGCCGCCTTGGCGCCTGGCTTGTTGTATGTAGGGCCGTGCCACTTCACGAATAACCCGGTCACAATCAATGGCGATGTGTTGTAGTGATTTATTCTGAATCAGTGCCAGCTGTAGCAAAGAATCAGTTTTGCTTTTGATATCGGCAGCTCCTTTCTCAATAAACTGCAGATAGAGTGCTTCTTCACTTTGCACTACTGGTTTTATATTTCGTTTCAGCAGGCGGACAAAATTCAAGATATTCTGTACCGGTTCCTTTAGCTGATGAGAACTGGCGTAGGCGTATTGCTCCAGGAGGTTATTGGATTGGAGCAGGGCCTGATTTTGCTCAGTTTGAGACCGCAAGATGGGCCAGAAGATAAATCGCACCTCCAAAAACAGCACGATTAGGGTGAGCGCGGCAAGGAAGATTTCCAAGTAGATGATGGAAGTAAGTCGCTCATCCGATGCTGCTTCAACAGAAGCTACGGTTTCGTCCATTTCCAGGAGAAAAGTCTGCTGATTCAGCACGAGTTCTTGCAAGTCCTCCGCTTTCAGGGTCATAGGATGGCTTAGCATCTCATCCGCAATATCTACCTGAAAATCCATCTTACGCAAGCGTTGCTGTACACTGGGTAGGTCTTTTACTAAGCCTTCGGCCAGTGCACCACTGCGTAGCGAACTATGCATCTGTTTCCACTCGTGCAAGGTGTTATTGAGCACTGAATGATTGTAAGAGGAAGGGCGTGTTTGAACAGTATAAGCTAATAATGGCAACCGCTGACTCAACATTCGCTGCCGACCCGTCACATTTATTAAATGAGCATTATCGCGCTTCTGTGCCAGGTAATATTGGATCACTATCTGATTGATCAAAATCAGAGAGGCAGTTGCTAAAATAGCCCATAAATAGTACCGTTGGTACCGCGTGTAACGGGACGGAGTCATCAGATGAAGGGACAAGTATAGTTCTGACATCTAATGTAGGAAGAACTACTTACATATTCTGAACTGGAGACCATTCATCTACCCAGATATATAAATTAAATTCAATATTGTTCCGGAGTATACAGATTCAGTTTAGTTGGCGGGGTTAAAAACACAACTTTGTGATGAATAATGCGCTATTCTTAGAATAAAATTTCGTTTATCTTTGACCATATTGTATGTTCTACACTAAGGATAGTACAGTATTACACTAACTATTAAAACCACACTAATGAGACATCATTCCACTCGCTGGGCACCGCTCCTGTTCGCTCTAATTTGTATTGTCATTTTTGCTTGTGAGGCACCTGCACCGCCAGCCGATAACGAAGAAGCTACTGTAGACATAGAGGCTGCCATTGATTCCCTCATGGCCGAACTGACACTGGAAGAAAAAGTAGGGATGATTCACGCTAGCTCTGCGTTTACCAGTGGGGGAGTGGAGCGCCTGGGTATTCCGGAGCTGATCATGTCAGATGGCCCACATGGCGTGCGTCATGAACACGGACGCGACTGGATCAAGGACGAGGGTGTACGAGATAGCAGCACTTACCTTCCGGTAGGAACAGCATTAGCAGCTACCTGGAACCCAGAACTGGGCTACGCTTTTGGCAGCGTGCTGGGGAGTGAAGCCGCCTACCGTAAGAAGGACGTCATCCTGGGGCCAGGCCTCAACATTATTCGAAGCCCCTTGAACGGCCGTAATTTTGAATACCTAACGGAGGACCCCCATCTCAATTCTGTAATGACAGTGGGCTACGTTAAAGGAGTCCAGGATCAAGGGGTAGCGGCTTGCGCCAAACACTACGTGGCTAACAACTTGGAGTACGAGCGGGAGATGGTCAATGTGGAAATGAGTGATCGGGCCTTGCGAGAAATATACCTACCGGGTTTTAAGGCTGCCGTTCAGGAAGGTGGTGTTTATACGATAATGGCCGCCTACAATAAATTCCGGGGCGACTATTGCGCACACAGTGAGTACTTGCTCGATGGTATCCTGAAGGATGAATACGGCTTTGATGGTGCTGTAATCAGCGATTGGAATGCGGTAAAAAATACGATGGAAGCAGTACAGGCCGGTGTAGATTTGGAGATGGGCAGTGACCTACCCATGTTGGCTACGGGTAATGTAGATTACAGTAAGTTTCACATGGGCGATACCCTAATCACGCTGGTGAATAATGGCACCGTTGATGAAGCGCTAATCGATAAGAAGGTACGTCGACTACTACGGACCATGTATCGGATCAATGCCTTTGGTGGACGTTCTCCTGGCGCGTACAACACCAAAGAACACCAGGAGGTGGCTCGCCAGATTGCCGATGAGGCGATTGTATTGCTAAAGAATGATGGCATCTTACCACTGGAGCAAGGCCAGCTATCTTCACTAGCTGTAGTGGGCGCCAACGCAACGCGCAAGCACGCTGGTGGTGGCGGTAGTTCGCAGGTAAAGGCTTTCTATGAGGTTACCCCGCTGGAAGGTTTGCAGAACCTCTTGGGTGACGAAGTGACTATCAATTACAGCGAAGGATACCAGGTAGAAAAAGGGGGTGGCAGCAAAGCAGACCTCATCGCCGCGGCGGTAGAGCAAGTTTCCCAAGCGGATGCGGCCATCTACGTAGGAGGCTACATCCACGGCTATTCCGATGAGTGGAACGATAATGCCTATGATGCGGAAGCTACAGACAAGCCAGATATGTATTTGCCTTTCGGCCAAGATGAATTGATTGAAGCAGTACTAACTGCAAACCCTAATACCATCATCGTACTCATGGGAGGTGGCCCGGTAGATATGCAGAAGTGGCAGGCCAATGCCAAGAGTATTGTGCAAGCTTGGTACCCAGGTATGGAGGGCGGAAACGCACTAGCCGCTATCCTCTTTGGCCAACTCAATCCTTCTGGTAAGTTGCCGATGACCTTTCCGGTGAAATTGGAAGATAGCCCTGCACATTCCCTGGCGGTGACGGGTTTTGAGTCATTAGAGCAAGAATATACAGAGGACATCTTTGTCGGCTATCGCTACTTTGATACTTATGGTGTGGAGCCCGGCTTTGCCTTCGGCCATGGCCTTTCTTATACTTCCTTTGATTTTAATGATCTGCAAATCGAAAAGAAGGAGGGTTCGGTAGTAGTGAGTGTGGAAGTTTCTAACACCGGCGCAATGGCTGGTGCGGAAGTGGTGCAATTATACGTCAAGGATGATGAATCAGCAGTGGAACGCCCGGAGAAAGAACTAAAGGCTTTTGCTAAAGTGATGCTAGAACCAGGAGCGAGCGAGCGGGTAGAAATGACGCTCAAAGACGGTGCTTTCTCGTATTACGATGAAGAGCAAAAGCAGTGGGTCATGGAACCCGGTGTCTTTACAATTATGGTAGGAAGTTCTTCCCGTGATATCCACTTGGAACAGACCTTAGAGAAGTAAGAGGTTTATAGAAGTCGGAAATGGGAGGTCGGAAATGGGAAATACACTTTTTCTGACTTCCCACTTCTCTTGGAACGGACGTTAGAGCAGTAAGCGGCTCATTGTACTTGGAAATGGGAGGTCGGAAATGGGAAATAATCTTTTTCCGACCTCCCACTTCCCATTTCTGACCTCCGACCTTCGACCTCCGATCTAAGCTCCGAAGGTACATGGTACTACAACTACCTAGTGTGCCTCTTTATCCTTCAGGATGACCATCGCCTGGGTGATAATCAGAATTGCGAACATCAGCGTTACGGCGAGAATAAGGCCGGGGGAAGGGTAAAGCCCTACCAGGCAAAAGCACAGGAATACCCCCGTAAAGATCCACACTGATTTTGACCAGAGATTCATCGGACTATTTTGCGAACCTAACAGTGGGCCGTAGGAAAGGTTGCAGTTATTTGGCACCTAGAGGGTGATCTCAATATGGCGCTGCATAACGGAGTGGTGCCCAAAGTCATCTTCCATACTATAGGAACAGATAATCCATACGCGTTGCCCTGGTGATAGATCGTAGTGGAACCCATCTTGCAGTTGCGTCTTCATGGTAAATTGAAAAGAGGTGCCATCCGAATTTTCCAAACCAACGAACTTTTGCACCGCACTTTGTCCACCAAGCGCCTGCACGGATTGATGATCGCCATAACCCAGAATAAAATATTCCTGTAATTCAACACCTTTCGCAGTGACTGCCCCTTTGACCAGGTTGGTGTTCATAATGTCGTTCTGCTGGTTAAAGCCCAGCGCGAGCCAGCCCTGATACGGTGAGTGGAGCTTAAAGGTAATTTCATCTCCCTCATATTCCCATTCCACTTGCATACCTTCAATTACGAAGTAGTTTTCTGAATGAGGTGCAAATGATAATAGTAGAGATGCCAGAAGCACCAAGCTGCTCATAGGTAGTATCGATTTCATTGAAATAGTTTTGGCCTCAAATGAATTTTATTCACCTAAAACCAAAACTATGCCAAAGTGAATCAACAATAAACTACTTGGCTATCATCTTTCCACTGCCAATAAGTCCTTGTGCGCTATTGATTTGATAAAAGTAGATCCCTGCGGGCCAAGCTGTTCCATCAATCTGCAAACGATTTCCAGAGAAGCTCTTCGAAAGGATTTTTCTTCCACTACTATCAAATAATAAAAAGTTAAGTGATTCTAGATCAGTGCGTTCCACCAGGATCGTGACTTCCTCCTGAAAGGGATTTGGGAATATTTGGACCTGAAGGGGTGAGGCCGCTATTTCGTCTGCTTCAACCAGAATAAAATCCCTGCCTATGGTGTGGAAGGTGGTATTCGTCCAGATGGCGGGATTAAAATCGAAATAGATGGCGGCTGTATTTTCGATCACAGTTCCCAACTCTACATCATCCTGTTGTGCTACAGAAAACTGAACATAGCCGTGCGACTCCGGCTCGTTGGCGGTACTATCGGGTAGCTGAATATCCGAGAAGGTAAATCGTAGGGTCCCATCTCTAAGCATGTCAAACTCATAGAAATGACTACTGACGCCAACTTCCACCTTAGTGGGATCGAGATGAGGAGAAAGCTGATCCAGAAGAATGACCTCGTTGGCTGGAGCCGTTCCCGTATTTTGAAAGTGAAGTTGGTAGGTGATCCGGGTATTGGGTTCAATGTAATGCGCTGCCTCGTAGCCTTGCGGTAGCGCCCGCTTAGCATTGGGATCATAAGCGGCTACTACTTCAGTACAATTGATATCGAGGAAATAGTCCGCATCATCGAGCGGATGTTGATTGACAAAACCTAGACTAATTTCACCAGCAGCATTTTCCCCGCAAGCTTCGATAAAGGCACTAGGCATGGAAGTGCCGGGGTGAAAGGCGGCTTGTTCGCTTTCAATACGATAGAACGTACCATCAGCAACTCTGGGGAGTAGAACCGATTGTCCCGGTTCCAACGGGCCAAAGGGTACATCTTCCAGCATAATCACGTGATCTTCAATCACGGTGTAGCGTAGCTCCTGTTGCATGGCTGATTCCCCAATATTTTCTAGAACTAGATGTACCTCATCCCCTTCACAAGAGGCAGAAGCTGCGATACTTGCTCCCGACCACAGATCATTAGGGGCTAAGCAGGAGGAGTCGGGAAAGATATGTGCTTCCACGCACAAAGATTGTCCTAGGAGTACAATGTCGCAGCCTGTAACCACCTCTACTGTGAACGTACTTTGCTGTAGAAAATCAATATCACCAAGGGTGAAATTGTAGGTATTAATTCCTACTGGACTGAAGGGGACGGAGGCGGAAATTATTTCCAGATCATTATCAAATTCGATGTCTACAGATACATCTTCCGCTAAGCTAGTACCCAGGTTTCGGCACAAGACGTTCATAGTGGCTGGCTCGCAGAGTCGTATACCGTAGTTTTGGATTTGCACCTCCATCAAAGGACATTGTTCGATGCTTTGAACAGCAAAATCAACCGCTACCGTATCCATTGCTGATACCTGAACTTCGTTGGTGCAAACCGTCCAGTACTCATTCGGAACGTTTAGGGTGACGGTGTATTCCCCTGGTGTAACCTCAATCGCATAGCTGCCATCTGCGGCTACTGAAGCGTAGAATAATCCGGTGCTGTTTTCGGCTGAGACAATCCAATTTTCCAGCGCTTGCTCATCCGGATTTAGTACGCAGTTTTCGTCGGTATCATATTGCACCTGACCTTGAATTAAGCCAGAAGCGGCATTGCCGAGTTCATCCGTTCTGATCAAGTAGGTACTTTGATTTTCTCCCATTCCATTAGCTCCACCACCAATTACGTAGCCACCATCGGGTAGTTGTAGCAAATCCTGCCCGTTATCACGAAAGGGGCCGCCGTAGGTTTGCGACCATTCTATACTCCCTTCACTATCCATTTTGATGAGGTATAGATCTTCTTCCGTTCCTTGAGAATTAGCGAGAAGGGCAAAACCGCCATCCATCGTTACCAACAGGTCTCCGGTGTAGGCTAGGGGGTAAATGGCATTAGGAATTTCTATCTCCCAAATGGTGTTCCCATTATTGTCTAATTTAACTAGTACGAAGTTGTAATCTGGGTTGCGCCCGGCCACAACAATATTACCATCTGCGGCAACTACCATTTGCTCAATCTGTACATCTGCTTCCAAACTACCAAACCATAGACGATTACCAGCAGCATCTATATGGGCGGCATGTGTCATGAGCGGATTGTTAGTTGTGAACCAGGCTGAAGATGCCGCCGTGAAAAAACTGCCATCCTCAAGCTGTACAGCCAAGTACTGGTAGATATTATCTTCCTCCGGATCTGGCAGGACGGTTTTCCAGGCTACATCACCGTTTTCGTTAAGTCTGGTCATATATGCTGGTGCACCGGTAATGACGTAGTCTCCATCAGCAGTTTGAAGTAGATCAGAAACAGCCTCATTACCAAACAAATTTCCTGGCGGGAAATGAGTCCAGAGGATATTACCGTCCAGGTCGAATTTTCGTACAAAAACATCTTGTTCGGGTGGGCTATTGGCACCAGTTCTTGCTGCGTGTACAAAATTTTGATCATTGGTTCTGATCAAGAATGGTCCGGTGTAATTAGCAGATGTTAGGTTGGTCATCATGCCGTTGGCATCCGTGTACAACCAACGCGGATTTCCATTAATGTGGCAGGCAAAAAGAAAGCTGCCATCATCCTGGGCGAAAACGTGATCAGCGGCAGAGGAGGTGTACTCTGAGTCGGGATTAGGTTCTGTAAAGTAGATTCTTTCCCACCCCTGGCACCAGGTAGAAGAAGATAAAAGGAGACAAAGCAGAAGGACAGGAAAGCTCGTTAGTTGCGCTACTTTATTCATTGCTCACAAGGATTTGTTCTATGTTCTTCACAAATGTGCCGCCGCTGAGTAGAAATCCCAAAGACAATTTTTCTTTTTTGCATCAAAAAATAAAGGTATTTATAGTATAAGGCGTTGTATATTAGTGATTTGAATAATTATTTTGTCTCAATTTTTATATGGAGAAAAGTCGTTTGTATGAGCTTTTTTGTGCATTAGACAAAAGTGAGCTCAAAGCGCTCAGGAAGTGGGTTCGATCGCCGTTTTTCAATCAGCGGGAACACGTTATTAGACTGTTTGATTTTTTAGCGGCCAACGTTACTCGGGCAAAACCCGCTCCTGATCGTCAGATTGTCTTTCGGGTGCTTTGGCCTAAGCTTGCCTTTGATGACCACAAATTAAGGCTGAGTATGAGTTTGCTCAACAAGTGTATTGAACGCTACTTTATTTGGGTACAAGCCAATGAAGAGGAGGCAAAAGCTAAGCTGAGTGTGTGCAGGGCTTACCGTAA
The DNA here is from genome assembly GCA_039816955.1 of Bacteroidota bacterium. Classification (GTDB taxonomy): domain Bacteria; phylum Bacteroidota; class Bacteroidia; order Chitinophagales; family Saprospiraceae; genus Lewinella. Next base: position 11,870 of record JBCBWU010000041.1, read on the forward strand.
GAGGGGATTAAATCGACATTTTCAGCGAGCCATCAAGGATGTAGATCAGCTACTGGAAACTCAAACCGAACGGGATGCGGCCTACTATGAGGACCGGCACGCCTACTTTTTGGAACAGTACCATTTTACCGCGCAACAGAACCGGATGGAGGGTATTCCCTTGGAAGATGTCCAGAATAACTTGGATATTGCTTACATAGCAACTAAGCTTAAGCAAAGCTGCTCGATGTTATCGCATCAAGCTATTTACAAGAAAGAGTATTCCTTCGGCTTGCTGTCCGAGGTGCTGGAATATGTCGAAGAACATGATTACTTGGCGTATCCTGCCATTTCGGTTTACTACTACGCTTACCAGGCGCTGCGTCCAGACTCCCACGAAACCTATTTCCACGCTTTTAAAGACGCGCTAGTTACCCAACAAACCCATTTTAAACCGGCTGAGGTTCGCAACCTTTTCCTTCTGGCGGCCAATTACTGTATTCAACAACTTAACCGAGGACTGATGCAGTACGCCCAGGTGGGGCTGGATATTTATAAGGAAGGACTGAAGAGTAAGGTACTCTTGCACAATGAGACAATCTCCAATTTTACGTACACCAATATTGTGGCCAAGGCTATCGTCTGTAAGGATTTTGACTGGGCCATGCAATTTATTGAGTCGTACCGGTCCTTGCTCGAACCCCAACATCAAGAGAGTAGCTTTTTCTACAACATGGCTTGGCTCAAATACGAACAGCAAGCCTACGATGAAGCACTGGGCTTGCTGAACCAGATCAATATCTCTGATTTGCTACTCAACATTGCTGCTAAGACCATTGCGCTGAAGATCTACTACGAACTGGGCGAATTTGATCTTCTTTATTCTCACATGGAAGCCATGCAGGCCTTTCTGCGCCGCAAGAAAATGATGGCTTATCACAAGGAGAGCTATGCTAATACCATCAAATACCTAAAGAAGGTGCTAGACCTGCCACTGGGAGAAAGAGCAAAGAGGCTACAGCTCAAAGCAGAAGTAGATGGCATCCGAGCTATTGCAGAGAAAAAATGGTTACTAAAGCAGTTATCCTAGTTGAGAAAAACGTTCTTCTTTAATCCTTGGCCATTCCTCCGCCAAAATACCGTAATAGACGGTGTCGCGGCGAAACCCATCTCGCATCAGGGTGTGGCTGCGGAGCGTTCCTTCGTAAGTAGCACCAATACCTTCCATCGCGCGACGAGATGCTTCATTACGGGCATCTGCTTTAAACTCTACCCGTGCAAAATTCAATTCCTCAAAAGCGTAGCTGAGCTGGAGAAACTTCACCTTGCGGTTTAGGCCAGTCCTTTGCACGCTTGGAGCAAGCCAAGTCCAACCAATCTCGAGGCGTTGATGCGCGTTGACCACATTACCAAAGCTGGTGCTACCTACATAAGATTGTGTTTGCTTGTCAAAAGTGATAAAGGGATAGCGTTGCTGCTGTTCTCGTCCACTCAGGGCACTGTCGATATAGTGCTTTAAGTACTCTTCCGTACCAAAGGCCGAAGGGGAGTACTGGAGCAAATTGGGAGCTTCCAAACAGATGGGTAGTAGATCGTTAAAATGCTTGCTTTGCAGAGGTTCCAGGCGAACTCGGTCGTTTTCAAAAACAAGCGTCTCTGTGAAATCAAACTGCGGCATGTGAGTTTCGTTAGTACAAGCCTAAAGGTAAATTTTTGTGCTAGTAGTGCAGCATTTACTAGGCCCTATAAGTTTTTATAGTATTCCCTGTCCGCTGCGAATTAAAACTACTCTCAATGAAAACCTACTTGCTTCTCTGCTTTTTGTCATTATCCTACATCTATCACATTCAAGCACAAAATGAACCTGTACCACGCTTCCTGATCGGAACAGAAGCTCAGCTCCACTTCGCCGATATTGAGTACCCCAGTGGCACTTTAGGCAATTATGGCTTTGGCCTCCACCTAGAAAAACCAATAGGCCGTTTATCGCTTGGTGTTGGCATTCTACAGCAACAGTTTGGTTGGATTCCCACCCGGCAATACACTGGCAAGTATAATCCTCCTGGTCCAGATGATGATGGAGTAGGCACTTACGATTATCTCATTCAGGAGCGTAAGACTGCCTTTTGGAACATCCCGCTGCGCATTCAATATCGCATGCCTTGTAATTGTGTTTACTTGCAAGGAGCCATCATCAACAGCTTTTTGTACACGCCACCTTCGTACATACGCGACGGCTTCATTAATCCCATGACAGATACTCCGCCAGAAAGCGGTGCGCTCTCCGGCCCGGCCCGTCACAGTATTGGTTATGAACTGGGCATTGGCCTCAACTTCCACCTGTCGGATCATTGGAAACTCTATACGCGTCTTCAGTACACCCAATACGGATTTGGCGAAGATATGCGACGCATAGATCAACGCCGAGGGTTTGGAAATACCTATTTCGGCCTGAATATCGGTCTACAACGCGCCTTTTATTGACACTCCGATTAACAACTTTCCCCTTCCTCTACCTACCTTTGCCGGCGTTTTTAGGGGTGCTGGGTCACTGAACAAAAGCGTTCACACCGGGCTGAGATCATACCCTTTGAGCGGTGGACGTGGTTAGTGGATTTAGTTGAGTTGGTTGATTTAGTGAATTTGGTTGGGTTGGTTGAATTAGTTAGATGGTTTGAAGGTTAGGGTGTTTGTTTAATCACGAAAACTCTGACTCTAATTAATCAAACTTTCACTTTAACTGTCACTTTCATTTTGATAAGATCAGTTGAATTAGTTGTGTTAGTTGAATTGGTTGATTTAGTGAATTTGGTTGAATTGGTCCTCCTTCGCCTCTGGCTTCGGCGGACGTAGTTTGAAGGTTAGAGTGTTTGTTTAATCACGAAAACTCTAACGCTAATTAATCAGACTTCCACTTTAACTGTCATTTTCATTCTAATTCTAACTCTAATTCTAATTCTAATTCTAATTCAGATTATCGCTCCGTCGCTCAGGAACCTGCCCGGATAATGCCGGGAAGGGAAAATTAAGATTTCGCTTTAGGTTGTGGATCATTGATGGTCTTGCAGCTTGCGAGTTCTTATGGGTGTGAGGTAAGACTTGCCGTATCCTACCCCGGGATGACGGTATTTGATTTACCCACAAAGGTTTTTTATGTTTTTTTCTAATTGGACGGCGCGCATCAGCGTGCTATTGTTTGTACTGGGTGCCAGTTTTTCACTTACGGCACAGTCAAGTATCAATGGTACCATTACGGACCAGAAGGGTGTGCCACTCGTTGGCGCCAATGTGTATGCTCCCGAAGTTCAGCTAGGAGCAGTTACCGATGAAAATGGATTTTTTGATTTAGGACAACGCGCAAGCGCTGCGACACGCCTGGAGGTGAGCTACGTAGGTTACCGCACCCAGGTGGTGGATCTGCAGCCGGGCCAGGAAAGCCGCTTGGCCTTGGTATTGGAAGAAAATCCGGTATTTACGGGTGAGGTTGTCGTGTCTGCCACTCGTGCGGATGATCGAACACCGATGACCTTTAGTACGGTGGACCGGGAGCTTATTCAGCAAAACAACGTTGGGCAGGATGTGCCATTCATCTTGCGTTGGACGCCTTCCGCGGTGGTCACTTCTGATGCGGGTACGGGTATTGGCTACACGGGTATTTGGATTCGTGGTTCGGATCCTACGCGGATCAATGTGACCATCAACGGTATTCCCGTAAACGATGCGGAAAGCCAGGGGGTATTTTGGGTGAACTTACCAGACTTTGCCTCTTCTGCTGAGGATATCCAGGTGCAGCGTGGTGTAGGTGCTTCTACCAACGGCTCGGGGGCATTTGGTGCTACCATTAACCTCAATACCAGTAAGGTAAATCGTGATGCCTACGCGTCTACGGATATGACCGTGGGGAGCTTTGGTACCCTAAAAGGCAACTTGCGCTTCGGTACGGGTTTGCTGAAAAATGGCTTTACGATTGATGGCCGCCTATCTCGCATTACTAGCGACGGGTACATTGATCGCGCTAGCGTAGACCTGTCTTCCTGGTATCTTTCGGGTGCTTGGGTAGGCGATAAAAGCTCCGTTCGCTTGACGGCTTTTGATGGTAACGAAGTCACTTACCAGGCCTGGAACGGTGTAGATGCCAGTTTAGTGGATGACCCAGATCTGCGTACTACTAACACGGCTGGTACCGAGAAGGAAGGTGAGCCCTATGACAATGAGGTGGATGACTACGGTCAAACCTATTTGCAGCTGTTCTTCAACCACGAGTTCAACCGGAATTGGAACGCTAACCTAGCAGGACACTGGACTATCGGTGGTGGTTTCTTTGAGCAATACAAAGCGGGAGAAGACTTCGCCGATTATGGCCTAACGCCGATTACCATTGGTCAGGAAACCATCAATACCACTGATTTGATCCGCCGCCGTTGGTTGGATAATGACTACTACGGTGGAACTTACGGTTTGAATTACAATAGCGATGATAGCCGTTTTCGGGCCACACTCGGTGGGGGCTACCACATTTACCAGGGCGCTCACTTTGGTGAGATCATCTGGGCGCGTTTTGCTTCCCAAAGTGAAATTCGTGATCGCTATTACGACAATGATGCGGAGAAGATTGATTTCAACATCTTTACCAAATTCAATTACGCACTAACCGACCGTTGGGATGCCTACCTGGATCTCCAACTGCGCACCGTTGATTACACCTTCCTGGGAATTGATAATACCGGTAACACCGTAGATCAAACAGCGGACTTGCAGTTCTTCAATCCGAAGGCGGGTATCCAGTATCGTGCAGATAACAACCAACGGGCCTACGCTAGTATTGCGGTAGCGCAACGCGAACCCAACCGTAATGATTTTGTGGGTAGTACACCAGAAAACCGTCCGCGCGCGGAGAAACTGTACAACCTGGAAGCGGGCTGGGAAAAGCAGTGGTCGAAAGCCACCGTGCAGGCCAACTTCTATTACATGTACTATGAAGACCAATTGGTACTGAATGGGCAAATCGACGATGTAGGTGCACTTTTGCGGACCAATGTTGACGAGAGTTACCGTACCGGTATTGAATTGGTAGCGGGTGGAGAGATTCTGGACAATCTCACCTTGCAGGGTAACTTCACGTTGAGCCGCAACCGCGTAGTTTCCTTCACCGAATTTGTGGATGATTACGATGCCGATTTCAACTGGATTGGTCAACAAGCCGTGAAGCGGGAAGAGACGGATTTGGCATTTTCACCCAACGTATTGGGCGCGGCAGAGCTGCGGTATGACTTTTTGCCAAGTGCAGAAAAGCATGACCTTTCCCTGGCGCTACGCGGTAAATATGTAGGTCGCCGGTATTTGGACAATAGCTCCGACGAAGCGAATAGTTTGGATCCCTATTTCTTCAGTGACTGGCAGCTGCAGTACACCATCCGCCCTGGTGGCTTACGGGCTATCCGTTTGAATTTCCAGGTCCTAAACTGGATGGACGAATTGTACGAGTCTAATGGCTGGTCTTACCGTTATTTCTTTGACGGAGAACCAACGCTCCTGCAGGGACTGTATCCGCAAGCCGGGCGCCAGTTAATGTTGGGGATAGGAATTGATTTCTAGCGCGTAGTAAACTGGCTCGCGCATTATCCCTAGTGCTTTGTTAGAGCTGAAAGTGCTGATACTTCATCCGCAATTTTAGCTCTAACAAAGTTCTAGTGGCCAGCTACTTACTGAATCACAATTTTCCGGACAATACCACTATCGTCAATGGCACGCTTGGCTCGCAAGAAATACAATCCAGGAGTCAGGTCGGCTACGTCTAGTGTGTTATTCAGCATACCTGGACCCACCTTCCTTACAACCTGGCCCGCAGCGTTGGTCAGGATGACTTCATAGCCAGACCAGTCACCGCTAAAGTTCAGTAGATCATCCGCCGGATTGGGATAAACACCAAAGACGGAGGTATTGCCGCCCACTTCGGTAAAATGGGTTAAGTTAGCTGTTTGTTGGGCACAGTTGGCCGCCACCGAATCGACTAAGTAATCAGAGACGCAATTATCGCAGAACAAACTTTTAAAGAAACAAGTGGCACGCTTCACGCGAAAATCTTCCCCATCGTTGCCGCGGTAAATACCGTGTAGTCCCAGAGAATCTACCGTTAGTTCTGAGCAAACATCATTCGCCAATAAGGCATCGTGCAAAGCACCGGAGCCAGAAAAACTAGGAGGACCTGGCGTAATACCAATGGGTGTAGTTTGATCTAGAACCCCATGGAATGCCACACTGGGCACCATTTCAGCTGGGGTAATACCAGTAGTTGCGGTCATGCCCCAATTATTGAAAACTCCTGCTACATCAAAGGTATTATTGAGGTTGTTGCCCGAGTCATCCAACCCACCTAAAAGGTTTGTAATACCTGGATATACCGATTCCCAATCTGCTTGCGATTGATAAATTACGTTTAGTGAGGTGATGGCGCCGGCGCTACTTCCTCCGATGAACATCCAGTCGGTATCGATACGTGCTTTGTTGGCGTGACGAACTGCAAAACGTAGGGCAGCATTAGCGTCTTGATGGGCGCGGTACATAGCTCGCAGTTGGCTAATGGGGTCACTGGTATCCCAACCTAATCGGTAGCCTAGGGTAGCTGCTACGAACCCACGCTTGGCAAATTCCTTGCAATAGTTGGTCATGGCTGCCTTGGTACCGGTCTGAAATCCACCGCCATGGATCATCAGAATGAAGGGGCGTTCGGCTAAGTCGTCCACCCAAAACTTGGGAAAATATACATCGAAACGCAAGTCTACAGTATTCCCTTGCCAGTCTATAGCACTGCCATATTTAACGTTGAGACGGGAAGTGATCTGGTTATCCGTAAAGTATTCTGCTTCGGTAAACCGGTTGTCAGGAGGGCATAGTTGTGCGTATGAATAGTTGTACACCAAGAGTACAGTTAGAAATACGGTGATTTGTAAAAGTTTCATGTTGATATTTATTTGTAGAGTAAAATTTAAATGTAAGGCTTGTATTTTTATTAAAAAATTTTTATATAAATTTTTAATAAATATATTTTACTCGTTTTACAATGTTATAGAATTGGTCGTGTGTCAAAAATGAATGATTATCTACCAGTACAGCTCCCTCCTCTCGGTTGCTGTTAGGATTTACCGGCGAGTCGTTTCTACCTCTCGCAGTCAACTATTTTTGATGCATAAAAACCTAAGGGTGGCTTACGGCTATTGTTCTGCGATGACTTAAATTTATTGGAGCAACTCTTATTTACACAAGTATTCGCGTCTATTGGAGTAATTGATGGCTTCCTGTTCAAAAAAGTTACAATTATGGGTAGTTCCTTCTAATCGGTACCCCAACCAAAAAAGTGGCCCATTCAAATCGAAATAGATAAATTTCGAAAGGTCTTGATAGGAGCTTGAAGAAGCTTTCCATCTATTGTCGGCGGTAGCGAAAAAAGCATTGCCGCCCACCTTACGATCGTATTGTACAATATGCGCCACCTCTTCGGCAAATACAGTATAGAATCGCTCTCCTTGTAGGCCCTTACCCATACCAATGGAGCTTACTTGCCCCGTTGCTAAACCACCACCTAGGGAAGTACTAAAGCCGTTATCTGATTCAAAGTAAAAAATACCGGATTGGAGGGTTTTACCCAAGTCAAATCTGGCCCCTCTCCCAACCACAATCAGTCCGTAAATGGATGAAGTAAATAGCCTGACGGAAAATTTCTTTTCGTAGGGCAGATAATCGAATCGACTGATAAACAAGTTGAAGTGTAATCTTTCCAGCATTCTTCGGTTCTCGGCCGCGTTTTGAATAATGGAAGATCCAAAGGCATTGACTATTCTAGCGGGCCAGGCCAGGGCTATGTTTCGCTGTCGCTCTATTTGGTGCGTCAATGACAAACCAACGTGACTGATTCCGCCACCGATTGCTCCTTTATAAAAGCCTTTCACAAAGGTCCGAAAGTTGGTTTTGTCCTTTTTACTGTTAATCAAGCTGCCTACACCACCTATCAGGCCATTAAAGCCAATATTAAACATGGCCAATTGTGCTCTTTGCGTTCTGAATTCGCTTGACTGAGCATGAATTTCAATTGTACTTGCGGTGGTGAGCAGTAGGATTAATAGGAGCGCGTTTGTTTTCATAACCATTTAGTTCTTATTAAATATAACGGCCTTTATTCCACTTTATCGATTATTAATGTCAATTTAAGAGAATCATTGATCGCTCTTACTGAAGTAAACAGTGACAAGGGCCGATAGAACTCGTCTTTACTGTAGCTTGTTTAAGTAGTTTGGAATTCTCCTTTGGCTACCTCATCTTTATGCGCATGGAGCAAAGCACACAAAGTTTGGACACCTTTTACCAACTCCTGGACACCGCCGGCCCTAACTCCTGGGGTACTGATTCGGAGGATGAGCAGTTTGCCCGGCTCGTGCAGCAAGGACAAGCATTGTGTGGTTCCTTGCTCCGGTACGGAGATGAAAAAGCCCTCCTTTTTACTAAAGAGGAGTCCGAACCCGTTCTAGCAGATTATCTGTTCTTCTACGAATGGCTACAAGCTGCCAAGCAGTTTCTAATTCTCTGGCGCAATACCACCTTTGGGTATTTGCAGGCGCAGCTACTGGTAGCTGATAATAATTTGGAAGCTGCTAATTTTCAGCAGTGGCAATCTGATGCCGCTAGCCAGTTACAGGAAGCTGCTCAGGCCTTGGGTCAGATTATTCCCGAGCGCGAGGCCGAATTCAATACTAAGCCGAAGGAAGCGCGTAAACAGATGGAGGCCTGGGGGCACCAAACACTGCCTTGGAATATCTACAAGGAGCAAATTACCACGATTAGTAGCCAGCTGGACGATTTAAAGGCGAATCAGAAGGCGCTGTACGCCAATTGTAAGCAACTCCGGCAGCTAAGGGAGACCATCTTTAATAATATCCACCAGGGATTGGACGAACTGCAGACCCTGCAAGAAATTGCTCGTTCAACGATTACCTTCATCGATGAAACGGGAGTGGATAGCCCCGGTCGTATTCCGATCTATTTGGAAAACCAAGAGCAGCAATTGCCGCGGGTGGATTACAGTAAGGTATTCAAGAAGCAACTGGAGAAAGGCCTGGAAGGACTCTCCGGAGAAATGCAGGTGCCGGTAGCTGCACAGGGGGCAGTTCTAAAGGTGAAGGATGTTGATTTTCGGCGCTTTATTTCCCGTTGGTTAGAGTCGGAGGTGTTGCCATTGCTTTATGAAATTTGGGAAGTTTCGACCAATATCCGGAACAACCTCAAGATGGCCCTCATCAACATTCGCAACCGGGCCATTCTGTTGAATACTGAAAACGCTGAAAGTGGTGAACGTAGTAATCTGTCTGATGACCTCAACCAACCGCTGCACAGTTTTATTCAACAGACGGATGATCGGATCATTGAAATTGAGCAGCTACATGAGTTGATCCATCACCGGATGGATGAGAACTTTAAGCTGTCTAGTGTTTTTCGGGAGCGGGAATTCTTTTTGAGTGTTCCGCTGCAGAGCACGCTCAATCAGTTTCGCAATAACCAGAATCAGCTCCTTCAACGCGTCCAGCGCTGGGGCGATCGGCAGCGTAGGCGGGTACAACGCTGGCTCACGGATGTACAAACGGAGGACGCTATGAGTATCTCCGAAAAGGTGGTCCGCTTTGTGGATACCCGCCGGGTCAATCCAGATAATCACGCCTACACCAGTATCTTTCTCACCAGTGGCTACATCGGTGAATCCTTTTGGGTGGGACGGAAATCAGAGCTGCGGCGCGTAGCCCAGGTGGTCAATAAATGGAAGCAGGGCTATCGCGGGACCATCCTCCTTACGGGAGATCGCTTTTGCGGAAAATCGTTGTTTGGAGATTTAGTCAGTAATCGCTATTTCCCCAATCAAACCATTCGGCTTTCGCCTAATAGTACGGTCCAGTTCCAGGGTAGAACTTTTACTACGAGCTATGATTTGGAGGAAGCGCTCAATTTTGTTAGCAAATACCGCTTTGATCAGCCCCCACTGATCTGGCTGGATGATCTGGAACTCTGGCACAGCGAAGACTTCCCGATTAGCCGGAATGTGCAGCGCTTGGGGCAGCATATTGATCGCAACAGTACGCGTATATTTTATTTGGTGGCAGCGGGCAATGTTTTGCGCCAGCAGCTGGAGCTGAATCGAAACTTTAGCCGGCATTTCCAGGCTACGATTGCGCTGAATAGTATGAATCAAGAAGATACCTACCAGGCGATTTTGATTCGGCACGGGGCGACCCACAAAGAGCTGGTCAATGAAAATGGCCTGCGGGTAGAAGCAACGGATTTTCAGCAACAAGTCAATCGGATTCACCGCACGGCCAACGGAAATATTGGCGAAGCTTTAAGCCTATGGGCAGTGAGTATACGGGCTTTGGATGATGATAATGTGGTCCAAAACCGATCCCCATTTTACGGCTTACCCAACTTCTTGGACGCGGATCAGGCCGTACTACTGCGGACCATTATGTTGGAGAAACGGACCAATGAATATCGTTTGCGCAAAAGATTTGGCCCCGCTTTTAATCCGCGTTACGCCGAAGCATTACTGCGGCTGTTGAGTGTAGGACTACTGCGCCGCCATATCGATGGTTGGCTTGAGATCAGTGATGTGGCAGTGAATAGCATTACCCGGCAATTGCGGACCAAACAATACATTAGCTAATGGATTATTTGTGGCAAGTACACTTTGACTATACCTGGACAGGTTTGTTGGGTAACGCCCTACGCTTGGCGGTAGTGTACGTACTTTTGATCCTGGGGCAACAATTCCTGAATCGGAGAAGTACCATCCAAACCTGGCAGGACGTTTTGGAGCGTTGGCTCAATTACGCACTATTGCTTTTTGAACCCGTGGCCATCTTATTGTTGGTCAGTTATTTCATCCTGATCCACCCTTTTTACCACGGCCTTATTTTTGCGCTAGCCTTACTGGCGGGTTTACAGCACTTTCGCAACTACTGGTGCGGACGCATCTTACTTTTTGATCCTAGCTTGCGCATTGGTACGCGCATGAGCTACGGGCAGCAACGCGGATTGATTACCTACATTGGTCGCATCGGTATCCGACTGCAGACCAATAAAGGTCTCTTGTTTTTGAATTATAGTGATTTATTAGAGAACGGATATACCCTTCTGACAGGAGAGGAAAGTGGATCATTCTTTCGCTTGAAAATAAAGGCTAATCCTGATGGAGATAAGACGCCAGGCCAGGCCCAATTGGAAGAACTATTACAGGTGATTCCGTATCTCAACTGGCAACACCAGACACAATTGGAATTGAACCAGGCGCAAGCCGGAGAGTGGGTGGTCAATTTAGCTTTACACGAAGAAGAACACCTCCGCGACCTTATTGAACGATTGGCTGAACAGCAATTTTTGGCCAGTATTACTAAAATCTAAGCAAAGACTGCTATGGAAGCTTTGTCTTCATATACCCTCATCATCAGTGCCTCGGTAATCCTTATTCTCTCCTTTTTGTTCGGAGAGTTGGCGCGCAAAACCAGCATTCCCTCTGTACTTATGCTCATTGTACTGGGGATCGCGCTACAGTTTGGATTGGATGCGGTCATGGGTCAGCGCCCTGATTTTCTACCGGTACTGAAGGTGCTTGGAACGGTGGGGTTAATTATGATTGTGTTGGAAGCTGCGCTGGAATTGGAGCTCAAACCCGGGAAGTATCTACCCATTGCCAGGGCTTTACTCATAGCCTTAGTCGGTTTACTAGTCAGCGCTTACGTAGCCGCCCTCATTTTGCACCAGTTTGTACCCGGTATGGATATTGCTTCTGCTTGGTTATACGCTACACCGCTTTCCATTCTATCTAGTGCCATCATTATTCCCAGTGTTACGAGACTCAAGGAAGACAAGAAAGAATTCCACATTTACGAGAGTACTTTCTCCGATATTCTTGGAATTATGATGTTCTATTTCCTAGCGGGAAACTTTGAAGCGGCCGAGAGCGGTACTGGATTGGTGGAGTTTTCTGGCAGCCTATTCCTAACTATTGGAATCGCCGTTTTAGCCAGTTATTTAATCATTTTGATTTTTCAGAATATCCGTAGTCATACCAAGCTCTTCCTGCTCATTGCAGTCTTGCTGCTGCTGTACGCGGTGGGCAAGAAAATGCATCTCAGTTCTCTGATTATCATTCTGGTATTTGGCTTGGTCATTGCGAATATGAAAGTCTTCTTCCGTGGTCGTCTAGGGCAATGGCTGCATTTGGAACGTGCGGCGCAGATGTACGAAGGGCTGCATATTATTACCATGGAATCAGCATTTGTGGTGCGGACTTTCTTCTTCGTCATCTTTGGCTTGACCATCTCATTGGCATCTATCGCTAATCTGGAAGTGACGCTGATTTCCCTGGCCATCGTCCTGACGATTTACCTGATTCGATTTATTATCCTACGCATCTTCATTGGCAAGGATATCCTACCACAGCTCTACATTGCCCCCCGCGGCTTAATCACTATCCTGCTGTTCTACGAGATTCCGGAGAGTGCCATCGTGCCAGGCTTTGAGCCAGGTATTTTACTGGATATCATCATCGGTACCAGTCTCATCATGACCTGGGCCATGATCCGTGATAAACGACGCAGCGGGCAAGCAATTGCCAAAGCACAGGAGCAGACGGTTGGCTACGAGAAGTGGACGGTTCCCAACCCCACGGAATACATTTCTGAAGAGGAGAAGCATTAAGCAAAACACATAGCTAATTAACGGTATCGACGCGATTCATCGCGTCGTGATTACTGCCCTGCATTTTCTCAATTGTTTCGCGGAATTCATTTTGCTTGCAATCTATCCCGCGGAACCAATATATACTGAGGCCATCTAGTATTTCTTCCACCAAGCCATAACGTAAATGGCACTACGAGTTTGCAAATAATCCACCCACCTATGAAAATCAGCCCTAATATTCAAAAGCTCAAACCCTCCGCGACGCTAGCCATTAACGAGCGTTCGGCGGAACTCGTTGCCGCTGGAAAGACCGTATATCGATTAGGCTTTGGACAATCTCCCTTTCCCGTTCCAGAGGAGGTGGTGCGTACGCTGCAAACCCATGCTCACCGTAAGGATTACCTACCGGTGCGAGGCCTGCCGGAGCTGCGCGCAGCGGTAGCTGGGTTTAATCAGCGCACGCTAGGCCTAGCGTGTACGGCAGAACAAGTGCTGATCGGACCGGGTTCTAAAGAACTTATTTACGACTTCCTGTTGGCCGCCGATGCTACGCTCTTACTGCCTGCACCTTCTTGGGTATCCTACGAACCGCAGGCAGTTTTAGCACGCAAAGCGGTGCATCGTATCGAAACTGGGGCGGAGAATGGATGGCTGCTTTCCGCTAAAGCGCTCCGCGAAGCTTGTAAGGCAGTAGTGGGGGAGAAGGTGCTGATCATCAATTATCCCGGTAACCCCACGGGCACTAGCTTTAGCCTTGAACAACTACAGGCATTGGCCGAAGTGGCGCGCGAGCATGAGGTTTTGGTAATCGCAGACGAAATCTACGGAGAGGTACATCATCAGGGTCAGCACCAATCCATCGCGACCTATTATCCGGAAGGTACCATAGTTAGTAGTGGATTGAGTAAATGGTGTGGTGCCGGCGGCTGGCGTTTGGGCACGTTCACTTTTCCCAAACGGCATATTCCCTTGCTGGATTTATTAGCCACTATCGCCAGTGAAACCTTTACCTCGGTGAGTGCACCAGTGCAGTTTGCGGCGGTGAAAGCTTTTGAGGGTAGTCCTACGATCAGCGAATACGTCCGCCACTCTCAAGATATCCTGCGCTGCGTGGCCGATTTTGTGCACCAGCGGCTACTTGAGATGCAGCTTGAAATGCCAGCTGCCGACGGCGGCTTTTACCTCTTTCCCAACTTTGAAAATCATAGAGCAGCCCTGGCGGCGAACGGTGTTCTTACCAGCACTGCTTTATGTGAGCATCTGCTGGACCAATCAGGTGTAGCACTGCTGCCAGGAGTGGCTTTTGGACGCCCCTCGGAAGAGCTTACGGCCCGTTTGTCTTTCGTCGATTTTGATGGAGCCGCAGCATTAAGTTATCGTAAAGCCCAGCCGGAGACGGAGTTAGATGAGGCCTTTATCCTCGAATACTGCCCAAGGATAGCAGCAGCAATGGATACTTTGCGTGCTTATTTGAAAGCCTTGTAAACTAGTTGTGCTACCGCTGGACAAGGAATTTTCGACCAATCAATGTACCGTCTACAAGAATAACTTCTAACCAGTAGGCGCCGTTGGGCAAAATACTGGTATCTAAGTCCATGTCTTTATCCACGGAACCAGGATAAACGCCGAGTTGTTGTCCGAAGAAGTTAAACAAGACCAACGATTGTATTGTGTTGTTGGCTTCAATTCTCAAAGATGCATCTGTGGGGTTGGGATAGATTAATAGTTCGGTGGCTTCCCCTCGGTTATCGACAGCAGTAGACAACTCTCCCCAATTGCCATTGCAAATGATCAAAGAACCCCGATCGTTGAAGCGATTGGTGCCGGCAACAATTTCTGGGTTACCATCGCCATCAATATCATTTAAAACCGCTAGGTGCTCGAAGATGTGATCATGCTCTTGGGCATCAATGAAAGGGAAATTACCTTCCAGGGCGGAAATAACATAATGTGCTCCTACTTGTCCACTGTTTGTGAGTTTGAGCATCCACAGTGTCCCCAGATGTACATTCCCTTGTAGGTTGTCCCAACTGCCACCTACCGCTAGGTAAGTAGAGTTATCCTGATCCAAATCTCCCAGGGATACGATAGATTCTCCAAAGTGAGGGTCACCTGAATCCAATTCTCCCGAAAAGTTGCCCTGAGCGGTATTAATATTTTGGTGCCCAATGACCTCTCCTTCTGGCGACATGAAGAGTAGGCTGATCGAGCCGCCATTGTATCCTACACCAGCGGCTTCGTCTAACTGGCAATGCGGGCAGCCTACTGCAAGATCGGGCGTACCATCCTTGTTGATATCACCTGCGGCCGCAATGCTGTATCCGAATCCCCATTCTCCCCAGGTCCCGCCAGCAAACTCGTTCACAATTCGTTGAATAGAGATTTGATCAGGATCAGGATTTAAGAAGTAAAGTTGTAATTGATTATCTCTAGAACTCTCGTTTCCGGCAATGCCGTCATTGATTTGAAATGAGGCAGCTAGATCCGCAAAACCATCGCCATTAATGTCGCCTACGTTGGCAAGGTCTACTCCAAATCTTCCAGGTGTAGCATTGGCCACCGGACCATTTTCTATGATATCGTAGTCGATAATTTCTGCTTCACTGTCTAAATAAGTTAGTACGATGGCTCCCGATGGATTCTCGCTAGCACTTTCGTAGTTGTTAAATAGTACAGCCATGTCTCGAACTCCATCGTTATTTAGGTCTCCGATCCCCGCTACCTCTATAGTTTCTCTTTGAATAAAAGACCAGCTGAATGATACTGGCGAAATTTCGCGTAGCTGTTCGTGTAGCCTGAAGGATTGCTTTACGTCTCGGTCTTCGTCCAACAACAAGAGCCAGATGCCTCCTAGGTAATCAGGTAAGTCTGGATGCTCGTAGCTAGGAGCTGTTACGAGAAGATCTTCAATACCATCACCGTCAAAGTCTCCGAAATTAACCGTATCGTCACTGAAGTAATCATACCTGGCAAATTCCTCTGGAAAGTTCGTTACCCCGCCCGAAATTTCAACGAAGTTGATGATCTGTGTGAAAATTAGTTGGGGCAACACGGTACAGAGAGCGAGTGTAAGAAAGCGGGTCATGGTCGGAGTTTTTCTAGTTTAGATTGCATTATTAAGTGAACTGATTTAAACTTTTCTAATGGATTGCGCCTCAAACCCTTATGGAACCTGACTTCAGCGTTTTCCGAGTGCGTACCTTCCAGGTATGCACTCGGAAAGCCTCTTCGCCAGAACCCACAATGGCTCAGGCTCATCAACACCACAAAGGTTTAAATCAGTTCAGTGTATACCAGCAATACCAGGGAATAATTTATTGAATTCAATATTCCCAGGCTGCACTGGAAAGTTACTTTGGTAGCTGTAGCGAAAAGCTTATTGGGAATTTAGGATTAGCTTCGCTGATCGTCGCATACTTCTCTGGGTTCGACCTGCACTTGCCAAATTTTGCGCTGTTCGGCGTTGCTCTTCGGTCGCTTCCCGCACTTGCTGTGGGATGCTTCCTCACCGCGCCTTGGTCAGAACAAAATTTTGCGGCACTCAACTCAAATATGAATCCCCAACAAGCTCTGAGAGGTACTTCCCCCAAGAGCAATAATCATCTATTGGTCTCTTGTCTCAATTACTTACACGGCCCCCAGGGGTAAGGGGTTGCCTGACGGCTAAGAAAAAATGTAGAGAATAATTAATTCAAACGATGATGCTGAATTCTCACCAATTATTCTCTACATTTTAAGTTGACCTGAAGCCTATCACATAAACCTAAATGATGGTTGATTACGGAATGACCACAATACGCTCTACCCGGCGGAAACTCTCATTGGAGAGTACCAAGAGATAAGTGCCGAGTGGAAGATCCTGCGTAGAAAGTTCGTAGCGGGCCGATTGAATATCCGTTGCGCTGGTCATTTCTACACCGTCAATACTGTACAGTCGCAGTCCGTAGCTCCAACCTTGGTTCGTGTGTTCGATAAACAGCTGGTCGGCAGTAGGATTCGGAAAGATGCGCAAATTCGCCGCTTCGACACTCCAGGTGTTAGTGATGGTGGCCACGAAGGTTTCCGTAAACACACAGCCGTTGGCATCCGTGATGGTTAAGCCAATTTCCTGGCCTTCCTGCAGCGCCAAGACTGTACTGGAACCACTACCGTTACTCCACTGGAAAGAGTAAGGTGGTGTACCACCGCTAACCAGGGCCGTACCCTGTAAAAGGTTTTGCTGAGGACTAACAGAGAATTCTACTTCCGCTTCCAGGTAGGCAGGAGCAGTGAGGGTAACACTCGCTGATCGACCGCAACCTTCTGAGACTACATTGAAGGTGTAGGTGCCATTAGCCAGGTTGTCAAGATTAGGGCCTTCGGCTTCGTGTGTCCAGCTGATATCGTAGGGCGGAATGCCTCCACTAATCAAGAGGTCAATGCTGCCATCTTCACTATCGGCACAACTAGGATCGATGCTGTTGTATTCTACCGAAAATGGTTCGATGTACGGAATCTCAAAGTTTTCAGTAACGTCGCAGCCATTGGCGTCGGTCAGTTCAATGCTGTAAAAACCAGCGGTTAGGTTGACAGCTACATTGCCCGTTTGATTGTCACTCCAATTGACCTCGTAGGGCGGTTCTCCGTCAGATGGGCTAGCTACCGCAATGATTTGACCATCGCCACAGCCCAATAGCAGTTGCAGATTAGCATCAATTGGTGCGGCACCTGGTAAGTCAAAACTACTTTCTAAATCACAGCCGTTGGCATTGGTGATCGTCACCGTATAGGCGCCAATCATTAAGTTACTGATGACGGGGCCATTGAGTCCATTACTCCACATAAAGGTCAAGCCATCGTTGCCACCTTCGATTTGCAGGCTTATGGAACCATCCTGCTCACCTTCACAGCTCGGTTGCTCTATTTCTGAGGTGGCGAGAACGATACTCTCAGGAGCATCTAGGGTAACTTCTTCTTCCGTTTCGCAGCCGCCAGCGGTTCGAATTACCAGGGTATAGGTGTCAGCGTTGAGTCCGTCAAAGATTACCGTACTACCAAAGGCTCCACCCGCAAAGCTGACCTCGAGATTCGGATCATCACTGATTACTTGAATTATACCATCCATGTCATCTCCACAGCTGAGAGGCGTACTTTCCAGGTTGTACTCTGGTGCTGGTAATGCTTCTATCTGATACTCCCAAACGCTCTCACAGAGATTGTCATCGGTTACCGTGACGATATAGTTGCCCGGTGAAAGGCCAGATAATTCCGGCGTATTCTCAGGCGTGTGTGCCCATTGATAATCCGAAGAGAATTGATCACTGACTAGTGCAATACTACCGTCGTTTTCATTTTCACAAGAGCCAGTGATAAAGGCTTCAATATTAGGTAGATCGAAAATAACTAGTTCTATTGTAGCAACCGAATCACAACCGTTAGCAGCAGTGAGCGTAGCGGTGTAGGTGCCGGCCTCCGTTTGAGTTTCCCCAAAGATCTCCGCACTTTCTCCATTACAGATACTGATGACATCCTGGAAGAAGGAAGCCTCTAATACTTCTAGCTGATACACCTGTGTGGAATCACAACCATTACTGGCTGTGAAGGTGGCTTCGTAGGTGCCAGCAGTGCTTTCTTCGTTGTCAAAGATGAGGATACTTTCTCCTTCACAGATATTCAGAAAGTCTTCCTGCAGTATGTGCTCTAACACCATAAGATCTACGGTATGGACGGAGTCACAACCCTCGGTAGTTACAAACTCTTCCGTATAGATACCAGCAGTAGAGACTTGCTGGCCGAAGATGAGCACCGACTCACCCTCGCAAATACTTATCATTTCACTCGTCTCAATGAGGTCAGTGAAAATCAGTTCTACGGTATGGGTAGAATCACAACCATTGGTGGCCATGAAGGTCTCTGAAACGATTACATCATCCGTATAGACTTCTCCAAAAATGGTCACGCTTTGTCCGGTACAGGTCTGGATGGTCTCCTCTACAAAGAAGGGTTCTGCCACCGTTAAGGTCACCGTATGCGTAGAGTCACAGCCTTGGCTACTCAGGAAGGTAGCGCTGTATTCTCCGGCTTCGCTCACTGTTTCGCCAAATAGTTCGATGGTTTCACCCTCGCATATTTGGGCCTCAGCGCTGGTGCTGACGTCATCTATCAGAATGACCGTAATTTGGTGCACGGAGTCACAACCCGCAGTGGACACGAAGGATGCTTCATAAACTCCGGCTTCACTTACGGTCTCCCCGAATACTTCAACGGTGCTTCCGTCACAAAGCGGAAGGCTTTCCATTGTTTCGATGATATCTACTACCGTCAAGTTTACGGTATGCGTTGAATCACAACCATCTACATTGAGGAAGCTACCACTATACTCGCCACTAGTGCTGACTTCTTGACCAAATAGTTCGATGGTTTCACCTTCGCAAATTTGCAGGTCTTCCTCGGTGCTGATTGGAGCTATGAGCGATAAGTTCACAAAGTGCGTTGAATCACAACCATTAACTCCGACAAAGGTGCCAGAGTAGGTACCCGCCTCAGTTACTACATTACCGAAGAGCTCAATTTCATCACCCTCACAGATCGCCATCATTTCGTTGGTCTCCGTGGGCTCATTGAAGCTAAGCTGGACGGTATGCGTGGAGTCACAACCATTAGCACCGATGAAGGTTTCAGCTACCAGTGCGTCTTCGGTATAGGGTTCTCCGAAAACCATGACTGTTTCGCCAGCACAGGCTTGTATCACCTGTTCACTGAAGCTTGGATCAAGCACAATTAGAGTAATGGTATGGGTAGAATCACAACCCTGACTACTCAGGAAAGTACCACTGTATTCACCAGCTTCGCTGACTATTTCTCCGAATACCTCAATCGTCTCACCATCGCAGATTTGTGCTTCCCCAGTGGTGTTTACCGCTTCGACTAAAGTGACTGTAATCTGATGCACGGAATCACAACCAGCGGATGATACGAAGGACGCTTCATAAACTCCAGCCTCGCTTACTTGTTCTCCAAATACTTCTACCGTTTCACCTTCACAAAGAGATAGATTTTCTGAGGTTTCTATCGTCTCTACTACGGTTAAATTCACCGTATGTGTTGAATCACAGTTATTAACACTAAAGAAACTACCACTGTACTCACCGCTGGTGCTGACTTCTTCTCCGAAGAGCTCAATGCTTTCTCCAGCGCAGATTTGCAAATCTTCTTCTGTGCTAATCGGTGCGATCAAGGATAGGTTGATAATGTGAGTAGAATCGCAACCATTATCCCCGGTAAAGATGGCTTCGTAGGTGCCCGCATCCGTAACTGTGTTGCCGAAGATTTCTATCTCATCACCTTCACAAATCGCTATATCCTCTAGGATAAACTGCTCCTCTAGCAAGATGATTTCAAACTGCAAGACAGAGTCACAACCGTTTACGCTAGTTAGCGGTGTTTCGTATAGTCCGGGTTCGCTGTAGGGTACTTCGTTTACGTTCACGATTTCTCCAGGGCAAATTTCAAAGGACGCAAAGCCAATGAGATCTTCAGGCCCAAGTACATCAACTTGTACCTCGGTATTGCCTAATTCCAATTGGCACTCGAAATCCCCGATGGCACTCATTAATCGATAATCGGTATTCTCCGTTGGGAAGAGCACCAGGGTATCCAAGAGGCGGAACTCATCCACTGTTTGCAAGTCTCCGTTGGCTTCGTACTGCCAAGAGAAAGTGCCAAACCAGGGTTCATTACTGGATAAATACAATTGTACGCTACCCTCGGGGCAGAGGGTCGTTGGGTTGGCCACTAAACTTAGCGTCACTTCGGGACAGGAAGGGATAAACTGCAGACATTCCGCAAAGGACGAAGAGTTGTTTTCCGTGTCAATGGCAATGGCCGTGAGCACTTCTCCGCCCACCAGGTCAAGGTTTTCCAACAGCCATACACCATCTGGGTCAGCGAAGGTGGTGCTGAGATAAGTGGTGCCCTGACAAGGGACATCAGTATCACAGTTACTATCATCGCTAATGTAAACTTCGATTTCATCGCCAGGATTGGCAGTACCGAAGAGGGAATTGTCCTCGATGGAAGTTAGAACCGGCGGTAGCTTGCTGGCGTTGGCTTCATTGGTCAGGTTGATCCCGTTATTGAAGCGGTTGCAGTAGAAGCTATTCTGGCTGATCCGGTGCGACTGGCCATCACCAAGGTTTCCATCAATATTTACGCCCCACCAGTTGTCGTGCAAGATATTACCTTCGATCAAGATCTGGTTAGCGCGGGAGGTTTGCACCCCATTGCGTAGATTGAAGAGCTCGTTACCGCGAACTTGTATATCGTCGGCTGCCAGGTACACGCCAATTCCCTGGCCACCATTACTGGTGATGCTGTTGCTATCTACGATCACCTGACCAGAAGTGGCTAGAATGGTGATGATCCGCTGGAAATTGAAGCCAATCATCGTGTTGTTCCGGACTAGTCCTCCCGGACTTCTTATGTCCACCATTTCGCGGAAGTCCTCCATATGATTATCTCTAATTTGGAAGTTGCTCGCGGTAGCTTCTACCAAGACTGCTCTACCAAAGCCGGCTCGGGCCGAAAACATATCGAAACCGCGAATGGTGTTGAAGCCGCTTGCAATGGTGAACAATGGGCTCGTGTTGTCATAGACAATGACTCGTCCACCACCGCCATCGATGATGATGTTGTCATCCACGAGGGTTGGCAGTGAGCCATTGATGAAAAGTGTATCATCCTCTGCCAAGTCAAATACAATGGTATCTAGTTCTACCAGTGCATTGGCACAATTAATCGCTTGCCGCAAACCTCCCGCCACGCTATCCTGGGCAACGCTCACCACGAAGGTGGTGCCCTGCGGGCAGAGGGAGTTTTCGGTACAGAAATTGGTGGTTTCTTCCGACGCAAACTCACCACCAGCAGCGTAGACCTCGCCGGTAGTACTTTGTAGCACGTAGTTGCCTAAACCAAAGAAACAGCAGATACCGTCGTTTTGGCTATCCAAAATCCGGAAGTCGTAACAGCCATCCGGCAAACAGTAATCGTACTGCACGGTAGAGCCATCGGGTATATCCATACTGCCGGCACCAGTAAAGAGCACTTCGCCTTGATCGTCTAGTATTTCCCAGCTGGTCTCTTCCGGATAATCATCATAGGTAAGGATGAGGTTAACTACATTTTCCATACAGGGAATACATACCTCCTCTTCGCCACAATCTGGATCTTCACAATCAATGAGGCCATCGAGATCATTATCTACGCCGTCAAAGCAGTTTTCTGGAACCAAGCCATTACACAATTGCACACTCACTTCGGTGCTGAACGTACCACCGCTGGCGAGTACTGTTCCTTCATCGTTACTTAATTCAAAGTTGCCATCACCGTGGTTACAGCAAATGCCATCTCCAAAACTGTCGAAAATGGTAAGTGTATAGCAGGCTTCGTCTAAGCAAAACTCTTCACTGATAGTCATACCCGCATCTGCGTTAGCGTATCCACTACCACTTTCGATGATCGTGCCACTTTCATCAGTGAGTTGCCAGGAGGTTTCCGAAGGATAGCTATCGAATGTGAGGCTGAAATTGATGATATTTTGCTCACAGGGCAAGCAACCGATAAACTCTGCGCAATCGGGATCTTCACAGTCGGTTAGTCCATCAAAGTCGTTATCAAACTCATCATCACAGACTTCTGGTCGTGGCTCACAGGGTACCAGGCACGCGGCATTGTAAACGCGGTCGCGGATCAGATCACCGGGTTGTGGACCAAACCCGAGGGCCAGGTCAATGCCTACTCCGTTGAGGTGGCAATAGCTCATAACGGTACCGTCCTCAGGGAGTCCAGCGTCCAAATTACAGGGATCATCATCACCGTAGCCGGCTTCAATGCCGCAACGGTCGATCGCAGTATTATTTCCATTCCAGACGCAATCGTGGGTGTGCGGGGAGCCTAAATTGTGCCCAAGCTCGTGGGTGACTACAAGAACGGACCAGGAAAAAACTGGAACTTCATTGAAGGTAGGGTTAATGCCAGAATAGCCGTGTTTACTGAAGAAGGTATTACAAAGTACATCCAGTGAGGCAATTCCGCCACCACCTGCATAACCGAGCAGGTGGGCCAAGTCACCATTGAAATCAAGTCCGGTTTCGGTACGGAATTGAGATAGGAACTGGGAGGTAGATGGACCGGTGTAGGGATCTTGCTCATCCCAGACTACCAATTCGTGCAGATTGAGGTTGATGGATTCATTGAAGTACATCAAGGTGATCTGGTTGAATAGGCCCGTCACGTAATCTGTGGTATTGGCAACCCCTCCTTTATCCTGGGTGATGTCAAAGTCAACCTCCACGTACATCAAGACACAGTTGTCTGGATTGCTGTTGCTTCGATCAACGACTTCCTGGTCTAAAGCGAAATCTCTTGGAGGCTCCACGCCGCAGGTGAAATCCAGAGTGGCGTCCAGGTCTTCTTCGCGGTAGATAAGGTGGCGATCAAGCGGATCGTTTTTGAGGGCGGCAATATGATAGGTGCCATTTCTACTAATGACGGACCCCATGATGTGTTCCTGGAAAATACTGATGGCTACCACTGAACGGCTTTCGCCTTCTACAATACCCCAGTAGTGTTGGGCTTGACTCTCGTCCACTAGATGGGGTACCCCATCTTGGTTGTAGACCGCAAAGGAGGAACTTTGACTTTTACTAGGTACCAACAGCAGGTTTTGCCGACCGCCTTCAGGAAGGGGTAACTGCAAACGCATTGGTGCAGCTGGGTGAAGCAACAGCTCGTTGACTTCCAATTCTGCCATTTCAAAGGTGATACCGGTAGAAAGGGCAGGATTAGCCATTCGAAACGCAGTGCCAAGATCGGCAACGTTTTGCATCAGGTCGACCTCCTGAAAAACGGAAGGTGAGGCTTGATTAACAGTTTGCGTTATTACATTTTGAGTATAAATAGGAAAGGATAGCACCCACAAGAGTGGGAGCAGAGCGAGATTCTTCATGTTCTGTGTAGATAGCGGTTCAGATCAAAGAAAGACCTAAGATAATTTTTCTGGGAAAAACGAACGGGTAAATAATCCTATTGCTTAGGATGAGAAGGAAGAATCGTCTTCCCGGTGACTGTCTTGCCTTAGGGCAATAAAAAAGAACAGGGCGGCAATAGAAAATGCGATTAAGGAAATGATGAGTAAGGACCAACCCAAGGCCATTTCGTCTACGAAAACGTAGTCGTTCAGTAAGGCCACACAAGTAGGACCAATGGTGAGTCCCAAAAGGTTGCTGGAAAGAATTAAGATAGAAGAGGCGACGCCGCGCATGCGGTTTGGCATTATTTCTTGCACCGCCGCCGCCGCCGCCGCAACGGGTGAACTCAAGAGTAGACAAAAGGGGATCAGTGCGTAAAGTACTGTGGTACCGTCCGGCATAAATGGAAAAATGGCATAGCACGGAATGAGCAATAAGACTACCCAAAAGGACCATCTGATTTTGGCGTCTACGACCCCTCTTCGCGTTAAGCGATCGGCAAACCAACCGCCAGCCAGCACTCCAATTGCGGGTAAGATGCCGAAACCTACTGCCGCTGCTTCCCCCACTGTACCGGGAGCCATACCATGAATACGCATTAGGAAGGTGGGGAGCCAGCTACTATTAGCATAAATAGCCAGGTAGAAAAAGGCAAATCCGCCACAGAGGAGGAAGAACTTGCGGCCATTTTCCAGGAGGTAATCCCAAACGTCAGAAAGTGGAATAGTGGAGCCAGTTAGTACTCCTTTTCGAACGGGTTCTTTCATGGCCATGACCAATAACGCTACTAGCAAACCAGGTAAGCCAATGAAAATAAAGATCAGTTGCCAGGCATGAATCTCCCCAAAAAGAGGAAGAATTACCGCCGAGGCATCCGCCAGATGTTCTACCGCATATCCACCTATCAGGGCCGCTAAGGCGGAACCCAAATAAATGCCAAGTGAGTAAACGGAGATGGCGGTGGCCAGTTTTTCCTTAGGAAAATAATCGCTCAGCATGGAATAGGCGGCTGGGGATAGCGTAGCTTCACCTACCCCTACACCCATCCGAGCAAAGAAGAATTGGACATAAGATTTAGTAAGGCCACATAGTGCTGTCATGAGCGACCATAAGCCTACACCAAGAGCGATGATTTTTTTCCGACTATGCAGATCCGCCAGTCGCCCGAGTGGGACCCCCATGATAGAGTAGAATAAACCAAAGCTTGCCCCCAGTAACAAGCTTACCTCAGTATCAGTCAATCCCATGTCTGCTTTCATGGGTTCCACCAGGAAGGTGAGGATGTTGCGATCCAAAAAGGAAAAAGTATAAGCAATCATCAGAATGATGACGGCCGTCCACCCCTGGCGATTACCTGTTTTATCAGGACCCTCATTTAGCATGACAATAGTTTGAAGGCGTTATCAAGCTAGGGGAAAGATAGTACTTTTTGCGACTGGTACCCCAACTAGCCTGCAATGTAGGTCGGTTGCTGCTTACGACATGGAGCTGTCTTTAATAAGAGGAGATATAAATAAAAACCCGTGCTACGGGGCGAAAGCCGGTGTAGCACGGGTAGTAGTAACCACAAGAGCAGATGTGTTATATGATCATGCCTGCGGCTACGGTTTCGTTTGTTTGCTCGTCTACCAGAATGATACTTCCGGTACTTCTGTTACGACGGTAGATATCGGCGAACAATGGCTTAGTCGTACGGATCGTGATGCGAGAAATATCGTTCATCCCGATCTGCTTATCATCTTCATTACGGTGCAGCGTATTGATATTCAGTTTGTAGCGAATATCTTTCACGATACAGCGGGCATCTTGTGTAGTGTGCAAAATGGTATACTTACCACGGAGCTGTAAGGGTTTTTCATTGAACCAGCAGATCATCAGATCCAGGTCTTGCATAATCTCTGGTACATTGTTTTCCCGTACGATCATATCACCGCGGCTAATGTCAATATCGTCTTTTAGCAGCATCGTAACCGACATGGGCGGGAAGGCCTCCTTCACCTCGCCATCGAAGGTGTCTATCTTAGTGATTTCCGTAGTGAAACCAGAAGGGAGTACCATTACTTTGTCGCCTTTCTTGAATACACCTCCAGCTACACGCCCGGCATAGCCACGGTAGTCGTGATGTTCATCAGTGTTCGGGCGAATTACGTACTGTACCGGGAAACGGCAATCGATAAAGTTGTCATCGCTACCAATATGTACATTCTCCAGGTAGTAGAGTAGGGTAGAGCCACCGTACCAGTCCATTTTTTCGGACTTATCCACCACATTATCTCCTTTCAAGGCAGAAATCGGAATAAAGTGGACATCTTTGACGTCGAGCTTGTAGCTAAACTCAGAGAACTCCTCCTTAATGCGCTCATAAACCTCTTCGCTATAGTCCACCAGGTCCATCTTATTCACACAAACGACCAGGTGAGGAATTTGCAGCAAGCTGGCGATAAAAGCGTGACGGCGCGTCTGCTCCACAATGCCATTACGAGCGTCAATGAGGATCAAGGCCACATTAGCAGTAGAGGCACCCGTTACCATATTGCGGGTATACTGGATGTGCCCAGGGGTATCCGCAATAATGAATTTACGGCGTGGTGTAGCAAAGTAGCGGTAAGCTACATCAATGGTGATACCCTGCTCTCGTTCGGCTTTCAATCCATCCGTCAAGAGCGCCAAATTGACCCCTTCCTCACCGCGGCGTGCAGTTGTTTCTTTGATGGTCTCGTACTGATCCTCAAAGATCGACTTACTATCGTACAGCAATCGCCCAATCAGTGTTGATTTACCATCATCTACACTACCCGCAGTTGAAAATCTGAGTAGTTCTGTATGTTGTTGTTCCATTTTTTTATGTTAGGTGTACAGTGTACGATGTTAGGTGTTTGGGTGTACACTGTATGAACAGTTTTGCAAAAAATGTTCAGCGCCTTAGGCTGATGATTGATCCTGTTATTATTCGTAGTAGTTCATTGGCCTCTTTTTCAAGAGGTATTAGTTGGTTAGTCCAACTATCATCGAGTAAGCGCTTTAGCATATCTAACCAAACCAGCGACTCATCTAACTCCTCTTCTACAATCTTCCGCTTATTGATCATATCAGCCCTTGACTTGGCCCGGTTGCTAGCACTGTAGTTTGCGGTAGATGATGTTGAAGACTTGATAATTTGGTATTTAATTACTCTAAACTCTTCACCTTCTGGAAGCTCCCTACACATTAGGATCACTGCCAAAGACCATTTTTTGAAGCGCTCAAGTAATACCTCTTTATCCATCAAATCTTCATTTTACACCGCACATCGTACATCATACACCGTACACCGTACATCGTACATCGTACATCATACACCGTACACCGTACATCGTACATCGTACATCAAAAATACCCCTGCTTCTTCCGGTCTTCCATTGCTGTTTCGGAGCGCTTATCATCGGCGCGGCCACCACGCTCAGTTTGGCGGGCAGTTGCCACTTCCTGGATGATTTCTTCTACGTTGGCTGCATGTGATTCCCAGACACCGGTACAAGTCATATCACCAATGGTACGGCAGCGCACCATCATACGCTCTACAGTTTCGGTAGGCTTTTTAGGAATGTAATCACAATCGGCAAGTAGAATGCCGTCGCGGCGAATAACCTCGCGCTCGTGGGCGAAGTAGAGGCTGGGTAATGGCACATTTTCCATCGCTAGATACTGCCAAACGTCAAGTTCGGTCCAGTTACTGATTGGGAAAACGCGGAAGTGTTCACCGTAGTGCTTCTTGCCGTTGAAAAGGTTCCACAACTCCGGACGTTGGTTCTTTGGATCCCACTGGCCAAACTCATCGCGGTGGCTAAAGAAACGCTCCTTGGCACGCGCTTTTTCTTCGTCGCGTCGGCCACCACCTAGGGCAGCATCGTACTTACCTTTCTCTAAAGAGTCGAGTAGTACGTGGGTTTGCAGGTAGTTACGACTAGCATTGTAGCCTTTTTCCTCCACCAGTTCCCCCCGGTCAATAGCGGCTTGTACAGAGCCTACAACTAAGCGGGCACCGTATTCCTCTACCAGACGATCCCGAAACTTAATGGTTTCTGGGAAGTTGTGTCCAGTATCAATATGTAGGAGTGGGAATGGAATGCGAGCCGGATAGAAGGCTTTACGTGCAAGGTAGGCCATCAAAATGCTGTCCTTACCTCCACTGAAAAGCAGTACCGGGTTTTCAAATTGAGCAGCCACTTCTCGCAGAACGAAGATGGATTCAGCTTCTAGCTCGCGTAAGTGATTGACGTGATAGGCACTCGCCATAATTATCTCAGTTTTCGATTGTTTTTTATTCAGCTAACCTAATAGCGTTCACAACTGCAGCAAATACTTGCTCCACAGCTTCTTCTACGCTCATGTCGGCGGTTGGTATGCTTAGGTAGGGATCGGTAGGTGCTTCGTAAGGGGAATCGATCCCCGTAAATCCTTTGATTTCTCCGCGACGTGCTTTGGCGTACAGGCCCTTTACATCGCGTGCTTCGCATACTTCAAGGGGCGTATCCACAAAAATTTCCAGAAAATCTTCCGTTCCAATAATCTCAGCGGCTTGTTGCCGAATAGCACGGGTAGGACTGATGAATGAACTCAGTACCACCATGCCAGAATGCGTGTACAACTTAGCCACCTCAGCAATACGGCGGATATTCTCCTGACGGTCTTCTAGACTAAAGCCCAGATTGTTATTGATGCCGCTACGAATATTATCTCCATCTAGCACCTGCGGAAAGTAGCCCGCCTCGAACAACTTCCGTTCCACGCCTTGGGCTATTGTACTCTTACCAGAGCCGGATAGTCCCGTTAACCAGAAGACCCGCGCTTTTTGCTGCAAACGCTGCTCTCGTTCCTCTCGATTTACCAGCCGATCAAAGATGGGATGGATATTCTCAGTGGGCATATTTAGGAAGTTTTATTGCCAAACATTTTGCGGATAGTACCTCTAGGTGCCATTTGCCAGGCCCGTTCGTGCAGATTATAAAGTGCAAATTTGATGAAAAATTCGATAGCACCAATCTTCAAGGCATCTTCTATATTATTGGTAGTGAAATAGGCGATGGCGATGATAGTTGTTGTAGCTATTACTCTCCGACTAAGTGCTTTTAGCACACTGCGCAAACGGGATTCTCTTGCAATTTCTGCCATGATACTGCAAATTAAGCGGCAAATATACAATTCCTACTTAACTAGTAGGGATTATCGTAAATTAATTTTCTCCCCGTTTTACTCCTGGTAAATAGCAACTACTCTTTCTCCCGGCTTGGCGTAGCCCCGGTACATGCCTTCAGAGTTGAATGGCATGGACACATTTCCGTAACGATCAAGTGCAATTAAGCCGCCTTCTCCACCGGCTTTCACGAGTTCTTCGTTGACGACTTCCCGAGCAGCTGATTCCAGATCCAGGCCTTTGTAAGCCATACGAGCAGCTACGTCGTAAGCTACGGCCCAGCGGATGAAATACTCTCCGTGTCCGGTACAGCTTACACCACAGGTGGTATTATCAGCAAAGGTGCCAGCGCCGATGATGGGGGAGTCGCCCAGCCGGTTCCAGCGCTTATTGGTCATTCCTCCGGTTGAGGTGCCGGCTACGATGTTTCCATTTTTGTCTAACGCAACACAGCCTACGGTTCCTTTTTTGCGATCGTCATGGTCCAGTTCTACTTCGGCAGTTCCCTTTTCGGCCTCTCGTGCTTTGGCGCGCTCTAGTGCATCCCAGCGGCGTTGGGTGTAGA
>JBCBWU010000420.1:0-2652 GCA_039816955.1 Bacteroidota bacterium
CGCTCCACTTGCGCGAAAAGTATCCCATTCAATATCGGCAGGATTCACTTCCACCTCAATAGAATCGTCGACCATAGGATGCACAAAGACGGAGGCAAAGGAAGTCATGCGTTTGCCCTGAGAGTTAAAAGGACTTATACGTACCAGACGATGTACACCATTTTCTCCTTTGAGCATTCCGTAGGCGAAACTTCCCTTAATTTCCAGAGAAAGGCTCTTGACGCCAGCTACGTCACCATCCTGGCGGTCCAGCTCAGAAATCTTATAGTCGTTTTTCTCAGCCCACATCAGGTACATACGTCCTAGCATCTCGGCCCAGTCACAGGCTTCGGTCCCTCCCGCTCCGGCATTAATTTCCAGAATGGCGTTTAGCTCATCTTCTGGGCGATTCAGCGTGGAGTGGAATTCGACCTCTTCGATGAGTTCCAAGGTTTGCTTGTAGCGGTTATTCACCTCCTCTTCTGTTCCTTCACCTTCTTTCAGAAACTCATAGAGCACTTCCAGGTCTTCTACGGTATCCGCAACCTTGCGGTATTGGCCAAGCCAGTTTTTATGACTCTTGAGCGCTTTCATAATCCCCTCTGCTCGCTTGGGATCATCCCAAAAGTTGGGGTTGAGCATATGCTGTTCAAGCTCGGCTAGTTTATGTTCTCGTTCAGGGACGTCAAAGATAGTGCCTCAACTGATCGAGGCGACTGTGCAGCTTTTGTAGTTGTTCTGCGGTCATGATTAAATTTGTGTTATCAGTTTTGTTCTAAAACTTCGAAGTAATAGTAAATGGTATCACTGGCACCTATATAAGGTGGCTTACCTGCCCCTCCATAAGCCCCAGTAGGTGGTACGCCCATCAGCATTTTACCACCGTAACTAACAATATCTAAGGCCTCCTCCCAAGCCTTGATAACTTGGCGTGAATCACGCGTGAAGGTAAATGGCTCAGTTGTAAAGCATTCGCTTATCAAAAGGCCATCTTGCTGCGCACCAAGATACCTAATCTGCACTCGTTCTCCGATTGGCACCACGCTCCGGCTCCCCATTTCGATTACCTGAAAAAAGGTTCCGCTTTCCATTATCGTCGATTCCTCGTGATTGATCATAAACTGACGTAGGTCGGTAAGCGGCAAGGTAGCTTCCTCTACCGCTGCTAAAGCCTCTAGTAGTCGCGCATCCTGTTGTAGAAGCCCTACTGAGTCCACTAGCGGTTGCATTTCCTGCTCATCGGCCTCTTCAGGCCTACCCTCTCCTTCTTTAATGATTCGCCGCAGGGCAACGTCATAATAAATGAAGGTTGTAGTTTCCAACCCAAAGGCCTCTCGCATATCTTCCGTCACGGACATTCGTACCGTTACACTATCCCCTTCTCCCATCAATGGAAGCACATCTGCGATAGGATCAGGCTCTTTGATCGGATTCAGAGCTGGATCTTGGAGGACGGTACGCATACCAGCATAGCCATTGGGAGAATCAAACAAGAGGAGCTCGTCCGTTCTGATATTGAACTGTACGTAGAGTTCATCCCCTATTTCCGCTCTTGGATTTCCCAACTGCCGATGGTAGTGATAATTAAATCCGTGTTCTGTTTGTTCCCCGAACTCGCTACAGGCGAAGAGCTGTAGTAAACAGAGTATGGTAGCATACTTCCATTTCCGCATCTGGAATCAGGCTTGCAACTGACGTTGGTATTCCGGAAGTATTTCCTTGAAACGACGAACGGTTATGGCCAAATTATGGAAACTGGCACCACCGGCAGCGTTCTTGTGGCCGCCTCCGCGGAAATGACGTTTTGCCATTTCTTGCACGTCGATATCACCTTTTGAACGCAAGCTCAATTTAACAATCTTCGGTTGCTCGTGAATAAAAGCGGCTAGCTTGACATTGCGCAACTTCAAGAGAAAATTGACCACGCCTTCTGTATCACCACGCTGGATATCAAAATAGGCGTAATCTTCTTTGGTCAGCGTGATAATACCCGTTTGAAACTCAGGTAGAATTTCCATTCGGTTGTAGAGGCAATGCCCCAAGATGCGCAGTTGCTTCTCCTCCATGCTGTTGAAAATCAGATCTTGTAGTTTCAGATCGTCTACTCCAACCTCTAGCAGATGAGCTACCGTTCGAAATAGCTTGGGAGAATTACTGTACTTGAAGGAACCAGTATCAGTTAGAATACCGGTAAAAAGACATTCGCCAATAACCTGATCCAATTCCGATTCCATGCCCATGAGGTGAATGAAATCGTAGATCAATTCACAAGTAGAACTTGCCGAAGTTTCACTCAGGACATAATCCGCAAATGGCTCCGGAAACAAGTGGTGATCAATCATCACTTTCGGGCAACGTGTTTCTGCGACCAACTCACCAGTTTTGTCAATCCGGTCCAGCGAATTGAAATCAAGACAAAAGATAATTGTGGCGCGAGAGATCGCACGCTCCACATCTTCCGCCTCGTTATCGTGTATTAGAATATCGTCGGCCTGGGGCATCCAAGCGAAAAAATCAGGATATTCAGAAGGCGCAATCACCTTGACATTGTGGGCATCCCGCTGCAAGAAGAGACTTAATCCCAGAGAGGAACCAATCGCATCTCCATCAGGATTTCGGTGGGTGACAATTACCACATCTTGTGGCATAGAAAGTAGTTGCTTCAGCTGAGCC
>JBCBWU010000421.1:0-2650 GCA_039816955.1 Bacteroidota bacterium
CCCATTTCTACCCGAATACGTATGCGTTCGTCCAGGTTGAAGCCCATGCCAATGGAGGGGGCAAAACCAAACTCGTAATTGTTGTATTGAGAGACAATTCGACTTTCCAAAAACGGGTCAATTTCCGGACGGTCCAGTAGACTGATGGTGGTCTCCGTATAAATTTGCCCGCGGTTGAGTTGGCCATACAGATCAAAGCTCCAGTAATAGTCGACTCTGCTGGTACGGAAAATTTGCTCGAAACCTAATCGTAGACCATGGTTGCGGAGCTGCAGGTAGCGGTTTTCTACCTGTTTTTGGCGGTTATCCGGTAGGGGAGAGTTGGAACGTGATAACACCGTATTGTTGGCGTAGTTTCCACGCTCGTTAATCAGGTACCGCACTCTGATTTTTCCACTGTTGATCTGTTTGGTAAAAAATACCTCCATTCCCAGTTGGTGACTGCTATTGGTACTACCGGTGACGATGAGAGGTAGCAGGTCGAATCCCAACTCATAACGCGGAGCCAATTGGCTCGTCTGGGCCATAATGGCAGCACAGGACAGCAGGAAGAGTAAGAGCGTAGTAAAAAATAGCCGCATTGAGTTGTGTTTTTACCTTCTTTGACAACCTTGATTGAATTCACCAAGGATGATAGGACCTATTATTTACTCAAACGAGTAAGCTGGATGGCTATTTTTGCCATCCCTGTTTTTAAGAATATATGCTACCTTTACGTCCATAGCAATAGCCCTTCTTCAATTTTTTCTGAATAATAAGAGCATCCTTAGTGTATTGGTACCTCCGGTACCACCCGATACGTATTATGTTCACTAAGTAAAATGCAGTATGTTCAGATTTCTATTTGCACTATTGGTAGGAGTTTTAATGGTGTTTAGTGCTCAGGCACAACACCACGAACCTTGTGCCAGTCATCACTATGTAGATGTTTTGGAGGCCACCTATCCAGGCTTCCGTCAAGCTACCAATCAAGTATACGAGCGCGTACGCGCAGAGGGTCAGGCCCGTGATCTTACCTTGCTCACCATTCCGGTAGTGATTCATGTAGTGTATCAAAACGAGGATCAAAATTTATCAGAAGAGCAAATCCAATCCGTCTTAGACGTAATGAACGAAGATTTTCGCCGCCTTAATGCGGATGCTGACCAGGTGAGGGAGGAGTTCATACCGGTCGTAGCCGACGCGTTTATCGAGTTCGAATTGGCGGCAGTAGAGCGTGTATCTACTAGCGCTACTTTTGAGCTGGACCTATTTGGCGGCACCCTGCCGGACAATGTAAAACGCAGTGCGGATGGTGGTAGTGATGCCTGGGATACCGAACGCTACCTCAATGTCTGGGTCTGCAATATTGAAGGTGGAGCACTCCTGGGTTATGCCTACCCACCGGCCGGATTAGATAACTGGCCAGAAGGCGTAAGTGCTCCTAGTCCAGAGTTGGATGGGGTAGTAATTCACTTTGAGATGTTCCGCCGTACGGGTGAGTTCACTACGACCGGTTTGCTTGGTTTGGGCGAAGTCACTATTCCTGTACGTGGCCGCACCATTACGCACGAGATTGGCCACTACTTAGGGTTACGCCATATTTGGGGAGATGGGCAGCTAGCAGTAATCGGTATTCCGGACTGTGAAGCGGACGATGGCGTGGCAGACACTCCAAACCAGGGCTTGAGTAGCCAGTTCACCTGCGAGCCTACCAACAATGGCTGTGATGAGGGTATGGGTGACCTGCCGGATATGTGGGAGAATTATATGGACTATGCCCGTGAGGATTGCCAGAATAGCTTCACTATGGGGCAGGTGGATATCATGCGTAGTGTGTTGATGAACGAACGAGCGGGTCTGGTAGAAGGATCCGTAAATACACAGGATGTTTTTGCTTTGACGGATGCCATTTCTTTACAACCCAACCCTGCACATACCTATACGATGCTACGCTGGGCTGCCGGGGCAAGTTATGATGGCGCTACGGTACGCTTGCTCACCAGTACAGGGCAGGAAGTTCGCCAGTGGGTATGGAATGATCAGCAAGTAGAATTATCAACTGCTGACCTGCCTGCGGGTTTGTATTTTGTTGAGGTGGCCAATGCCGAAGGTCGTGGTATCCAACGCTTGGTAGTCAACTAAGGTGAGGTTGGGCTAGAACAGCTTAGTAAAGTCTTACTAGTCAAAGCTACACCTCACCGTGTAGGGTAGAAAGTAGAAAGTAGAAAGAAGTGAGTCTGCCTTTTACTCTCTAGCGTGAGGTTCTAATATTTAGTGACTAAGAAAATAGCCGGCTTCAAACATGCTCTAACACTTCAAAATAGAATAGACACGCTTTGCTTATCCCATGTGATAGCAATTACCAAAAGAGCGGCTCACCGGTTAGGCGAGCCGCTCTGTGTTTTGAAAAGCGAGTGATTTCTTCTTCCTTACTGGTCGTCGGTCAATTTGAATTTGATGGGCAGTATCATCTTGACGTTAACCGCCTGTCCGTCTTGGCGGCCGGGTGAGAATTTAGGTAGATCTTCGAGCATGCCAAGAGCTGTATCGTTTAGGATCATATGCTCTGTTGTTTTACCTTCTACCGTCGTAGCGTTGGTCACCTCTCCGGTTTTGTCCACTACGAAGGAAAGAAGTACGGTCCCTTCTTGCCCGGCATCTCGGGCGT
>JBCBWU010000422.1:0-2564 GCA_039816955.1 Bacteroidota bacterium
AATGGCTCAGGCTCATCAACACCACAAAAGTTTAAATCAGTTCAATGCAAAGCTTGTGTATAGCGTTAGGCTTTACGCAACATGAAGTACTTCGAAAAGTAGGTGAGAGTTTACATTTTTCAGTTACATAGGATTAAGCTGGCTTGAACGATAAGTTGTAATCGTTCAAGGTATGAACGCGTAGCACACGGAGCGCAGCGTAGTAATCCCTTGCCTTATTCTGCCAGGCAGATGAAGGTTAAGCTTGGCCTTGGTAAGGGTGGGCTCTGACGATCGAATGGAATTCGATGTCAGAATCCTGATATTCCACCCTTGTGGAATCGTCAGGACCCGCCCCCTCAGCCATGCCTTTGCGTCGACGGCGGTTACCACGCAGGAGTAAGGCTATGGCCGCCGGTGACCGAAGGCGATATGTCCCAAACCCAACTCCCCCCTCCTACTCCATATTTTTTCTCTAACTTAACGTGCGGTTGAGGGTGAGCTACTTAGTAGGTTACTGAGTGTCACAACCGCACCTAGTACAAGGAAGAAGGTGGAGGGTAGAAAGACAATCTGACGTCCTTATACTTACTACATTCTACTCTCTACGGAGAAGTGGAGCTTTGACTAACAATACTTTACGAAATTGTCTAAGCCACACCTCACGTTGACTTAAGCCACCATTATTTGCTAACGATCCGTATTCCTCTTCAAGGCCCAGCAGCATGGACTTTAATATTCTGACGAAAATCTTGACCGCAGGCGCCATGGGCGCTTCTATCTTCTGTATCTGGAAAGTGTATGACCTACTGGGAAAAGCGCAGGAGCAAGACCCGATCGACCCCATTAAGGTACGAACTATTTATGCGGCGATGGTTTTTGCGGTGGTCATGACGCTGCTATCATTATACATTGAAAAGGTGCGCCACGATATGCACATGGAAGAGACCAATAACCCACAACTGGCCCGACAGTTGGAACGGATTGCGGCTAATGCCTACTATTCCTTGGATAAAGAGGGTATACCAACTGCTATTTCCATACCCAGTGGTGACTCTTCTCTTTTACTAAGTGGCGCTCTGCCCAATGATTTTTTTGCGGACCATGAGCTGATTATCAAAGAATTGGAAAATAAATACCTGGTACAAAGAGAGAACAAAGGACAACTTACTACTGCTGGTTTCCTGCCTGCTGATCAACTTAATGGTATCGCTGGTTCTTCCGCCGACACCCCACCACCGCCCGCCGAAGACCTAAATGGAGAAAACCTTCTGAATCTCGGGCTGGCTTATACGCCACCCAGTATTACTAACCAACTCAACATTCCGGCTACTCGGGACCTCGCCCTTGCGGTCAATTATCTCATCCGCTTGCTAGCTGATGACTTCCAGAATCAACCAAACCTGCAGAAAAAAGCCGTTCGTTTATTGACCCAGCCGCGTTTGATGCAACAGCTGCAACAGCAGCAGTACGAAGCCCTGATCAACGCCTTGGAATCAGATCGCATCCGGCGGGCACCTTATAATTCGTACGAACTGGCGCAAGTATTTCATAGCCGGGCGTATCAGGCTTGGAACAAAGAAAATCGCCAGCAAGACATTGATCGCTACCGCAACCACTTGCGTGATTATGTGGGCTACTACGAGGCCAATCTGTGGATTCAAGACGCAGGCGAACACCCTACAGAAAAAGCTTGGTACGAGCTGGCAAAAAATGAACTGCGCTAGGCGAAAGCCCCTGGATTTGTACAGAAATCCGAAAAAAATGACCGTTCAGAACATTTTCCTGAATTTATTTCTAAGTCCAAGGATCAGGTCTTACCTTACCAATATGGCTCGCTAATCATTACCTCTATGCTTGATTTGGGGTAGATCAGACCTCATTGACTAAGCCACATCCCAAAAAAGTTTTCCTTCCCCTACTTACCAAACGTATTTCAGTAGCCATCTACTAATGCCCGCTATAGACCATTAAGTGCATCAACTAAAATGGGCGCTAAGCTTACAATCATGTGTTGCAAGCTTAGGTCTTTATGCTATGCACAAAATTTGGAACAACACAAAGCAACAAAAACCGTGATTTAAACAGACAGCCACCGACTGTTCATTGACCCAAGCAAACAAACACTAAAGCACTTCACCCTAAAGCTGTCATTTGTATGAATACCCTAGTTCAAGAACTCACAACCAACTTCCGCTACCACAGCGAGAGCATTCACCGCTTGTCCCTTTTTGCTGATCAACCGTGGATCATGCAGGAAGCACAGCCGGGCGCAGGCCGCCAGGTGTACATTTTTCGGCAAGAAGGCCGGAAACTACTCATCTTCAGGAATGGTGTCATCCAGCAACAACACGAGGACGCCACCTGGGATTACATTGAATCCATGAATGCCCTACTACTCAAGTACGATGGGCAAACCATGCTGTACCACCGTATCTTCTTTGACCCTTCCGTCCTGATTTTGCGGCGCGATGGTGATACCAAGCTCCAAATGCTATTCAATGACCACCACCTGGAAAGCACTACCGAAGACTTACTCCGAAGCGTAGTACAGAAGTACCGCCAGCTAGATCACTCGAACCGAC
>JBCBWU010000423.1:0-2517 GCA_039816955.1 Bacteroidota bacterium
GTAGGTGGACTTTACATAAATTAAGTAAAATCCACCTACCATGAAAAAGTTTATCAGTATTCTGTTTTTAATTATTGGGATTATTGCTGCGGGTTGTGAGTGCGAGGACCCTATTAAAGTCAATGATCTCGCGGTCACAACATTGAGAAGTTTGTCAGAAGGTCTAGCTTCGGGAAATCCTTTCCGGGCATTCTGCGTCATTAGCAATATCGCAGATGCCATTGAAGATTGTGAAGAAAAGGATGATTCGCCCGAAACTACAGGGTTGGTTGAATTTCTGTATAGCCCTGTGTATTCTACGGATCCGGCTGATTATGAAGTGATTAGCAGTAGTTATTTTGACATCCCTTCTATTGAGCCGGGTGGAACACCAGTTGAAGCACCAATGAGCGAGTTAACAGAGTTACCTGGATACTACATGTATCGCGTAATTGTTAACATTGGATCTGGTTCCTATTCTGGTGAGGCAAACGAGAACAATAACGAAAGAACAGTTATTGAGCATTTCAACTAATTGTCTACTGCCTTAATATAGCTCATGACAATTGAGCTAAAATGAGCACATCTCTGCCTTTGCAAGTGGAGATGTGCTTTTTTATTTACTGTTTAGATGATATAGACTTTTGGGACGGTACTCAAGGTTTTTATCGAACTAGATTTTAAACCCAAGTACTACCATACTTCGCCACGATTTCTGCTTCGATCCACAAAATCAACTAGCCTTCTGCAAATCAAGGGCTTGGTCAATCAGGGTGATATAGTGAACCGCTAATATCAAGCGGATACGTTTGTCCGCTAGGTCAAACTCATTGAGATTTTGGTATACATTAGCTACCATACTCGGTGAGATCGAGCCCATTGTTTGAAGTCGGGATTCATAAGCCCCAATACTTTCATGGTCTTCGGCCACTTCCTTCAAGAACTGAGCATACTTCTCACGGGGGATGACCTCTATTACAGTGGCGCTAGGTGTGTCTTGTTTACTGATTGGGCCTTGGCCAGCTGTTGTATGAAACCAGATCTCCTCAAATAAATCCTCACCAAGCTCTTCTGAAAGCCTGTCATGAAAGGTTTGAGTGAAAGTTTCTTCGAAATAGGAGTTCTTTTGGGTGTCGAAGAAGCGTTCACCAAATGTAGTGTAGCACTGTTCGTAATCTTTCGTCCCTTCTTGACAGATGGTGCTCTCAAATAGATCTATGATCGTATTGAGCTTTGCGGTTTCCGCTTTCGTAAATACACTTGATTCGATAGAAGAAGTGGTCTTGCATGCTGCCAGTAAGAGCATTAGGATAATGACATAGTGCAGTTTCATGATGGTAGTTTTGGTGGTAGCAAATTATATTGACTGGATAACCAGAGCACAATAGCTGATGCTAATTGTAAGCTCTTGGTCTTACCAATTGAAAGTTTTGCTGTTTCGTCTGATTGATGGTGGAAGGAAAGAGCGCGTCTTGGCAGCAGCCATCAAGTAGAGACTACTGCTCTGCCATTTTACTTTGTAGGTTAAAACAAGTTTTGGGCTTTCATCCACCTTCCAATTTTCACCCAATATAGATGCTTGTGGTTTGCCATACAGCACTGCTTGGACTTGCGGTAGCAGTCATCAGATTAACGGTTGTTTTGCCTTTAATCGGAGCGGGATGACCGTTCCTCAGAATGGGAGTTCAGTTTTGCTGAATATGATTATTATTGCAGACAAGCTCTTCGATGAAATCAGTACTGTCTACCAGCGCCGTGTTACTTCTTATTCTGGGGCTGGGTGCAACTAAAACCCTTCTGGCCCAAGCGCCTACGTATGTTCGGTAT
Organism: Bacteroidota bacterium; assembly: GCA_039816955.1. Taxonomy (GTDB): domain Bacteria; phylum Bacteroidota; class Bacteroidia; order Chitinophagales; family Saprospiraceae; genus Lewinella. The sequence goes on from JBCBWU010000423.1 coordinate 1,807, forward strand.
ACCACCGCCGATGGTCTTCCTACCAACTATGTGTACGGAGTTATCGAGGATGATGAGGGTACCATTTGGGCCTATACCGAAAATGGCTTAGCTAAGTTTGATGGCTACTCCTTTCAGCATTACAGCACCGCCGATGGCTTGCCAGGAAATGATGTTACTTGGGCTCTGCCCGATCCTGAGGGTAGGATATGGCTCTACACCTACCAAAATCGACCCGCCTACTTGTGGAAAGATAGTATAGTGATAGCGCACGATCAACAGGCCGTGCTCTACGGATTTTATTATAATGGAAGGCCGGTCTACCGTTTTCAGGAAGAGCAGGACTGGCACTACAATAATGGTTGGGTATCCCATAAAAATGGGCGTCTAAGCGTGGAGGAGTTAGAGCGTTTTGGGCAGGACTGGAGTTTGATTCGTAAAGTTCCGGCCGATCAACCTCTTGATGAATTGACATTCAATGAGCGGAAGTGGTATACCCAGCATAGAGATTCCTTTTTGATCTGGCATACGGGAGATTCGCATTTACAGCGGAAACCTGCTTCGGATTCTACTTTCATCTACAGGCAACTCGATTCTTTGCATTGGAAAACGGATAAGGAGTGGGTTAGTATGCATTGTGGACGAAAGCCTTGGCATTTTCAGCGGGTACCCGGTCACCCGTCTAAATGGTTGATCAAAGGGTGGAAGGATACCCATGAGTTTATCTTGTTA
>JBCBWU010000424.1:0-2497 GCA_039816955.1 Bacteroidota bacterium
TGATGACTTTCCGGAACTGCGGGAAGAAGTAGAGCGCCTCAAGGAGATGAGCCAGTTGTTTATGCAGTTGAGGGCGGAGCCCAGGGCGGGTTTTGCTCAACGTGTAGTAAGCGCTTTACCAGCTCCGCTCGTTTGGTATCGACCGTTGATCAAGCGTTGGTCTACTGTTGCGGCGGCGGCTTGTGTTGCACTATTGCTGGCCTTGTCCTTCATTTACATTAACAGTGGAACGCTCGAAACAGAGGCTATTCTTGGTCTAGAGGAGATCTGGGTAGAGGATGCCTATGCTTTTGAATAATAAGAGAGATAACGAATTAAACCTATGCAAAAAGCAAAAGTCATATTGGTAGTTATGGGCTTATTGTTGATCGGGTTTACCGGTGGCTTTTTGACCAACCGCTATCTCGTTCAGCAAAAAGTACACCAGCTCCGTCGCTTGAGTGATGGTGAAGGGTTTGGAGAAATATTCTTGAAAAAAATTGATGCCAATCCTGAGCAGACTGCCGAATTGCGGGAAGTATTTCAAACCTATGGCCCGCAGTTTCGAGAACTCGGAAGGACCCATCGCGAAGAACGGGTACAGTTAGCGGATTCCTTATTCCAGGAATTGAACCCCCTGCTGTCCGAAGAGCAATTAAACGAAGTTGAACGCTGGCGTAGGATGTTGGTGAAAGGACCACATCGCAACCGCCGTGGACCTCACTCACGTGATCAACGAAAAAAATAATCACTTTATCTACTGCAAAAAACTAAAAGAAACAGCATCATGAAAAACAGTTTATTTCTGCTCCTAATGTTGAGCGTACTAACGACGACTACCACTCTAGCACAACGTCATCGCCCTCACCCACCGCGTCAGTTGGAACTGACGGAGGAGCTGAAAGCCGAACTGGCTCTTACACCAGAACAAATAACAGCAGTTGAAAACCTACAAGCTGAGGCAAAGGCTGCTGCCGATGACTTGCGTCAGCAAGAGGGGGGAGAACCAGAAGCACGCCGTGAAGCAATGCGCAATATTCTTCGTAATGTGAAGGATGGAATGGCAGAAATTCTGAGCGACGAACAGCTGGCGCAGCTACGCAATGTACGAGATGCACGCCGCCAGGAGCAGCGTGAGCTGATGAAATCTGTTGATCGTGAAGCTTTGCGTGCGGAAATGCGTGAGTATCGTGAACTGAACGTGAAGCCGGTTATGGAAAACCAACGCGCTAAATTGAATGAGTCCTTGAGTGATGCCGATAAGGCTAGCTTGGTAGCGTACCGCATCGTATTGGCCGAGGCTAAAGCAGCAGCACGAGCAGAGCACCAAACGGAACGTGAAAAGCGTAAGGCAGAGCGTGCTGAGCGAGATGAGCCACAGGCCCGTCGCCAGCACCGAGGGCACAAGCATGGACAAGCACGTCAGAAGCTACACGAAAAGTACCCTGAGATCTTTACCGACTTAGAAGCCATGGTAGAACGCTACGATACAGAGATTACTCGCCTTTTGGACGAAGTATCGGACGAGCGAGAACAGTGGAAAGCAGACCAGAAGGCCATTACTGAACGCTACATGCCGCAGGAGCTAATTGAGCAGCACGAAGAACGCCGCGCTAAGCATGAGCCAAATCCAGAACGTCAAGCTCGTCGTGAACAGGGTCGGAAAATTCACTTCTTACTGCAAGAGTCATTAACAGAAGCAGAGGTGGAAATGGCCGAAGAAATGGTTGAAATTGCCGCTGCCGCCTATCCAAACCCTGCCACTAACGCAACTACTCTGAGCTTTGATTTGCCTAATGCTGATGTAATTCGCATTGATTTGCGCGATGAACAGGGTGGTCTGGTAAAGAATATTACCCGCGATAGTTTCGTGGCGGGTAAGAACCAAGTAGCGATTGACCTAGGCGATTTAACCAACGGCACCTACTACTTGACATTAAATAGCCGGGCCTTTAAGGCACCACAATCGGTGAAAATATTGGTCGTGAAATAAGAAAGGAACACGTTTGAGGGTCTTATTGCTAAGGCTCAAAAATGGGCGTGCATTAGGCCGCAGGAGATCGCAAAAAGTGATTTTCTGCGGCTTTTTTGATCAATTTGGACGTATTTATACCAATTTCAGTATAAACAATTATACTAATATTGTGCCGTTCCCCACAAATTTTGGCCCGTTTAGTAAACCAGCTCCGATGTGGCAAGCATGGTGAAAATTTTTGCCACATCTTCGCGTTAGATAATTGACTTTAAAACGGGAGAACTGACAAATCTACATTTGTTACTTCCCTTCTGAAATTCACCTCATCGAAAGGTGACCCTTTACAAACCCTTCCTGTGAACATGTCTTTTTTCCAGTAGCATGTAATGTGCTATCTGGATCCCTCAGTTGATTCGCGTATACACAAATTTATTCTGGCTTGGAAATGGTTGTGCTAGACTCTAGCACAGGTATTCCCTATAGTGCACTAACCTCGGCGCCTTGAGGATAGTAGATAGGAAGATCACACGTCTGAACTCCAGT
>JBCBWU010000425.1:0-2461 GCA_039816955.1 Bacteroidota bacterium
ACCAGGCCGATGTGCAGAATAGCCAGGCGGCCGAGAATTATAACATCCTTAGTGACACGCTTGGCTTGGAGCGAGTAGCTGTTGTAGAGGATAGTGTAGTGGGGCGCGATAAGAGAGAGCTCAAAAGCTACGAATACGCCGCGCTGCCTGCCAATGTGCAGCCGTTATTGAAGTTCGTTGACTACGATGAGGTGGTCTTCCTACTCGATATTTCCGGCAGTATGGTCATGGAACAAGTCACCTGCATTGCGGATGACCGTTTCAACGTTATGCGAGAAACTGCCCAATTATTACTTGCCAATTTTGCCGATTCCACGAAAGTGGGCATTGGGACTATTGGTGGAGACTGTGGGACGGAACCCAAACTTTGGCACCCGGCAGGTGAACTTAGCCGCAAAGATCTGGGATACGCCCTGCGCTTTCTGGTACCGGATGGTACTACTCCTTTATTGACTATTCTGCAGGAAACTCCGAGTCTGTTTTCCAATAATCCAAATACATCCAAAGCGCTTATTTTTATCAGCGATGGCGAAAATGTGTGCCGTTTACCGGGGGTAGATATTTGTGAGTGGACCAGCACTTTAGCCAGTCAGAAAATCACCATTAATATTATGACTTTCTTGGGGGCAAGCCTCGATAATACCAACGCCTTCGCGGAATACACTTGCTTGACGGAAAACACCTTTGGCCGTCTCCTCTATCTAGATGGTAACCGCTGCCGTTTGGAAGAGTATCGCTTTGATTTGGTCAAAGCCTGCCGTTTTGCCATCCCTCCTCTAGAAAGAGTAAACTGCTGGGGCAAAGCCACCGAGGAACTTTGGGCTATTTTTCCGGAATAAGAGCATGTTTGGAATAAAGGGTTAATGCGCTGTTATGAAAACTATTAAGCAAACGCTACACTATCGTTAATACTACTCCTGACCTATGAGCTTTGCGCTCAAATGCAGTTAGGCACCAGTATCGAAGACCTAATCAAACAGTAAACAATATCCGCAGCAAAGCTGGAACCAGAGATGTGCTATTGGTGTTACACCACTTTTCCCCGTACCCTAACTTACACCAAACAATGCGCATTCGTAATTCAGTCAAGGCCATTATCATTCGTGATGGAAAGCTCTTGTGTAATAAGAACCACGATGATAGAGGAATTTTCTACTGTGTCCCCGGTGGCGGGCAGGAGTATCAGGAGAACCTGCAGGACGCCTTGGTAAGAGAATGCTTTGAGGAAATCAGTGTTCCAATTGAGGTGGGTGAATTGCTTTTTGTACGCGACTACATTGGTAAAAATCACAATGGTCAGGCACGACTGAAACGCATCCATCAGGTAGAGTTCTTTTTTGCTTGCGAACTCACCACGGACCAAGAGCCACAAATGGGCAATGGCCCAGATTACTATCAGGTAGGCGTAGAGTGGGTGCCGATAGAAGATTTGGAAAGGCAACAGTTTTACCCCAAGGATATGATACCTTGGCTTTCTGATCTAAACAATACCCAACGGCCCATCTATCTCGGCGATATGGACTAATGCTTCTGTGCTTTCGTACCTTTGTCGCCAACTTCAATAGTTTCTTCATATGAAAGACCGTAACTCTGGGAAACGACCGCGCCTGCGCCAAAGTCGTGCGCGTAATGCTGGCCCTTCGCCCGGGCTACGCCGTGACCCCGCAGAGATTATTGGGATGCGCCTCAACAAATACATTGCGCACAGTGGCATCTGTAGTCGGCGGCAAGCAGCCGAATATGTGAAGGATGGCTTGGTAAAAGTAAACGGGCGTTTGGAACAAAACCCGGCTTACCAGATACAAGAAGGTGATGTGGTGACCTTCCGGGGAAAGAAAGTGGAGCCCGAAGCAGATTTTGTGTACGTGCTACTCAATAAACCACGTGGGGTGATTACCACTATGAGCGACGAACGGGATCGGCGTACGGTCATGGATGTCTTAGGCGATGCCGTGCCGCAGCGCATCTTTCCGGTAGGGCGTCTGGACCGCGATACTACTGGACTGTTATTATTGACGAACGATGGTGATTTAGCCAAGAAGTTGATGCATCCCAGCCATGAGGTGCCTAAAGTATACGTAGCTACGCTGGATAAACCACTGAGTAAGGCTCACCTCCAGCAAATAGAAAAAGGCCTAACACTGGAAGATGGCCCCGTAAGTGTAGATTGGATCAACTTTTCCGACGAGAAAAACCGCAATCAGGTGAGCCTGGAAATCCACCAAGGACGCAACCGCATTGTGCGCCGCATCTTTGAGCATGTGGGATACGAAGTCGTAAAGCTGGATCGAACTTATTTAGCGGGCTTGAATAAAAAGGACTTGCCTAGGGGATACTTTCGATACCTCAACGAGCGGGAGATTATTATGCTGAAGCACTTTGTGAAGTAGGACGGTCTTTTCGCGTAAGACGCAAGTGAGTTCGTGAAGCGTTCTACAATAAAACTATATGCAGATCAAAG
>JBCBWU010000426.1:0-2372 GCA_039816955.1 Bacteroidota bacterium
TTATGTTTCAGACGACTGTCAGAGTAGTTAGTAAACTGCGTAAAACCATTCGCTGCGGGCTGACCATTGACGACGAGTTTATAATTAGCTGGCGGGCTCAGCGTCCCAATTGCCAAATTACCTTGCATTAGTACGGGGTTTTGACTTCCGGTACCTAATTCGCCCAAAACAATAGCATCGCCGCTATGTCCACTGCCGCCTACGTCTAGTATGATTCGGTTATTGGGTTCATCAGCGGCGAGGGTTAAACTTTGGCCATTGTTCCCGATCCCGATATAGTTTTGGGCAGTGACATGGCCACCGATGCCAAGGTGATTACTGGTGTTGACAATCCCGTCGTTATTAATGGAAAGGCCTTCGTTGCCTCCGTCGTTGCTTACATATTTTCCGGCGAGGGAAATGTTCTGGGTAGCGGTGTGGTTACCTAAGTTATCCGTTGGTACGTTGGTGAGTGCGGAGCCATCACCAATGAAATTTGTAGCGCTTACTGTTCCGGCGTTAGTGATACTGTTACTAGCTAGGTTTAAGTTCTGCGTAGCAGTGTGGTTACCTAAGTTATCCGTTGGAACATTAGTAAGTGCGGAGCCATCGCCTGTAAAAGCACTTGCGCTTACTGAACCATTAACTGCTAAACCCGTTGCAGCATCTAAGGACATCAGCAAATCCGAATTGGTAGGGACAGTAGCACCAACAGGTTTTTGTATCCACTGAAACAAAGGGTTGTTACCTACCGTCCTACTATCCACGCGGAAGAGACCACCCAGTCGATTAGGATCAACATTGGGGGTTAGTGCATTGAGACTTAGATTTAGTATTGGCGTAGTATTATCTAATTCTGAGGTCAGACCCATTTCTGTAGTGGCGTGCGAAAGTAGGATGTCTCCGTCTACATCGAGTGCCACACCATTCTGACTACTGCTGATTCGCACTTTACCTAGGTCATCTATACTTATTCCTTCATTATCGCCATCATTAGAAAGCCACCAGTTGGACAACTGAATATTCTGCGTAGCGGTATGGTTGCCTAAGTCATCCTGTAGGCTGATAATGTCCAACAGCTCCCAAGCAGGTACACCGTCATTGTCGGTTGTTAGCACTAAATCCCCTATTCCATTATTGTCTGGTAGTCCGGTTACTTGGTAAGAGCCATCAGTAAAGAACAAAGTATCTAAGAATTGCATGCTAAAACTGGCCTGTTCCTCGTCAACTTCATTGAAGGATATCAATGGGATGTAATCAGTTGGTGTTACAAAAGTTTGGAATCTTAAGTCCTGGTCTACACCATGTTTAGCTCTACCGCCCGCGTAGGTATTAATATGTCTTATGCGGACGAAGAATCCTCCATCACTATCACTTAATGAAAAAGTGTACACTGAATCTCGATGGATAGGAACGGCACTGGCTGGCAGGTCAAACTCGTTCCATCCATTATTCAGGGACGGGATTGGGAATGATCCTAATAAATTACCGCCGGTGCCTTGGCCTTTATAAACTTCAAATTGGCCATCTTGAAAAGTGTAAGGGGTTGAGATGTATAAAACAACTCGGACAAGGTCTCCTGATTTAGTGGCGGTAAACGATTGCCAGGTATTCTCAGCGAAGAGGTTATAAGTCCAGCCAGCTTCTACTTCGTTAACATCCAGTGTTGGAATTCGGTCTGGAGAAAGGATTAATCCTTCAGATCCAATGTGTCTCAGATCAGCAAGATCCACTTCATTCCCATTACTAATGCTGAGCGAATCATGATTAAGAACAAGCGTTTGCAGATCATTATCTACTCGTTTCCATCCGGTATGGTAAAACCAAAAACGATTGTCCGTAGAGTCAAAGACCATTAGCCCCTCAGCGGGGTTTTCGATGGCTAGCCTAGCGGTACTGTTCATGCGTGGTACGAGCAGCCCCCGATCGGAGCTGGATAGGTCTAGAATGGCTGATGAGTCCGGCTCACTGCCATCTTGATTGATGGCGACTTGCGCAATAGTGGAGTGACTAAAGACCAGTATCAACAGTGTTGATAATAGAAAATATCGTGTGGTATTCATGACTGGGATTTATTAGTTGTTACTAGAGATGGATGAGGGAGCGGGTGCCAGATTTTGGTCTTGTAGCTGTTGTAGCATGGCTCCCAACTGATCGATTCTGGCTACCTGCTTTTGAAGGACTTCGATCTGTTCTTGTTGCTGTTGTAGGTTTTTACTCTGTGAGGCTATTTTTTCCTTCTGCACCTGATGTACTACCATTAATTCGTCAATGAGCACTTGTTGCTCTTGCATCGCTTTCACCAAGTAAACCGGCAAAGACGACAGATTAGCATCCAGATAAGTCGCTCCATTCAGCTGTACGTCCCCCACCATTTCGGGGAAGACCTCCTG
>JBCBWU010000427.1:0-2327 GCA_039816955.1 Bacteroidota bacterium
CTTCATTTCTGCCATATCGCATTCCAAAATTTATTCATGGAATTCTAAGTCATTCAAGTACAAAATACCATTAAACGGAAATTAAGGATAAGATATTTGGGATTTAGTTATTGGCTAACCAAAAATTGGTTGACCAATTGTTGGAATTTCATCTAACACTGTTTACCTTTAACTCTGATCTGAGTAAAGACTATCTAAGCATAGGAAAAATCTAGTTGTCTCGTTGCACTACACCTGACTGTGGTACTTGGAAGGATCGTGTTTTTTATCTCTGCGCATTACCTATGGAGGCAGCGAAAACTCAAACTCACTAAATCAATTTGCATATGAATCACTTCTTACAAAGGTCTATAGAACAACCCACGAGAGTGGTGTGGCTCTTTGTTCTATGCATCTCCCTATGTTCTATGGGGGCCAATGCACAATCGACTATTAGCGGCAAGGTCACCAGTGCGGACGATGAAGCTTTAATCGGTGTTACCATTGCTGTTGAAGGTTCTGCTGTGGGTACAGTGACGGATGTCGATGGTGGCTTTAGTCTGGAAGCCGCCTCGGACGCTGTCTTGGTGATTTCATATATAGGTTATGCAACACAAACCATCCCCGTAAATGGACAGACGACTTTCAATGTCACGCTGGTTGAAGACGCAGAAATACTGGACGAGGTTGTAGTAATCGGTTACGGCAGTGTTCGCAAGAGTGATGTGACGGGGAGTGTATCTTCTGTAAAGGCCGAAGATTTACAAGCTTTCCCCTTATTAAATGCTGGTCAAGCCCTTCAAGGGCGAGCTGCTGGGGTGGTTGTGCAAACGCAGAATGGGGGTGAGCCTGGTGCAGGTATTTCTATTCGAGTTCGAGGTAATTCATCCCTTAATGCAAGCAGTGACCCACTTGTGGTGGTGGATGGTTTTGTTGGAGCTGCTTTTCCGCAACAAAATGATATTGAATCTATAGAGATATTGAAAGATGCCTCTGCTACGGCAATTTATGGATCAAGAGGGTCGGGAGGAGTTATCCTCGTAACAACCAAGAAAGGTCAAGCTGGCAAAGCGACTGTAGAGCTCAATTCCACCTATTCTGCTCAGGAGACGACCAATAGGCTGGACTTGTTGGATGCCAACGGTTTTGCTCAGTATCAGAACATGATCCGGGCCAATGCAGGAGATGCTCCGTATGCTCAGGGGCAAGCTAATACCGACTGGCAAGACGAAATTTATAGAACTGGAAGTACCCAAAACCATCAATTGGCAGTTTCCGGAGGTAGCGATAATGTAAACTACTATATATCAGGTACTTATTTTGACCAAGAAGGAATCGTAGTTAATTCTAACTTCGACAAAATTCAGTTCTTAGCCAATGTAGATGCAAAAGTTGGTAGTAGGTTAAAAATTGGTATCAACAGTATTGCTAGCCGCAGCGAGCAAAATGGTGTTTCAACTCAGTCAACTGGTCGTGATGCTATTGGTTCTGTAAACGGCGGAGGAGATGATGTAGTCGCTTTAGCTTTCCGGTTTGCACCCGACGTTGGAAGGTTTAATGATGAAGGAAACTTCTCTCAAAATACAGTGGGAGATGACATAGAAAATCCGTGGGCTGTGGCCACACAGATCACCAACGAAACCAAAACGGATAATTCAAGGACGAACGTCTATGCGGATTTTGAGATATTAAAAGGGCTTAATTTCAAAACGACCTTAGGCTACCGAACACAAAATAGTACGGAAGGATATTTTAAGCCACAGACGTTTGTGCTTTCTGCCGGTGGAGCGTTTCTAGAAACGGTAAAAAGGACAAGGTTGTTAAATGAAAACTACCTAACGTATACTTCAGCAATCGGGCAGGGTAATTTAACAGCAACAGCTGGTCATTCCTACCAAAAGAATACCACCGAAGGGTTTGAAGCAGGTGCTCGAGGATTACTGACTGATGCGTTTTCATGGCATAACTTAGAAGCCGGACAGATAGATCAACGCACCATTGATTCTCGTTTCTCTGAATCAGAGATCGAGTCTGTTTTTGGGCGTGTCAATTTTGAATGGGCAGGCAAATATTTGCTGACTACTACCGTGCGTAGGGATGGCGCATCCAATTTTGCAGCAAATAACAAGTACGCAATTTTCCCTTCTGTGGCAGTTGGCTGGAAAGTTTCAAGAGAAAGATTTTTAGCCGATAACCAGACCCTATCTCTCCTCAAACTAAGAGCTAGTTATGGTCTAACGGGTAATCAAGCCATTGGCCCTTACGAATCACTTTCTACTTATCGTGTTCAGCCACCTACAGTAGTTGGTGGGCCTTTTGGTGTAGATCTAGCTCGTGAAGCAAACCCA
>JBCBWU010000428.1:0-2314 GCA_039816955.1 Bacteroidota bacterium
GACCCTTTGCAGATCATAGCGAATGGACTGGATACCGTTGAGACCAAAGAGCTTTTGAGTTACCTGGAAGCCTATTTTGCGGAAGAAGAAGTAGAAACGGTGGTAGTGGGTGAACCCTTACACGCCGATGGTACACCTACTTACCTAGAGCCGCATATCGTTGGTTTTATCCGGAAATTAGAAAAACAGTATCCTGATTTGAACATTACCCGCCAGGATGAACGTTTTACTTCGGTGATGGCCAAGGAGGCGCTACTAGAAAGTGGTCTGAAGCGCAAAAAACGGCGAGAGAAAGGCTTGGTAGACAAAATGGCCGCCACTATTTTATTGCAAGAGTACCTGGAAGCAAACAGGTACTGAAGCAGGATTAAATTTACTCAACAGGTATGTTGTTATCGGTTTATGCTTACGGGCAACCCGTTTTAAAGAAAGTTGGCAAAGCAATTGATGCGGACTATCCGGATCTGGAGAAGTTGATCAAGGATATGTGGGAAACCATGTACCACGCTAATGGAGTAGGCTTGGCGGCACCGCAGATCGGGCGCTCCATACGCCTATTCGTGGTGGATACAATCCAGATGATGGAGGAAGGCCGCGAAGCGGAAGGCATCAAAATGGTCTTCATCAATGCCGAGAAGATAGAAGAAACCGGTGACGAGTGGACTTACGAGGAAGGCTGTCTGAGTATCCCTGATATCAGGGGTGAGGTAGAGCGCCCCGCTAACATCAAGCTCCGTTGGGTCAACGAAAAATTTGAACCCCAAGAGGCGACTTTCACCGGACTAAATGCTCGGGTTATCCAACACGAGTATGATCATACCGATGGCAAGCTCTTCACAGAGTACCTCAAGCCCATCAAGAAGCGTATGATTCGCCGCAAGCTGGAAAACATCAAAAAGGGAAAGGCTAAGGCCGACTACAAGATGAAGTTCGTCAATTAGCATCAGCTTGGGCGGTAACGGTTTTGTACCGTATTTCTAAACTATGCCCAAGCTTCTGGTATAAGGTATAGAGCAGAAAGTATAATTGAAAAGGTCCATTTACCCTCTACGCTCTACCTTTTACAGTTTGACTCATTGATCGTCAATAAGCATGCAGAAAGGGACCAAGTAAGCCCTACCTTCAACTAGTACTTCCGACGAATCAATTTGATGAAGCTCTGCGCTACTTCAGATCGTTCATCTTCCGTCCAATCGAATTTCTGCGCGATATCAACCAAGTAGTTTTGTGCATCGTCCATGCTGCCTAAGCCGTTGAGCTTCTGTAGGGTCTCGTTCATGCGGGCCATATCACGTCCGAATAACTCATTCGAGTACAAAAGCTTATCGTTGATTGACATGGCACGGGTCAGATCAGGAATAGCCTGTTGACTCAATTTCTCTGATAACTCACGGGCTGCCTGGTGCTTAAACAGAGCATTGATGGCGGGGTCTACATTCGACTTGGCCGGGGCTGGGCTTGGAGCGGCTTGTGCTACCGGAGCCGGCTTGGCCGCCGGTGGTTCTGGTGCCGGCTTTGGTGGTGCCACAATAGGCTCGGGCTTGGGCTCTGGTGCTGGTGGTGGCGGAGGAGGGGGTGGAGCTGCTGCCTTCTTAGGTGCAGGCTCTATTTTAGGAGGTGGTGGCGGAGCAACGGTTTTAGCCTTAGGAGCAGGAGCTGAACTTACCTCTGAACTGAGGTAGGTTTCGTACAGCTGCCGAATGTAGCTCAGCATCAGGTCACGCTCAATGGTGGAAACTTCGCCCTTGTCCAGACTGATCGATTTCTGGAGGGCATTTATCTTTTCAAGAAGGATTTTTGCTTGCTGTAAGTCCATGTCAATTGACAAGTTGGTTTGTGCTATTGCTTTAGCGCTGCCAAAAATAAAGGATTAGCAGGCTAATTGTTAAGGATAACCCTCATTTCTTCCCGAAAATTGTGGAGGCTAGCTATCTTTCGCCTCACAATTGTACCTATGTTTTTAGAACCCTTTTTTCGCGGGCAGCGCAGTGGCTGGATTGAAGTCATCTGTGGTTCCATGTTTTCCGGCAAAACTGAAGAACTTCTTCGTCGCCTAAAACGTGCCAAATTTGCCAATCAAAAAGTAGAAATTTACAAGCCACGTATTGATACGCGCTACGATAGTGTAAAGGTGGTTTCCCACGATGAGAATTTTATCCTGGCTACGCCCATCGGACATTCGAAGAAGATACTAGAGGTAAGTGATGACGTCACCGTCGTTGGTATTGACGAAGCCCAGTTCTTTGATGATGAGCTGATTGAAAACGCCCAAAAACTGGCCCTTGCGGGAAAACGAGTGATTGTTGCCGGTTTG
>JBCBWU010000429.1:0-2220 GCA_039816955.1 Bacteroidota bacterium
ACTACGCAGAAGGTGTAGTCATGACGGAACCACGAGGTACCCGCACCGGCAAAGCGGAATGCCGAGCATACGAAGAAGGCTTCCTGGATATGATTCAGGAGTTTCACAACTTGGAAGTACGCAATGTAGGTGCTGATGAAGCGAACGCCACTACTTTCGTGGAATCTATGATGGATGTCACGTTCAAGGACGGCAATCGTGTAAAAATGGAGCAGATAGCGGTTCAGAAATGGCAGGGCGACCAGATCGTACACGAGCGCTTTTACTACGAAGGCTAGTTAATGAAATAAGAGAGGAGCAAGAATTCAACCATTGCTCCTCTCCCTGACACCCCGAAGACCTGAAGGACGCCTACATTGCCATCTCCCGCGAGCAAGATGAATTTGTGTACGACCCTGGTACAGCACCAATCTATACCGACGATGCCTCTTTTCTAGCCTTACGTAGGATTTTGTGCTCCTGCGCCGAAGGCTAAGGCTGCAGAAGCATGGCCTTCATGTGAAAAATGTCACATAGAAGGATGTAAATCCCGTATCTTCTGCCGCTGTTTGGTGAGAGGTGCGTTTCGGACCAGAAGAGGGTGAGCTCTGACGATCGAACGAAGTTCGATATCAGAATCCTGACATTTCACCTGTTATGGAATCGTCAGGGCCCGCATAGCCGGAGGCGATCTGCCCACAAAACTCAATCCACTTATCCTACTCCTTCGCTTTCAAGGCAGGAATTCTCTCCAAACGGCAATTGCATTAATTCTCAATCCTTGCTTACATGTATGTTTATAAGAACTTTGGCTTTCGGAGTATCATGCGTTTCTCTGGTCACCACATCGTTTGGATAGCCGCTTGGGCCACCTTCGTTACTGCCATTTTTGAATACACCCACTGGGAGTGGTTACATATTCCGTGGTTACCGCTCTCTGTTATTGGTACTGCGGTAGCTTTCTATATTGGTTTCAAGAACAACCAGGCCTATGATCGCCTGTGGGAAGCTCGTAAGATTTGGGGCGCTATTGTTAATAGTAGCCGGGCTTGGGGAAGTGCCGTACAAGGATTCGTGACCAATCAGTTCCGGGATAAACCCATTAGTGATGAGGAACTAGCACTCATTCATAAAACATTGTTTTACCGACATATTGCGTGGCTGTACGCACTGCGTAGCCAATTACTACTACCTACCTCATGGGAACACATTACCCAAGGTAGAATGATTGGTAAAACTGCACAACGGCGTATGAAAACCTATGGTATCGGCCTCTTAGATGATGATATCACAATGAAGGAACTCGACCGATACCTCGGAAAGGAAGAGCACGAACGCTTGATGGATTACAAAAACACTGCAACGCAGATCATCAATCAACAAACCGCGGATCTCAAGCAATTACATGCCCAGAACCTTATTGATAGCTTCCGACATATGGAGCTACAGAAAATCTTGTACGACTTCTATGTCCATCAAGGAAAATGCGAGCGGATCAAGAAGTTTCCCCTACCTCGCCAGTATGCCAGCATGAGTTTCATTTTTGTGGGCATTTTCATCTTTCTTCTCCCGCTTGGCATGGTTGCTGAGTTTCACAAGCTAGGAGATTTGGGTGCCTGGTTATCCATCCCGTTCACAGTCATCGTTGGCTGGGTCTATATTATGATGGAGTTGGTGGGCGACTATTCTGAGAACCCCTTCGAAGGCTTAGGAAATGATATTCCAATGTTATCGCTCTGTCGCGTCATTGAAATTGATATGCGAGAGATGCTGGGTGAGACAGATTTGCCTAAGCCGGTGGAGGCGGTTAATGGGGTGTTGATGTAGTGCTTTGGATTTAACCACATCAGGCACATAAGTACACATAAGAATACCTAGCCTTAGGTGCCCTTATGTGCCTTCTGTGGTTCATTATTAATCCGGCAACCCACGATACTGTTCAGTTACGAAAGTCCGCTGTCCTTCCTTAAATATATTTGATACATTGAAATTAATCAGAAGGCCCTTAGCTGATTCCAGAAGCTGGAGATAAGTAAGTATTTGCGCCTCGTGCACAGGTAAAATATGCTCAACTGCTTTCAGTTCCACCACCAAACACTCCTCCACATATAAATCACAACGTAGTCGAGTCTGAATATCCACGCCCTTATACTGCACCGGCACTACCAATTCTGAAACAAAGGCCAGGCCACGCAGTCCTAATTCGTGTTTCATACAATTGTGGTATACACTTTCCAGAAG
>JBCBWU010000042.1:0-41293 GCA_039816955.1 Bacteroidota bacterium
GTACATAATCCTATCTAAGCTGGGAAACCGAAAATTGTTCTTTATGGTCATCGCCCCTAGTGAGCTCTAGGGTGGGCGAAGTTTATACTTACTGTTATGGTGGCTTCTAGCTAACTCATCTGCAATATAGTGGATTGTAGTTGATTTAACAAAAAATTTAATTAAAATATTTTTTCTAAATAAATGTTGTTTAATTTTGTAGGCTGTTTTGGAATAACACCTTTTGTTGAACACCTAATTTACACCTAATGCAAATCGATGGTCACTCATCATCGCTCTATGGTCACTCGTCGATTAATGGTTTTCTGACCGCAACTTTACATAGATATTGTGGTCGTTACCGATAAGAGGATCACCTACTATTTACAAATTAGAATCACTCCAGACTGTTATGAAGAATTTTATTACCCTCCTTTGTCTAGTCCTTGGACTAGGACTTCAAGCTCAATCAGCGAGCATTATTGGTCAACTGCAAGATCCTGATGGAGAGGCTGTTGTCTTTGCTAATATAGCCTTGTATAATGCTGCCGATAGTAGCCTTACTAAAGTGGAGACCACTGATGATTCGGGAGTGTTCCGCATTCGTGGACTAGCTCCTGGAACGTATAATCTTTCCGCTACCTACGTAGGTGCGTCGGATTTCTGGAAGACTGAAATTGCCTTGACCGCTGATCAGCAGATCGATCTTGGCGTATTGCAATTCGAAAGTACTGCGGTTGAACTAGCAGAGGCGACCGTCACCGCTACCCGGGCAATGGTAGAGGTGAAACCAGACCGTACCGTCTTCAATGTACAAGGTACGATCAACAGTACCGGAGCAGATGCGATCTCACTTTTGCGTAAAGCACCAGGTGTGACCGTCGATAACAACGATAATATCAGCGTATTGGGCCGGGCCGGAGTCCTGATATATGTAGATGGAAAGCGATTGCCAATCGCTGGTGATGATCTCACCGCGTACTTACAGAACTTACCCGCTGAACAGATTGATCGCATCGATATCATTACCACTCCTGGTGCCAAGTACGAGGCTGAAGGGAATGCTGGAATCATTGATATCCGCCTGAAGAAGGATAAGAGCCTGGGGGCGAACGGCTCTGTTAGTGGTACCTTTAGCCAAGGTCAATATGCGGTTATGAATGGGAGTTTCTCGGGTAACTACCGTAACAAGTGGATGAATACCTTCTTTACCTTAGGTGGTAACGATGCTGAGCGGTTCAACAATATGGATTTTGAGAGTTTCCAGAACAGCTTGTTCCTTACGGAAACCAACCGCATGCGGAACACCTCTAGAGGTTACAATTTCCGCTTGGGAACGGACTTCTTCCTCAATGATAAGAATACCTTGGGTTTCATGCTTTCTGGTAATGATTTCAGCGGCGATAACTTCAACCTGAACCGGATTTCTATTGCGCAGCAGGAAACGCCAGCTTTGATCGATAGTATCTTGGTTTCCGATAATAACGGCACTTGGGATCGCCAGCGCTTTACCTACAACCTAAACTACCGTTACGATAATCGGCAGGGACGTACGTTGAACATTGATTTAGATTACGGCCATTATGATAACGAGAACCAACGTTTCCAACCTAACCAGTATTTTGATGCAGAGGAGGACCAACTCCTAACTGAGGTAATCAATACTTTCGATACGCCTACTATCATTGATATTTACACTGCCAAGCTAGATTATGAGCAACAATTCTTGGGCGGTACGCTGGGTTTTGGTAGTAAGTTAAGCCGAGTAGAATCTGACAATACCTTCTTGGTCTTTGATGTATTCGATAACAAGCTGGTTCGCAATGACCGCACCTCGAATATCTTCGACTATGTAGAAAAGGTCTACGCGGGTTATGTAAGTTACACTCGCCCCATCAATGAAAAGTGGAATTTCTCCGCCGGCTTGCGGGCTGAGCAAACGGACGCGATGGGTAATTTGACGCCTTTTGATGAGGATCTCAATGAGCCACCAGTAGAGCTGAATTACCTAAGTTGGTTTCCTAGTGCTGGGCTTACCTGGCAAGTGGCTCCGATGCATGCGCTAGCCTTGAACTACGGACGGAGGATTAACCGCCCCGACTACAATGTATTGAATCCGTTCAACAACCAGTTGAGCCAACTCTCCTACGAAAAGGGAAATCCTTTCTTGCAACCAGAGATTGTCAATAACCTTGAGCTGAGCTATACGCTGAAGTATCGCTATAACTTCAAAATCGGTTACAGCCGTACGATTGATCAGATCACTCGCTTGATCGGGCCAGATGAAATAGACCCTCGGGCAAACTTTATCACCTGGGAAAACCTAGCCAATCAGACTATCTACAGCATGAACATCAGTGCGCCTTTCCAGGTGCGTAAAGGATGGAACTCTTACATTAACTTCAGCGCCTCACACTTGGATAACCAGGCGGATTATGGCAATGGTGCAATAGTGGATGTACAAGCCTTTACTTATTCTATTTACCAGCAGCAAACGATCGACTTACCGTACGGATTTAAAGGAGAAATCTCGGGTTGGTTCTCTGGCCCTGGCATCTGGGGTGGAGTATTTGAATACGACCCTATGTGGAGCTTGGATCTTGGTCTACAGAAGAAATTCTTGAATGACCAATTAAACGCTCGTCTGAGCGTGAGTGATATCTTCTATGAGTCTGGCTGGGACGGCGTTTCTGAGTTTAATGGTCTGGTATCTGCTGGCTTTGGACGCTGGGATAGCCGCCGGGTTGCCCTGAGCTTGAGCTACAACTTTGGTAACCAAAACGTGAAGTCGCGCCGCCGTAAGACAGGTTTGGAAGATGAAGCAAAGCGCTTAGGTAGCGGTAACTAATACCGAAGAGATGCTCCCGATTACTATCGGAATTCATGTAGCTGTACATCAGTAGCTCCAAGAATAGTGAGGTTAGTAGTAAGTAAAACGGATGACCGTCAGCTTGCTGCTAACCTCATCAGATTTTAGTTAGGTAGGAGCGGTATGCCCATCACTGCGTGCACCATTATGGCAGTTACCACCGCTAGATAGATCACTGCAAAAACAATCAACCAGCGGGTTTGGCGAAAGACATAATAGCCAACTAGTGGGAGTATTTGGAGCGCATGCATACCCAAAAAATGGGCAATTCACAAGTCACCGTGTTTGGTGCTCCAGTTTACAAACGGTAAACCCTCGCCGCCGTCGGGTCCACCTACTGTATGGGCTTTGATGGCTCCCATGCCATAGCCTTCAAAGGCGAAGATGACAAACAGTAAAATTCCTAGGCGGATTCCCCACAAGTATGCCGCCGGCACTTCAACACGCAGCTTGCGGTAGAATTGGGTTCCGATTGATACTACATGCAGTAGCGGATTGCGCCGGTGGAGTTCGCGAGTAAACGATATGTGTAGACGATTAATTAGGCCAGTACTGCTTAGTCTTAACGCTGCGGATAATCCAGTAGAGTAAGAAGCCCACCGGACCCAACATAAAAGTGAACAGCAGGCACGGCGCCACCAGCCATTGATTGATATCGTGCTCTTCGGCATTCTTTACGATAAAGCAACCGACCACTAAATCAAAAGCCAAATAGTGCACCCAACCAATGAGCACAGCACTGGCCTCAGTGAAGAGCTCCATTACGTTGGGCAGGGAGCCAAAGCTAGTCAAGTCCAACCCTCCTTTCTCGATCGCTTCTGTTAAACCCATCGCATAAATAATACATAGGAAGATGACAATACCGCTAAGGACAATCCTAGGTGTCCATTTCCAGCGTGGCGCAAAAATGAGTAGGAGCCAGGCGGGAAGTACTACCGTATTGCATATTTGAAACAGATCGCTAGGAGTCATAGTCGTTTAGATTGAGGTGTAGGGCACTGAATTGGCGCAAGTCCCTTGGAAGGAACTGACTCCGAAAACAATTTAATAAGTTTATTTTGAACCGCTGCACTGAAGCGGTGTACACAGAAGAAAATCACCGAAACATGCGTTGTTGGAACCTCCTACTGGTCACCCCACTGTTGTTGTTACAAAGCTTGTCGGCTGCTAATCCAGAGCCGGTACAGCCCTTGTCTAAAGCATTGTATTCCGTCGACTATTACCAAGAACAAGCTGAGCTTTGGGCGGCGACCGCCGAGCAAGAGCCCCAAAATGCCAAGGCGTGGCTCTATTATTATACTGCAGCCCGAAATGCTAATGTCTTACATGGGGAGGCTCGCTTTGATTTGAGTTCAATCATCGCAAATGTCCACGAAAACCTTCCAAAATCCTTCGAGGCACACTACTTAACCTATTGGCAAAGTAACCTCTTTCAGCGGGATTACGATGCCCTGTTGCAGGCCTATGAAGTAGGTCCTGAGCGTCCAGAATTGGTACATGATCTCATGCACTACTACGCAATAAGTGGGACGCAAGAGGCCTATGCCAAGCAATGTCATAAACTGCATGCGCAGGGGAGCTTAAGCCAGGGTATCCTACAGTGGAATTACAATGCCTTGGCCTCGGTCCGGCCGAATGGCGTGTTGCTGACCCAAGGCGACAATGATACCTATCCTGCCTGGGTGTTACAAGAGGTGAAAGCAGTACGGGAGGATGTAATGGTGGTTAATATCTATCTCTTACTGGCGGAAGAAGACTATCGTTCACGCATCTTCGCAGAGCTTGAGATACCTGATACTTTTCAGCGTTCCCTGACCTCTACGATAGATGTGCAGGTCCGGGATTTACTGGGGCACATTATCTATCATTGTAGTAGACCCGTGCATCTTGGTATATCTACACCAGCATCGCAGCGCGAGGTACACAGCAGTAACCTCTACTTGACCGGACTCGCTTTTGAGCACAACCTGCGCTTCATTGATAATGTACGCTTAATTCGCCACCGTTTTGAGAATGAGTTTCTGACCGACTACCTTTTTTATCCTCTGGCCTTGGACCCTAGCCAGACCGTAGTGGATCACATGAATATGAACTACATTCCCGCACTCACACTATTGCGGAATCTTTACCTGGGTGAAGGCGCTAGCGAGAAAGCGGAAAATATTACCGCTCTAGCTCTGAACCTGGCTACCAAGGCTGATCGGCGGAACGAAGTAGCAATATTATTGGAGACCCCCTCTAGTTTTGTTCCCGACCAGGAAACCAATATAGATCTGCGTGAATTGGAAAAGGGCCTACGCCAGATGAAATCCAACCTCTATATGTCGGCTTTTGAGGTTAGTAATGGCTTGTACCAAAGCTTTTTACAGGATTTGCTAACTGCCAAGCGTTTTGACTTGTTGGATATCTGCCAAATTCACACCACCGATTGGCGGTCACTACTGCCAAAAGCATATCAAAATCTTTCGGACGAACAGATGTTTGACAACGGACACCCTGAAGATGAGCGTGCGCCAGTGGTGAATATCTCTCACGAAGCCGCTATCGTTTTTTGCAACTGGCTGACAGAGCTTTACAACAAGTCCGACCATCGCAAGAAGCAGTTTAAGAAAGTTAGTTTTCGCCTACCGCTGGTCCAGGAATGGGAATACTGCGCTCGCCTAGGCCAGTTTGAGGGTGCACCTTACCCCTGGGGAGGACCGTATAATCAGAATGCTAAAGGCTGCTATCTGTCTAATTTTAATCCCTACCTGGTAAGTCAAAGTGAAACCGAACCGTTATTTGGTCCCGCCGATGATCCAGAGTCTCCGGATGAGGATGGAGGATATTTTCCGGTAGTTGTAGATGCCTATTTTCCGACCGCCAAGGGACTATACAATATGAGTGGTAACGTAGCTGAGATGGTGCAGGAAGAAGGTCAGACTAAGGGAGGTGGATGGCAGGACCCCGCCTACTACACGCAAATAGGCGTCACCCGCTCGGTGGACTTACCGAGTCCCAATGTAGGGTTCCGAATTGTCATGGATGTCATTGAATAACACCAAAATGCTCTAACGCTGTTTCGCAATTACGCTAAATGGACGGATGAAAAGTTGATGCGCTACCTGCAAGGTGGTGACGAACGGGCTTTCAATGTGCTGTACCAACGCTACCGTACTAAGGTGTATGCGTACTTCTACCGAGCACTGGCACAGAACCAGGAGGTAGCGGAGGATTTTACGCAGCAGTTATTCCTCAAGTTGCTGGAAAAGCAGGAGTTGTATGATACTGAGCGAAAATTCAGTAGTTGGCTGTTTACCATTGCGGCCAACATGATCAAAAATGAATACCGGCGGCGGGATCGCCAGCAGAAAAACAGTGTGCAATTTCGGTTTGAAGAGGAGGTGGCCCAATTCTCAATCCACCAACTCGATCAGCCGTTTTGGCGCCAGCAATTGGAAGTGGCATTGGAAAACCTGGCGGAAAAACATCGCCAGGTTTTCCTATTGCGCTACCAACAGGAGATGAGCATTGAAGATATCAGTCAAGTGGTAGGTTGCCCGCAAGGCACTGTTAAGTCACGCCTGCACTATGCCATTCGGCATTTGGCCCGGCAACTGGAACGCTGCCGGCAGTCATGAACACAATAGTCTAAGAAATAGGTAAGCCATGGAGGCATTTGAACGATTAGAACAGCTTTTGCTCAGCGGTGAATTTAGTCAGCTATCCGATCATGATCAGGCTTGGTTAGCGGAGCAAGGAATTAATGGGGAGGCTTTCGAAAGTCAGCGTGAGGTATTGCTATTAAGTCAACAGCTATTTGATGCCCCAAGGAGCACGACATCTAGTCTTAACACCCAAGGACAGCTCCAACAAAAACTGGACCAGCTGAGGCGTCAGCGACACCTCCGGTGGTATCGTTCGGCAGCAGCCGTATTGCTCTTCGCCACTGGCTTGCTAATTGGGCGTTCCCTTTTTGCACCGACCGCCGTGCCCCCAACGGTGAAGGAAGAAGAAAGACTAGTACAACCGCCCGCGCCTATTATTGATACGGTCTACCTGGAACACCCAGTGGAACCCGAACTAAAAGTAATCTACCGAGAGCGTGTTGTACATGATACGATTTACCTTCCAGCAGTCGACGGCTTGCCAGTAGCGGAGGTCAATACAGAACTATTACCCGTAACTTCACCTGACACTGGGACTAACTTCTCACGTAATGCTAAGGAAACGGAAGCGCTGCTCAAAGTTCTGGTGGAAGTGTACTAAATAAAAAAAGCCCTTCCGTGAGGAAAGACTCTTCGTGTTTTCTATTTGGTTAAGCAGGTATTACAAGGCCTACCTTATGGCGTTATCGGAGTTGGAAGCGTTGAATGGTTTGGCGTTTTGCCTGTGGGTGCGATACCACCTCCACATTCAACGTACAATTTTCGTAATTCAAGGCGTAGCTCTCACGTACGGCATTGCCGATACGAGCATTACCTAGTGGTTTAAGTCCCATGAAACGGCCTACCTCATTGGCGAAGGCGTTCATTAGGTCGGTCACGGCATCAAGTGCATTACCATTGGTATTTTTGTTGATTAGGCCGGCCGTAAGCGCAAGTTTGATTTTTCGGGTATTCATGGTTACAATTTCAAAGGGTAATTTGGGGAATTGGGTTTTTTGGTGTGTTTGCCGTTTTGCTCTCAGAGCTTACTAAGCTTCGTCATTTGGTTTGCATGTAAAACTTGGTTTTGCCGCATCTTGTTGTGTCCGAATATTTTAAAGGTTTGTTAAAATTCTTTAACATCTTGCAAATTACATCCACAACAGCGGCTTTTTCCGCAATACATCTGCAATTTAATACGGCTGTACCCGATTCCGTTACCAAACTCGCTGAACAGTCTGATTTACTGGATGAATAGGGAAAATAGTGGAGTGGATGAAATTGTAGAACCTGACTCAACAAAGAGGATGCTTTCAAGAAGCACTAGTACTAATGCGAGGTAGAGCAGCGGATTATCATCGAATCAATAGCAAATCCCCACTTAGTAGCAAATTCTGCCCATCCCCAGGGTTGACTTCCATCATGTAGACATAGGTGCCAGGACCTAAAACTTGACCTTGGAACGTGCCATTCCAAAATTGTGCTACATCAGTCAGCGAAAAGTTACGAGCCTCGTATAAGAGCGCTCCCCAGCGGTCGAAAATGGCGTAGTGATTAATGGTGACCGCTGTCGCATCAGCGGAGAAGACTTGGAAGCGGTCGTTAACTCCGTCTTGGTTTGGCGAAAAAGCATTGGGGACGTAAATCGGGCAGGCACTTGCTGGTACGCTTATCAGAGAATCACGGGTACAGCCAAGTTCATCTTGCACACTCAGTAAGTACGATCCCGTTCCTAAGCCCATGAAGAGGCCTGTCGTTTGATAGACTCCTCCCTCTAGCGCGTACGTCAGTGTTCCAGTGCCGCCACTAGCTTGCACGGAAATTTCACCGTTCAGTTGTTTGCAGGATGCTGAAGCTACAGCGATGTTTTGCCAATCGGGAGCTTGATCACTACTATTGACAGTTATGGATTGAGTTGCTGAACAGTCGTTTTCGTCTAGGACCAATAGGATGAATTCCCCTGGAGTCAAATTGCTAAAACTAGCGGAAGATTGAAAATTTGCACCGTTATCAATGGAGTATTGTAAGGAACCTGTATCTCCTTCAGCGCTTATGGTAATCGTTCCGTCCATTCCTGAACAACTGGCATCAGTACTGATTGCTTCCACAATTTGTGGAGCACTTCCAATATTTAAGATCTCTGCGCTTTGAGTGGCTGTGCAACCATTTTCATCTTCAATGACTATTTCGTAGACCCCAGTTGCTAGATTGAGAAACTCATTTTCTACTTGTCCCGTACTGCCATTGATGCTAAATGTGATGGTACCGCTCTCACCGCTGATTTCGATCAATAGACTGCCATTGGCTTGTTCGCAGGTGGCATTTGTAGTGATGAGCTGTTCTATAAGTAGAGCATTATCAGTAAGGACTACTTCTACTTGTTCGGAGTTTAGGCTACAGCCATCTGCTAAGGTAACTTCTACGGTATAGGTGCCAATTTGGTCAATGGAAAGTGTGGGCACACTGGTGGAAGCAGTAAATACCCCATCTAGTATCCAGGTGTACTCAAGTATATCTTGGTCCACTTGCTCGATATTGGCCTGAAGGGTGCCGGTATTGGTCGAACAATCGAATTGTGCTGTTTCTAGTGGAATGAGCGGCTGTAAGCAAACGTCATCAAGTGCAATGTATACACCTCCTGAGAGGTTATCCCGCCGGGTAAAGAAGATATGGTTAATGCCCGCCGCCGGAAAGCCTGGACTGGCGGTGTTGAGCGTAAAGCGTACGTTGACGTATGCCTCATCGCAGTCGGCATCAAAAGTATAAGCGGCAATTTCAAAGCTGTTGTCTATACCGTAAAACCCGTCATTGCGGGGCATGCTAAAACTAGTGGGACTAGCACCAGCAGCCAATCCCGCTGCATTTACACCCCAGGCACTTAGAGATGGGGTACCCCAATATCCGCCCAAGCATGCTACCTTAAAGGTGAGTTCGTAGGAACCCGTATTGGGTAAGATAGTACTGGATAATTCGTTCATAATCCCCTCTCGAAAGATCTGGTTACTGGCCAGGGCACACCACATGCCGCCGTAGTTGTTTTGATCTAGGGGAGTGGGGATTTCAAGCGTAGGTATGCTGATGCTGGTACTGAAAAAGTCACCGGTGCTGAAACCATCGGTAGGTTGCCAGATGGGGCCCCAGAAGTTGGCCTCCGAAATGTCGTTGTCCGCAGCCGTAGGGGTGCTTTGTTCAAAATCGCCATTCTGTATCAAATTGGCAGAACAATTAGGGTCTACTGCAATGGAAGAAAATACAGCATTTGCCCAAATACCGGGTGTAAGGCCAGTGATTAGCCAACAGCAAAGTACTAATCCCTTAATCCGTCCGAGGCGCATAGTAGAGGGGGAGCGAAGAGCAGCCTGAATGTAGCCTGCTCTTCGCTACGGTTATTAATGAACTGATTTAAACTTTTCTAATGGCCTGCACTTCAATCCCTTACAGAACCTCGCTTCAGCGTTTCCCTCGTGCGTACCTTCCAGGTATGCACTCGGAAAGCCTCTTTGCCAGAACCTACAAGGGCTGAAGCTCGTCGACACCACAAAAGTTTAAATCAGTTCAATGATAAATTTATTTCAACTCAAACATTTGCTCACTAGAAGCACCATTCATCTTGATCACCACCTTGTAAGTGCCGGTCTGTAGATAGTACTTTCCATCGTCGGCAGATTCCATATTTGGAAGACGCTCATCTTCCTCTAGTTGACTCTGTAGGTACTGCTTGTACTTCGGCCAGCCATCTTTACCGTAGGTATAGTCATACTCGAGGTACTGTAGGCCACGATCTACTTCTGTATTGTAACTGGTTAGCATCAAATCATCGTTACCAACGTGGATGCTGATTCTAGCCGTACCCGGTGTACTGGCGTATACGGGCAAGGTGAGCTTGGGTGGTGTACGCTCGTACCAGTTGTCTGCTCCCCAGGAACGACCTCTTCTTGTGTCATCCAAGGCAAAGAGGTGTACGGCTTCTGCCATGAGATCATCGGTCATCAACTGGATTTCACGAGCGGAACCCAAGTAGAGTGAACGGCCGTGCGTACCAATGATGATATCCTTATCACGCGGATGCACTACGATATCGTGTACCGGAGCGCCAGCCAGCCCGTTTTGGAAACCCATGAAGGAGACTCCCTGATCAAACGAAACAAAGGCTGCATGGTCTGTGCCGACGTACAAGATCTGCTCGTTCTCTGGGTCTTCTTTTACTACGTTAATTGGTTCTTGTGGTAGATCACGACCAATCATTTCCCAACTATTACCATAATCATCCGAACGGTACAGCATGGCATTCCAGTTGTCCCAACGATAGCCGTTGAGGCACACGTAAACCCGACCTTCTTCGTACTGACTGGCTTGTACGCGACTTACCCACATATCAGAGGGGAGGCCAGCAGAAATATCCGTCCATTCGTGGCCACCGTCCTTACTGACGTGCACGCGACCGTCATCCGAACCTGCGTAAAGTAAACCAAAGCGTAGCGGCGATTCGTGTATCGCAGTTAAGGTACCGTAAGGCACATCACCCTTCTGGCCACCATGAGTTAAGTCTTCAGAAATCTTCGTGAAATCGTCGCCACGATTTAAAGAACGGTGTACGAAATTTGATCCCATATAGAAGATGTCAGGGTTGTGCTCAGATAAGTGGATCGGCGCCTGCCAATTCCAACGGTAGGGACGTTCTCCCAATTCATGTTTCGGGGTAATGTAAGCACGTTTTCCAGTTCGCGTATTCAGGCGAAAATAGTTGCCAAATTGGAAGCCAGTATAAACGGTCACGTTGTCTCGTGGATCAATCGCTACCTGCATACCGTCACCACCCATGATTGACTCGTAACCATATTGACCACTGGATTGCCAGCGCGGAGAGGCCCTGTAGGTGTGCTCACCCATCCAAACACCATTGTCTTGCAAGCCACCATACACTCGGTAAGGCTTGGCCATATCAACAGCCACGTAGTAGAATTGGCCCAATGGGGGATGATTGCACTTGATCCAATTGTCGCCATTATCGTAGGAAATGTTGATTCCACCATCATTACCAAGAATCAGGTGACCATCTTTATCCGGATTGATCCAAAGGGAGTGGTGATCAGAGTGTACATTAGCGGCATTGATACCTTGCCAGCTAGCGCCACCATCATCGCTGCGCAGAACCGGAACACCTAATACATACAGCTGCTCAGCATTGTGCGGTGAAACCCGGATTTGTCCAAAGTAGTAGCCATACGAGAAGTACACGCCATCGATATAGTCATCGTGTGTCTTAACCCACTTGCCACCACGTCCAGCCATGCGGTATACTTCTAGTCCTACCACTTCGGTATCGAATAAAAGACTATTGGCACTTTCGGTATATTCTACTAGCGTTAGCGGTGTGATCTCGCCGGAAGCGACCATTTCTTTTACCCGCTCGGTGGAGTATTCCTTAGGAAAACCATTGTCCCGTAAATAGGCCTGTAACTGCTTGTCCTCTACCTTGGCGAATTCGCCCGCACTCATTTTCCGGAGCATGGTTTTGGTGAGTTCGTCTTTTTCGTCAGCTTCTTTTGGACGGCGATCGTAGTTGTCAATGGAGGCATACAAGATGGGGGTACGCCCTTGATAAGCCATGGCCAAACCAATTCGCCCGGCACCAGCACCTTGCGGGAAACCGCTTCCCTTGCCACTGATGAGTTTCCAGCTGTTTCCACCATCTGTACTTTCGTGAATGCCACTTCCTTCGCCGGATTCTACAAAGTTCCAAGCCCGACGGGTACGCTCCCAGGTTGCGGCGTAGAGGTGGTCTGGATTATTAGGATCGATCACCATTTCGATGCCGCCCGCATTATTGTTGGCAAACAGTACTTTTTTCCAGCTTTTGCCACCATCGGCAGTCTTATAGATACCGCGCTCCTTATTGGGTGAATACAGATGGCCTAGTACCGCTACCCAAGCAGTATTTGGGTTAGTAGGATGAAGGATAATTCGACCAATATGATGGCTTTCTCCCAGACCACTGTGGTTCCAGGTTTCGCCGTGATCATTACTTTTGAAGACGCCCAAGCCGGCATAAGATGAACGGCTGGAATTGACTTCACCGGTACCTAGCCAAATGGTACCCGAGGCCCAGTCTACCGCCACTGCACCCAAGGTGAAAACGGCTTGGTTATCGAAGCGAGGTTCAAAGGTGGTTCCATTATTATTGGTGTACCACAAACCACCAGAGGCATAAGCTACGTAAAACTCAGTGGGATCATCGGGATTGATGGCTACATCAACAACACGACCACTTTGTACACTGGGGCCAATGTTCTTGAACGGAAGGCCCTTTACCAGGGATTTATCCTGTAGTTGTTGGCGAGTTTTGGCAGCTTCTATGCGTTGTTCGGCAGGTGTAACCGGTGAGGGGTAGGATTGCCCATAGACCTGTAGTATAGTAAATGTGGTTAATAAGACAAAAAGGATATTTCTCATTGTGGTTAGAATTAGCTGACGTGAAAATAGGGAAGAATGTGAGGAAATTATTAAGCTCAAAAAAAACCTCTATATCTTTGTGCACTTTTTCACACTCAAGGTGTTAACTGGCTATAATTCTTTGGCGTATGCAAACAGTCGAGGTTCAGAATCAAGCAGAAAGTGTGGCTTTGGCGGAACGTTTAGGACAAGTACTTGCACCGGGCGATGTAGTTATTCTCAACGGAGCACTTGCCGCCGGTAAAACCTTCTTTGTGAAGTCTTTGACGGAGGCATTGGGTAGTACAGACTATATTTCTAGTCCCACTTACACAATTGCGAACTTCTACAATATTCCTCAAGGTAGCGTACTGCATATGGACGCTTACCGCCTGGAAAGCATTGAGGAGTTTCGTGACCTTGGCTTGGAGGAATACTTCCCCGATGTAATTACCTTAATTGAGTGGGGAGATAAAGTGGCCGACGACTTTGAGGATTATCTCGTGGTCAATATTGATTTTGTAGGGCAGGAAAAGGAGCAACGACACTATCAATTTGCTGCGGTTGGTACCCGCGCCCAGGAAGTATTGGAAAAACTGAAAGCTTAGATCATGTCAGCGATAACGACATTGGTATTGGGTATTGAATCATCGGCCTTGCCGTACGGTATCGTTCTACTGGAGGACGGTAAGCTCATCTTCAACTCTTTGGAGCATGAAGAGCTTACCACATTGAAGGACGTACCAGCGCTGGTAGAATTTGCGCTCCGCCAAACGGCTAGAAAAGCGAAAGAGATTACTCAGATCATGGTCAGTCAAGGACCTGGTGGGACGAGCTCTGTTCGCTCAGGAGTTAGTTTCGCCAATAGCCTGGCGTACAGCCTGAAGATTCCGGTAGCTGCGGTCAACGCCTTTGAGCTCATGGGCATAGCAGCACAGGCACGATTCGCGTGCCCGGCCTTAATAACGGTAAAATCTATTCGTGGTACGGCCTACGGTGGTTGGTACATCGATGGTAAGTTGCAACACACATTGTACGGACCATTAGAAGAGGTAGTGAAAACTTTGGTAGATAGCCAAACGGAGTTTGCGGTAGCAGGCGCACACCGGGAAAAAGTAAAAGAACTGTTTCCCCAGCGCCAGATTCATGATACTGGGCAGAAATTTGGCTTGGCCAGTGATATCGCTCAATTACTACCAGAACTGGAGGCACGAGGATTGATTTTTCCGCACTACGTTTTACCGCTGACGGAGCAATCTGATATTTTCGAGAAGGTGACAGTATAAATCTGGTAAGCATGTCTACAGTAGCAATAGCAGAACAAGTAACAACCATAGTGGAAAGCCTCCGGTCGGGTGGGGTAGTGGTAGTTCCTACGGATACCGTGTATGGTTTAGCTGTAAGCCCTGATCACGCTGTCTCTGTGGAGCGGCTTTACGAACTAAAACAGCGGCCCCGCCACATGAATCTACCCATCATGGTAGCAGACATAGCTGCAATGGAAGCCCTGGGTATAGCTATTAACGATCGGGCCCGACGCTTGCTCGAATCTGATTTCGTCCCCGGGGCCTTGACCGTGGTGATGGGCTTTGTGAACGAACCTACTGCCCCTTGGCTAACGGGCCGAGAAGAAGTGGCTATTCGTATCCCAAATGATGAACGCCTGCTGGCGGTGCTACATGCTACTGGACCGTTGCTGGTAACCAGTGCCAATGCTTCTGGACAAAACACTCCTCGCGATGTAGGTGATATCTTGGCACAATTACACGGGACTCCCGACTTGGCTATTGACGGTGGAGCAATTGAGACAATTCCTTCTACCATTGTTAACTGTCAATTTGATCCGCCTAAGGTAGAACGCGAAGGGGTGATTCCTACCGCTCAAATTGAAGCGCTCTTAAACGACTAGAGGAACATGGAAAAGTATGTACTAGGCATAGAATCTTCTTGTGACGACACTGCGGTGGCGGTGGTATCCAAGCAAGGTGAAGTATTATCATCTGTCATTGCCTCCCAAGCAGCGATTCACGCTGAATTTGGTGGCGTTTTCCCTGAGCTGGCGGGACGTGCGCACGTGCAGTCAATTCTTCCTGCTGTAGAGAAAGCACTGCGGGATGCCAATATCACTGAAAATGACCTGGAAGCGATCGGCGTTACTCGTGGCCCCGGTTTGATTGGGTCACTTTTGGTTGGTCTGACCTCTGCTTCTGGTTTAGGTTTGGGCTGGGACGTACCTGTAATTGGCATTAATCACCTGCGCGGGCACCTGCGCTCGGCGGATTTGGAGGAACAACGCGTGGAATACCCGGCTATTATCCTCTTAGTTTCTGGTGGACATACTTTTCTGGCTCACATGCAAAGCAATACGGAGATTGAATTGCTGGGATCAACCCGTGATGATTCTGTGGGGGAAGCTTACGATAAAGTAGGCCGGATGCTAGGACTTGGTTACCCCGGTGGGCCAGTAGTAGACCGTGCTGCAAAGAAAGGTAACCCTACCATACCGTTTCCGCGCCCCATGCTGCACAAGGGACTAGAGTTCTCTTTTTCTGGCCTTAAATCTGCTATAGCTCGCTACCTAGACGCTCTGGAAGAAGAACCAGTAGTGGAAGATATCGCTGCTTCCTTTGTCGAAGCCGCCATGGAAATTTTACTGACCAAGTGCCGGAAGGCTTTGGAACAATACCCGGTAAAATCGCTGGTCGTGGTAGGTGGGGTAGCAGCGAGCCCTCAATTACGGGAACAAGCGGGCGAGCTTTGTGCCAAAATGGGCGTTGAATTATGCCTCCCACCTCTACGGTGGTCTACTGACAATGCGGCCATGATTGCCCTAGCCACCTGGGACTATATTCAGCTGGGAAAAAGGTTGGAACCAAAACCACAGCTGCAATTGTCGATTGCGGAATTTTAAGTGTAAAAGGACGTGACATTGGATTGGGCTGGACCGGAGTGATGTCCGTTTGAGATGGGACTTTTATCGTCATTGACTGCTGGTTTGGTGCCAGAATCAAAAATCGAGTTATTTAATTTTTTCGATGAGCAACTTGTGAATTTTAATACTCTGAAAATCAAATATTTATAAATATTTTTGTCGATGTAGAATACCCTTCGGTCTCAAGCTCATCGAAAAAAATAAAATGGATTTGCCCTTGCTGCTTTCGGGCTGGCGGAGCCACAATTACCAGCTAAAATATTTGCTGATTATCTTTAGCATCGAATCCAAACTTTGATGCATGATGTCTACACGCTTTCTTGTTCCTTTTATACTTCTGCTTACTTTCATGCTTGTTTCCTGTGGTCCTTGTGAAAATTGCGAGAAAATGGCGGAACGCGAAACGGCCCTCACCAAACGGGAGGCTGCGGTAGCTGAGCACGAAGCAGAACTAGAGCAACGCGAGGCTGCACTAGCTACGCCGGAGAACGAATCTGAAGAAGTAGCTGATGATTCAACACCTCCTAACGCTGATAAAGCCAGCTTAAATGCAGAGCACCCCATCCGCTTAGGTACACACAATATTACCCTCCAATGGATTGGTTGGGATCATCCGGGTACCGCGGAGGTAAGCCTGGAGGCAGACAATCGCTACCGCATTGTTGGTGAACAGCGCAGCAAAGAAAACGATGATTACTTGACCATTGACGGTAGCCTGGTCCAGCAGGATGAACGTACCTTCATTTTTGATGGGACGGTGGAATACCGAGTTTCGCACAACAACGGAGGAGAACCTTGTGTTAAAACCGGGCCTTTGCATTTCCGACAATCTGGCCAACGTAAATATTGGCGCATGCAGGAGAAAACCAATTGTGAGGGTGGAATGCTAACCGATTATGTTGATATTTATTTTTAAAAGTCATACAACGACTAATTCGCAACTTCCCGTTACTTTTGCGGTCTGACTATCACACTACACCAAAACGGAGCAACGTTCTATATAAACTTTGCTAAGTTGCTATTAACTGCTACTATGAAGTTTCATTTTGCCCCCCTTCTTGCTTTGGGCTTGCTTTTTGCATTTCTATTGAGTGCTTGCGGTAATGATAGTGATATCGAGACCTCCGATCTGGTCGGGCGCTGGGATATCCGCGAAGCTTATCGAGATGGTAAATCAACCGATACCATGGTTGGGATGTATTTTGAGTTTTCCGAAGACGGCCAGTTGAAGACTAATATGACTGGTGCAGACGAAAGCTACAGTTTTGAAATAAGCGGCGATGAAATTCGTCAGCGAGAAGGCACCATAGAGACGGATTACACGATTGAGTCTCTCTTAGAGGAAGAACTAATCATCACTACTACGCTTCAAGGCAAACACTTCCGGATAGTTTTGGACCAGGCGGCGCAATAACTATCAGCAACCTGACTTTTAGGTAAAATTTACAGCTCATCGGAGCATTATTACTTATCTTCGTTAACCGAGGGAAGGCCTAGTACCTGTTGTATTTATCGAAACTGATGGCTATGAGAATTTGGATTACTCTTCTGTTATGGGCAAGCATTTGTACAATCGGCAAAGCGCTTGACGCAAGTCTATCATTTGCTCGCTTTTCTAGTCCTCAAGGCACATATCTTGAGCTCTACTTGCACATTGCAGGTCAGACAGTTGAGCCCCAACAACTCAACGACTCTACCTACCAGGCTGCGGTGGACGTACTTATCCTTTTTGAACAGGAAGGCCAAGTCGTGAGCTACGATAAGTATCGTTTGAACAGCCCCACTGGCGAGCGTATCGTAGACTTTGTAGACATGAAGCGTTATCCTCTAGCTGCCGGTGTTTATGACCTCAAAGTGGAAATTAGTGATGTTCAGGTACCAGAGCGAATTCGCCGCTACAGCACTAGCATCGATCTGGAATTTTCAACTACGGATGTTGCCCAGTCAGATATCCAGCTTTTAGCTGCCGTGGAACAAACTGAAGTGGAAGGTCCCATGGTCAAGAATGGTTTGTTGATGGAGCCTTTACCATTCAACTACTACGGGAGAGGTGCTAACGTTTTAACCTTCTATCATGAAATCTATAATAGCGCTACCGCAATAGCAGGGCCCTTCGTGGTGAGTTATCGGATCGATAAAATTGAAAATGGTACGGGTAATACCATGTTGCTTGGTCATAAGCGTCAGGAGCCTAGTGCTGTGAATCCGATTTTAATGCAAATGGATATTGGTGAGTTACCCTCTGGTAATTATCAACTCGTGGTGGATGTAAGAGACCGTGAACGCACCCTGCTTAGCAGTCGCTCAATCGCTTTTCAACGCAGCAACCCGATGATTGATGTGGCTAAATTCGAAGAGGCAATGGCTCAAGTAGTCATTGAAGAAGAATTTGTTTATGACTTGGATGAAAGCGAGCTAGAATATAGTTTGCGAGCCATTGGTCCTATTCTGCCGCAAAGTGATGTAGAACTCGTAGATATTCTCTTACGTAATGATAGTATCCGTGCCCAGCGTATGTACCTCTATGGTTTTTGGTTGAAGGAAAACAGGATCAACCCGAAGCAGACTTATGATCAGTTCATGGAGGTAGCCCGAGCGGTGGACAATATGTACAATTCAGGCTTCCGTCACGGCTTTGAAACTGACCGCGGCTACGTTTACATCAAGTACGGCCAACCCAGTGATATTTCTCGCAATGAGAATGAGCCTTCTGCTCCTCCTTATGAAATCTGGTCTTACAATCAGATGGAGCGTACCAATCAGAATAACGTCCGCTTTATCTTCTATAATCCTTCTCTAGCAGCAGATGATTTCATCTTACTGCACTCAGATGTGATAGGGGAGCGGCAGAACCCACAATGGGAACTGGAGCTGTACCGGGATTCTCCAGGAGAACACCCAGATGATTTCTTCGGTGGAGAAGAGGTTAGAGACAATATAGGCCGTCGGGCACGCAGATTATTATCCGACTATTAGACGACACGGTATAAGCCAAACTTGAATAGGGTAGTACAATTTATCCTTCCAGAATGTAGTTACCGGCCAGGGAATACCCATTCCTGTTCTAGGTACTCGCCTAGTTGACGGAGAAGTAGCGAGTCACATCGCCAATAGTCTGGATACTAGCCGCCTGTTCACGCGTAAGATAAACGCCCATCTGGTTCTCAATTGTTGCAATCAACAAGAGCAGGTCGATATCATCAAGATGCAGATCATCCGTGAAGTGCATATAGGGTAGTAGTCGCTGTGGAGATACGTTTAGGGTCCAGCTAATCGTATTCAATATTTGGTTTTCAACAGGGTTTGTGATTGTCGTCGCTTGGTTTCTCATGGTCATGAAAGTATAGTGTGATTGTTCTTTATGTAAGTAGCCCGAAAGCTTACGAAGAAACCGCCAAATTAGTGGCGAAATTTCGCTAGTTGCGCCATAAGAACGATGTAGCCGCCATATTGGTTGCCTTGCTATTCGAAATAATCTAAAAAAAGCCAGTGAATAGTCATTTTTGGGGCATCAACTGTTTTAGGGATGATCTCAGTGTGCAATCACCCCTATCGCTCTGCCGCTAAAGTCTTGTCAAACTCGACAAATATTCTACCTTTATTGCTCCTTCTATCAGCAAATATCACCCCGCTGTGAGTGACCAATTCCAACGCCGTTACCCCATTTTAGACCGCCTCGTCTCCATTGAAGCGTTCTTGATACAAATTGTGGCCTACTTACTCATTTGGCTGCTCAATGATTATCTCGCCTTTATCCTCAGTTTCATTTTGGGAGGTATTGCCCTATTCCTCTACCTGGTTGCCAAAATAGTGGAACTGGTAGACCGCTCCCGAGTACCCAAGGTGTACTACCGCTTTATGGTTATCTGCTTTTTGGCCCCTCTACTCGCAGGCATTGTTGGCCTCTTGTTGCGTAATGGTCCAAGCTGGTTGTAGGGCCTAAATTAAAGTGAGAATTAGAATTAGGGTTAGAATTTTTAGCGTTAGCTCAACCTTTGAGAAACTCCACGCGCTACTTTCACTTAAATTGTTACTGCCCCTTTAACATTCCTCAGCTGACTACTGTCTACTGGAGACTGACTACTTTTTAACCACATGAGACACCTGAGGATACCTAAGACTGATGAAAATTAGGGTTAGAATTTTAGCGTTAGCTCAACTTTCGGAGAACTCCATTCTACGTCCTACTTTCATTTTCATGCTTACTGTCACTTTAACTTACCTCAGCCTATCTTCTAGTCCTCATTCTAATTCCAATTCCCCCTACCTACTCCCCGGTACGCTGTATCGCTCTACAAACGCCTTCATCTCGTCTACCATAGCGGGAGAGCCAATGGCGATAGATTCCCGTTGGTGCAGTTCCCGAACTTCCAATTCCAGGATCCGCTCTAAACCGCAGGTAATAGCTTTACCACCCGCTTGTTCTACGATAAAGGACAGTGGATTACATTCGTAGACCAGGCGGAGTTTACCCAGAGGGTATTTGCGGGTATTGGGATACAAGAAAATGCCGCCTTGGAAGAGGATGCGATGAATATCACTTACCATACTGCCGATATAGCGTAGCCGCAAGTTAGAATCGGAGCAATGGTCAATGTAGCGGCGCATTTCTACATCAAACTTCAGGTAGTAACCTTGGTTGACAGAGTAGTAGTTGCCGCGATCCGGAATCTGGATGTCACGGTGGCTCAGGCAAAATTCGCCAATACTAGGGTCCAAGGTAAAGCCGTTTACACCTCGGCCAGTACTATATACCAAAATAGTAGAGGTACCATAAAGGACGTAGCCAGCTGCTACTAACTCCGTTCCTTTTTGCAGAAAATCATCTTTAGCCACTCCTTTGTCCATCGGTGTAACGCGGCGATAGATCCCAAAGATGGTGCCTACCGAAACATTGACGTCGATGTTGGAAGAGCCGTCTAGTGGATCGAATACGACTACATACTTAGATTCTTTTCCATCTACCGGACTAAGTGGAATAAAGTCTTCGTCCTCTTCACTGGCAATGCCTGCACATTCACCACTATTGCGTAAACATTCAATCAGCTTTTCGTTGGCAAAAAGATCAAGTTTTTGCACGTCGTCGCCGGTGACATTTTCACTGTCGGCCCGGCCTAGGATACCGATTAAGCCTGCCTTATTGACCTCACGATTAACAATCTTTGCTGCTACGCCAATATCGCGGAGTAGACCGGTTAATTCGCCGGAGGCATAAGGAAAATCTTTCTGACGTTTAATGATGAATTCATCGAGCGTGACGATGCGACTCATGTGTGGTGGTGGTTAATTGGTTAAGTTTTGGCTTGCTGTATTCCAGTTTAGACTGGTACATTAAAACGAAAAGGCCTTTCGTTTATACAAAGGTACAACATCGCCTTATTTTCAGCACGAAAAGAGTAGTATAGTCTACCTCGCTTTTACAATTGGAAAGACCAATCGGTGGGAGCGGGGATTGGCCGAATTACATTTGGGGAATTATTTAAACTTTTGCTTATCCAACTGCCGCTCTACTATCCGCTGCATGAATTTTGGCATATTTTTCATTTGTGCCATTGCTTGCAACATCATATTTTGTGAGGATCGCCCTGGTACAAATTCACCATCCATCGGTTGATCTTCCAGGCCCAGGCGCTGTTCGATCTGGTGCTCCAGGTAAAAAGCAACCTCCGCTTTTTTTAGACCGCGAATAAGGTATTCTTGCTCACCATTCTCAAGTACCGCTAGGAGATTATAAGCGTAGTTTGGCCGGTTATTGGTTTTGCTTTCTACGATGCGTTCTACAAAAAGCTGGGTGACTTCGCTTTTAGGAATACTCAAATTGCGCCAACCCAGAAAATTGATAGGGCGGTGATCCACTCGTACCTCAAAGGAAGAAGCTGTAATGTAGGTGGTGTTAAGTAGGTACGAAATGCCCCGGAAAAACATGTAAGCTCCTACGAGAATAAACAAGGATAGAAAAGGGTACACAAAAAAGGGGACATCGTTCTCAACGGCAGTAATAAAAAATAGCATGAAGCCGGGTAGACCGCCAAATATAAGACCTATAAAGAGGTGGAGCCCCCAGCGGCTTAGCCTGCGCCAGGTAAGTTGAATATCCAATTGTAAGCCCGGGACAACCTGGATGCCTTCTGGCATTACAATTTGCGTCTTATGATCATTATTGAACGTCTCGCCCATAGCGTCGCTGATGCGGAAGACGTGGTCGCAATTAGAGCAGTGTGCGATATTTCGAGCAATATTAATCTCATCACCACCGACGGGACTGGAGCAGTTTGGGCAGTTTAGGAGCATGGGTGAGCTAGGCTTTAAAGTGTTTTATACTGGCACTAAAATGCGGAATTTATGGCACAATCTGATACAATAACGTTCTGCTCCGCAATTCATCCGCATTTAATCGGGTAGATTTATTATCATTGCTTCCCTATGCGAGCACATGCCGATCAGCAAATTATTGTCGCCCTGCGGAATGGTGAATTTGGTGTCCTGGATCAAGTTTACCGAGACCATGCCCCTTCTATTCGTAATTGGATTGTCCGGAACAATGGCACCTCTGACGATGCGCAGGATGTCTTTCAGGATGCGATAATTGCTTTACACCAAAAGGCTAACGATCCGAATTTTGTGCTTACCTGTCCGTTGGGGGGGCTCCTTTTTAGCATTTGTCGAAATAAGTGGTTGAACCAACTCAGGAAAAAAAATAAAGAAGCAGAGGTAAGGGTTTGGGCAGCGGAGAAATATAAGGATGAAAGTTCATTGGTTTCCCTACTGGAACAAGTGGAAGAGGAACAAATTCGCCAGGAGCAATTGGACCATACCTTTCAGCAACTAAGTGAGCTTTGCCAGAAACTACTCCGTTTACTGATCTCGGGTCTGTCATCTGCCGAGGTGGCGGTTCAGTTAGGTATGACTGATGCCAACACTGTTTACCGCCGGAAGAATGCGTGTATTGGGCGCTGGCGAACTTTATTTCAAGCTCAAAACTGACATCACATGCGGGCAGACGACTACTTAAAATTAGATCAGTATTTACAAAATGAGCTATCGGATGCTGAAAAAACAGCCTTTGAGGCCCGTTTGGCGGACGAACCGAATCTGGCGGATGAACTAAATGCACGCCAGCAAATGAATACCTATCTGCGAACTCAGGCCCAACTGCCTGATCTTGAAAAAAAAATGGCGGGGCTCAGTACGCAGTATTTTGATGATGCGGCTAAGCCCCGAGTGCGGCAAATGGCTCGTCGTAGACTACTTTATGTCGTTGCTGCGGCAGCAGTTATTGCGCTACTGCTGTTGGTGTGGAATCCCTTTTCGCTCTCGGGTACGCAGTTGTATGCAGATTACGTACAGCATCCACCCTTGGCCTTTGTAGTGAAGAGCTCACTAGAAGAGCAGGTCGCTACCGCTGAGCGCGCGTTTAAGGCTAAGGATTATGAGACGGTATACCAATCCCTACAGGGACTCATTGCGGCTGGTGAAGGAAACCCGCAGTTGCAGTTGGCCTTTGGGATCAGTGCCCTGGAAACGGGGCGGTTTGCGGAAGCGCAACGCACTTTTGCTCCGCTTGCTGCCGGCACCTCCGCCCAACGCGAATACGGTCTTTGGTACCAAATATTGACCTACGTTAGAAGTGATAATTTCCCCCAAGCGATAGAACTACTCCAAAAGAACCAATTCAAGGAACCGCTGCTGAAGGTAAAGGCCGCAGCGCTACGATCCGAATTGGAATAAATCCAACAGTTGTATCACAGTAGAGGGGCATTTTTGCGAAAAATCCTGCTACTGGAATACAAGCTGAGCGTCCAACAGCAGGCACTACTTCCCCATAAATGTAGGTAGTGCTGAGCCTGGGCACACCTCGTATAATAGTGCTACACTCCTGATTCCGGGCGGTTAAAAAAGTAACCAACACTATTATTTAACATACGTGACTTAATTTTTCTGATGCTGAAAAGTAACAGTTGAGCCAATCTATTTGACTCAATTGTATACCGAAGCCGAAGCGGTTTGGCTCCGCTTAAACCACTTCTTTAGCGGTATAACAGCAGCTAAGGGATTCGCGAATTCAGTTGAAGTGCGGCCTTTGCGCCGTACAAAATATGCTTAGCTGTCATTTTTGACTGTGCTTAACATTCAGGAGCATAGCTTTTAAGTTCACGTTTATAAACACCATTGTCTACGTATGAACCTACGAGGAATCCTTATCGCAACCTTAACATTTACTGCACTCTGTGCCATTTTTTTACCTAAAAACCTACAAGCCCAAAATGTACTCTATGGCCCCTACGAATTTGATGATCCTAACTTGGGAAACTGGATTCGGAATACCGATCTAGTCAATTGGACACCCGATGGGACCGCTAGTGTATTTGACCCGTTCTGGAACAACCGCAGCCCCATTGCGTCTACTTCATTAGGTGGAGCCGCCGTCTTTTTTAGTGAAGACCCTAATGGTATTACGCTGCGCTCTGGGCAAGAGTTGAATTTGGACTTTACCGGCGAGGATGATGTCTTCCTCAGCTTTCACCAGTATTATCGCTCCTTTGCTTCCGGCACGGAATTGCGTATTTACGAAAACAATACGGAGCTGCTGGAAACGTATTCCCTCAATACCATTGTCGGCGGTAATGTAGAGACGGGCGCTGCGGATACGCTGATTATCGATTTGTCGGACGTAGTGGCCAATAAGGATAGTATTCAGATTGAGTTTTTCCAGGTTGGCCGTAGCTATTTCTGGCTACTGGACGATGTCACCTTTTATGATGGTGACCCTTATCCGCGTTCCCTGCCCGATACCATCGGTGATTATCTTCACAATAATGACTATCCCTTTGAAGTCTTTCCGTACGATGACGATAACGGCATTGGCGCAACGCCCTACGTGCCTTATCAGTTGGTAGTTAAGTTTATCGAAGGTACGCCCGAACTGCAGCGAATTCCCGTACGGGAAGAGTTTGGTGCCGTACTGCTAGATAGCTGTGCGTGTGGAAAATTAGAACTATGGGAAATTGATGGTTCTAATTTCTTCGATCCAATGGGCCAGCAGAGTGCTCAGGGTGGAACTAATAGTATTCTTACGAACAAAGATGGAGCAGGTGAAAAACCTATCATCGACACTGTTGATCTGAACTACTACAACGGAGTGTTACTCAATGTTGGTCCTACGGTACCTAATGCGCCACTTACCAACTCCGATATTATGGGACTGCAACCATCTAATCCTGATGCTTACAAGATCTCCATCTTGGATACGGGAGTGGATTACCAACACCCAAATATCCGCGACTTCGTGAGAGTCAAAGAAAGTACCCCCTGTTTGGATGGAGATATACTGGGGTGGAACTACGAAGACAAGAACAACAACCCCTTCGACGACAATGGCCACGGCACTCACGTTGCGGGTATTATTGCGGATACGCTTAGCGCTTACAATACCATCTGTGACTACGAATTAATTCCGTTTAAGACGCATGATCGCAACGGAGTGAGCACGCTGTTTAAAGTGAGCTGTGCTACCTATCAGTCTGTATTAGATAGTGTTGATTTTATCAACGATAGTTGGGGCTTCTTCGGGCAGCCAAGTCCGATTTTGCGGGGCGCTATGGACACTGCGGCCTTCAATAATATTCTGATTGTAACGGCGGCTGGTAATGACGGTCTTAACTTAAACAATCAGAAGCAATATCCCGCCTGTTATGCGTACAACGGGATGGATAGTATCGTGACCGTTGGCGCTACCGCTGGCTTTGGAAAAGATCAGGAAACCGGTGAACTGTATCCCGCTCCGGCATTTTTCACCAACTACAGTCCAGGGTTCGTGGATATTATGGCTCCTGGTTTTCAAGTAGAGAGTGCGGCACCTAGTTGGCAAACGATACCTACTATAGAGCGTAGCGGTACTTCAATGGCCACTCCAATGGTCACCGCCGGTGCCGCAATTGCTTATTGTTGTAATCAGAATGATGCCGACTTGGATAACGATCTGGTCTGGGCGGCCCGAGATACCGTCCTCGAACGATGGGCGATTGAATACATCCCCCTCTCCGGAGAAGTGAATATGGGGCGATTTCTCCAAATAATACCCGACCCTACCTGTGTCGTCAACATAGATGAAGTCATCGAAATACTGGATGGGCAAAATGGCTTTTTTGCCTTCCCCAATCCTGTCCGGGAGTCGCTCTGGCTACGATCACAGGAAAATCGGGCACCTGCTCAGGTGGATATGATCAATGCCCAGGGACAAATTGTCCGAAGGTGGCAGAGTGATCAATGGTATCAAGACGAGTCACTAGGATTAGATTTAGTAGGCATTCCAATGGGTGTCTACTTTTTGCGCGTTCTGGGAGCAGATTATCAGTGGACCGGTAAAATTATGAAGCAGTGATGCGGTATCTATCATTAAGCATTGTCTTCTGCATTGGGCTCGTAGCACTTTCGCTGCGGGCCCAGTGCCCAGAATCAGGTAGGGTAGGGGAAGTCATGGGCCAGAAAGACAAGGCACCCTATCGTGCGCTGATTACGGAGCTAGAGACCTGTCTTGCACAAAAAGACTCTTTAGCCCTGGTGTTGCACCGAATGGGGACGCTATACTACTTGGATGAAGCGCTGGATAGCGCGTCTTACTATACCCACTTAGCGCTTAATCAGTGGAAGGAATTACCCCAACAGGAAGGTGGAGCTAAATCTGCCTTTAACTTGGGGTCTTTCCTAGTGCTACAAGGTCTGTACCGCCAGGCTATTCCTCATTTGGAGTATGCTGTTACAGTTTTTGATGATCTGGATATTGGCTTTCGCTTGCGCCGGGCATATGGTCAGCTTAGTCAAGCGTACACGCGCGTTGGTGCTTATCAGAAGGCGCAAGCTATGATCGCTCTGGCATTGTTGTACGATCAAGAACAGGGCGAGGAGAAAAGCTTGGCCGGCACTTACCTGAATGCGGGCTTGCTGCACCTCAAACAGCGGCAATACGCAGAAGCGGTATCCGTACTTCGCAAGGCTGATAAAATCTACCAGCAGTTCCCCGTTTCAACCAATCATGCTCGGACCATTCACAACCTGGCCTGGGCCACGGATGAATTGGGACAAACCGCCCAAGCGGAGCGCGAGTATCTCCGGGCTTTAGGATTGTACCGAAGTTTGGAAGAGTGCCAGGATATTGCTAACTCCAGTAATACGCTCGGGGTGTTTTACGTGGAAAATGAGCAGTTGGAAAAGGCGCTGCCGCTTTTGGAAGAGGGCTTGTCTTTATCCGAATCCTGTGGCTTGACAGTGAACGCTGCGCAGAGTTATGATCATTTCGGTATGTACTACCTGGCGTCTGATCGTATCACCGATGCCATTGAGGCCTTTCAGCAGGCACAGCAACTTTTGATTCCAAGCTATCAGCCGGAGCAAATTACTGATGTACCTAGTGCAGAGCAGTTGGACCAATGCGCCAATCCACTGGATCTTTTTGTGTATCTCAACGATCAGGTTCGCGCCTTAGAACAGTGCTTAGGACAAGCAGACTGTACGGTCCGCACCAGTGCAGTGTTCACCGTTTTTCAGCGAGCCGATGGTCTTATAGACCTGATCCGTTCCGGCCATTTGAACGCTGATACCAAGCTATTTTGGCGCCGGGAGGTATTGCCGTTCTACGAGCGAGCAGTTGCTTTTTGTCACCAGTTCGAGTTGAGGGAGGAGGCGTTCTATTTCTTTGAAAAAAGTAAGTCGGTCCTTTTACTAGAAGGCCTTCTGGACAGTGATGCTCTTCTTGCTATTCCGGATAGCCTGCAGCAAATAGAAGTAGAACTTTCCCAGCGGCTTCATGATTTGCAGGAAGCCATTCGGTCCGCACCACAGTCGCAACAAGAAAAGTACAAGCAACTCTTACAAGAACAGCGGGCTTTGGAGGAGTTTCGGGAACAGATACGGGCCCAATATCCCACTTATCGGGAACTTACACAGCACTTGCCGATTCCCACCTCAGAGGAATTCTATCAAACGCACTTACAGCCTTTGCAAACGACTTTGGTTCATTTTCTTTGGGGAATGGAACGGGTCTACGCCCTACAATTAAGCGAAAATGGGGTGCGTACTTTTGATCTAGGCTCTAGTACACAAATGCAAGTACTGACGGATGCTGTGCTAGCCTACTTTACCGAGCCAACGCTAATTGAGCAAGATCCACAAGCCTATGCTACCGCGGCGTATGCACTCTATCAGCAGCTAATAGCGCCACTGGGGCTGCAGGAAGGTAAGAGCCTACTGGTGGTTCCGGACGGCCTACTCACTTATCTTCCCTTTGTGGCTTTGGTCACTACCCCCGTCGAAGCCGGCGAGCTTTTATCAGCCTTGCCTTATATGCTGCATCGCCATGCTATTCATTACAGCTATTCGGCGGCTATCTTGTTGCGCCAAAGCCAAACCAGCGCTGTCGGCTCGGCGGGTATTACGGCTTTTGCCCCCTTTGCGGATGGCACAGCCCTGGTAGATTATCCTATGCTGGATTTCAGCACCGATGAATTGGACTATATCGGCGAGAGCTTTCGCTGTGAAATTTGGAAAAATGAAACTGCCAGCCTTGCCCAATGGCGTGCCCTTTCTTCCCAGGCCAGTATTCTCCATTTATCCACTCACGCCTTTTCTTCTCCCGCCGAGCAATCGCCCCATATCGCCTTTTATGATAGTTTACTACAATTGCGCTCGATCTACCAATATCGGATTCCAGCGCAGTTGGTGGTACTCAGTGCTTGCCAGACACAAATTGGTCGTTTGGCCCCTGGCGAAGGAATTCTGGGCTTAGGCAGGGCTTTCGTCCAGGCCGGTGCCGCCAGCGTAGTATCTAGCCTTTGGAATGTAAACGCCCAGAGTACGGGAAAAATCTTAGCTGATTTCTATAGGGCTCTTTCCGCAGATCGAGACAAAAACCAGGCCCTACACCAAGCTCAGCTCAATTATTTGCTGGATCCAGAGGTGCCTACCTTCCAAAAGTCACCCTATTACTGGGCGGCGTTTGGCTTACATGGTAGTGCTTCCCCATTACAGTTAGAAAGTGCTTTTAATTGGTACTATGCGCTCTTTGCAGGAGGCGGATTACTACTGGTCGGTTTATTGCTTTTGTGGCGGCAGCGGGTGAGTGAAAAAAGTTGAATGAATTAGAATTAGCATTAGAATGGGAATTAGAATTGGTAGTATGAACCTTGGTCTAATCTGCCGCATTGTCAGCGGGCCAATGCAATTCACCCAATTGTTCAATCAAAATGAAAGTGTCAGTGAAAGTCAGGTGAATTAGAATTAAAGTGAGAATTAGCATTAGAATTTTGGAATTGGAGGCACTCAAAAACTAACCCGCTAACAATCAACTCAACTAACTAAAGCCGACGCCAGGAGGCTGAACTAATTCAACTAACCAGATGGAGTTCCTCAAAAAGCCGCAGGCTCAACCAACTCAACCAAATTCACCAACTCAACTAACTAAGGTCGACGCAGGAGACCAAACTAAATTCACCAACACAACTAACCAGAGCCGCAGGCTAAACCAATTCCACCAATCCCCCTAACTCACCAACTGATTCTTCAACGCAAAAATCACCAAGCCAGCCGTATTTCTTACCCCCGTCTTATCGAGGAGGTTTTGGCGGTGACCCTCTACGGTTCGTTTACTGATGAAGAGTTTTTCGGCAATTTCTCCGGTAGTCATTTCTTTGCAGATCAGCTCCAGGATTTCTTGCTCTCGGGGCGTAAGGCTGAGTGGGGTAGCGGCTTGGGAAGTTGAAGCGCCAGGCTGTTGTTTTTTGATGTTGTTGAACAGTGCCTTGGCCACGTAATCATTGAGGTAATAGTCCTGGTTAAGGACCTTGTTGATGGCGTCGCGTAGGACTTCCGGCTCCTCGTTCTTCAGTAAATAACCATTGGCACCTACGGATAGAACGTGCTGAATGAAGCGCTCGTCGTCGTGCATGGTGAGGAGAATAATCTTCACATTAGGGTATTGGGGGCGGAGTTTTTCCGCTACCGCAATGCCGTCCATTCCTGGCATTTTAAGATCGAGTAAAATGACATCAGGTACTACTGTGGACATAGCGGTAAAGAGGGCCTCCCCGCTGGTGGCTTCAATTACGATGTCAATTTCTTCATATCCTTCCAAGATCAGGCGTAAGCCTTTTAAAAATAGGGTTTGATCATCAACTAGAGCTACTTTGATCATAGACATGAATAGGCATATTTTTAGGTATCACCAACAGAAGATGGAGTCCGGCTCCCG
This sequence comes from Bacteroidota bacterium, assembly GCA_039816955.1. Taxonomy (GTDB): domain Bacteria; phylum Bacteroidota; class Bacteroidia; order Chitinophagales; family Saprospiraceae; genus Lewinella. Next base: position 30,081 of record JBCBWU010000042.1, read on the forward strand.
GGCTGGTGTCAAAATGAAGTTGGGCATCGAGTACGCGCGCACGACTCTCAATATTGATTAAGCCGAAGCTTCTACGTTTTTCTTGTTTTTTGGCCTCTAGGTCAAAGCCTCTGCCATTGTCACTATAACTGAATTGGATCGTTTCCGCTAGGAAATTCAATTCCAATTTGATCTCACTAGCTTCCGCGTGCTTGAGGGTGTTGTTGATGAGTTCCTGCGCAATTCGGAAGATTGAACTCTCCATTTCTTCGGCTAGGCGAATAGTTTCCCCCGTGCATAGTAATTCAACTTTGTGCGTTTGGAGTTTTTGTACGCGTTGGGTAAGATCTTCCAGAGCCGCAATGAGACCGTAGCGTTGTAGGCTAGCGGGAGATAGATTACTGCTCAATTCCCGCATGGTACTTAGACTTTCATCCAGTATATTGCCGGCTTCGGAGAGGAGTGGGCGCGAATTTTCTATACTATCAGCGCGCTCTATCTTCTTGATATACAGCTTACCTGCGGAAAGTAAACTACCAATTCCATCGTGCAATTCTGAAGCTAACTTACGGCGTTCTTCTTCCTGCGCTGACATGACTGCCTGCATGAGTTGCTTTTGCTGCTCTGCTTCTATTTCGCGAATGCGTTTCTGTTGGCGAAAGAGGCGCTTCTGGTATACCAAGAAGAAGGCCACAACTGCAATTGCTAACGAAAGCATGGCAATGACAATCAGTAATAGTAAAGGGAAAGAAAGACCTACTTGGTTGGTTTCACCCATAAAGCGATAATCAAGAATACATTGTTAAAGGTATTAAGAATGGCGTGAACAGCCCACATGGTCAACGACATTCCTTGATCAGCGGCGACGTAGTTACTGACAATGAACATGATCAAGCTCGCGGAAAAATAAACGAGACTACCAGTAGAAAGCCAAAACAAAGGATCATTTTCTAGATCTTCTAAATCTAGCAATTGCAACCGTTGATAGAAGTAAGTAAGACAAAAGAAGATAACCAAGATTGCTTCAAAGGATCGAGCATGAGAGTTGAAGTTGGTTAAGCCATCAATCCATGTTGCGCTAAGAATAGCTGCGATAGTGAATGCTACTAAGGTTACTTTAAAGTGAATTTTGCGAAGTGGAACGAGCAATCTTTGCTTGAAGATTGTCCACAACAGAAGGAATTGACCAGCAGTGAAAATATGCACCAAAAATAAATTGGGTAAGTGCAAATAACTGCCCGTCCAAAGGGCGAGGACTTCTATGATAATTGACCAAATGACTAGCCACAGGATGAGTTTTTGTAAACGGTTTAAACGGTGCCAACCCAACAGGCCGACCACAAGTGGTAAACCTGCTGAGTAAGCGGATAATCCAGCAATTAACCTTGCTACATTTTCGTCCATAGCTTTGATAGAAGGCAGTAGCCCCTAGCAGAAAGGAGGGCAGGGATTAGAAAAATCAAAGAAATGGCTACCGCCGCCACCGTCATTATCGTCGGCAGTTTTGTTGATTCGAACTTCTATTACCGGGCGGAATTCCATTGGGTGCATGCTCACCGCTATCGTTTTACCCATATACAGGTAGAGCATACTGTTATTGAGATTGTTCTCTAATAAATTGAAGATTTTCTGACTCTCATCTTCACTAAAGGTATAGGAGCGTACTCGTTGTACCTGATTAGTTTTCGGGTTTAAGCCATCAAAGGCATTGGCGATATCTGAGTAGTTAGTTTCCAGCCAGCCCATCACAAACAATAGGGCTCCTTCAGAAGGAATTTCATCGGTGCCACTATCAGGACCAACGAAGCCCTCACTGAGAAATGGAGGGTTTGCTACCCATCCAAGTCGCTCTATCATGAGGTTCCCATTCTGTGGCTCCACTCCCTCTACAAAGAATTGTGCGTAGGGTTCTGTTGGAATGTGATCATAGTCAGCCCCATCTGCAATACCGATTCTGATACGCAGGCGCTTGGGAAAGGTGGCCAGCAGGTCATTTAAGGCGTAGCCAGGTATACCATAGCATGCTACACGATCAGTTTGACCTTTATCTGTATCGTAGGCAGTAAAGGATACGGGTAAGTTGGTGGGTAGAATCTGTTGCCAGTTTGCAAACGCTGTGTCATACTTAGACATAAAACCAGTGAATTATGGGTGAAAAGTAAAGTAGCCATCCAAAGGGTTCCTCAGTTTTAATGGATTGGACAGCCTTCTAAATGTAAGAATATCTGTTATTCGTACGCCATCAATCTATGGGCTTTAGGGAAAATCAGGTAGAAATACGGGGTTGCCTCCCCGCAGATCTTCGCGCTTTTGGTCAGGTATTGTCCACCGTTCTTAAAATCGGGTTTTTCTACCCTTACACCAGCCACCTCAACGCTTTACCTTTGTAACCAACACAAGAACCCATATTCACCAAAAAGCACGAGGACCCATATTCATCCAATTGAACGCCGATTACCCCAACCCAAACGGAATATCGTGCTTAACTCCAAAAAAATTAGGGGAGAAACTTAGGTGCGCGTTGCGTACTTAGGTGACTTTAAATATTTTGGCTCTGCTGCAACACAGCAGGGCCTTTTTTTATGGCACCCACCATTATTCGTTATCTTTGCGAAAACCTCTAATCCAAGGAATAATGAGAATCTCCTCTTTGAAAAGCCTCACCTTTTTCGCTGCTTTGATTTTGGCTTGTGCTTCGTTTAGTAGCCAGACAACTAGTGCTGAGCACTCATCTGCAGCGGTTGAAAAAATCCAATGGCTTACCTGGGATGAGGCCATCGCACGGATGGCTACCGAGCCGAAGAAGATCTTTGTAGATGTGTATACCGACTGGTGTGGCTGGTGTAAGCGCATGGACGCTACCACCTTTGTTGACCCTGCTATTGTGAGTTTAATGGGCGAGCATTTTTACGCGGTCAAGCTAGATGCAGAGCAAAGAGAGACGATCGAGTACGATAACCACACCTTTGCCTACCGCAGCGACGTAGGACGGCGTGGTGTGCACGAGCTAGCTTATTCCCTGCTGGATGGCCGCATGAGTTATCCTTCCTACATCTATCTGAGTGAAGAACAGCAACGCATCAGCATTTCTCCAGGCTATAAGGATGCGGAAACCATGAAAATCGAGTTGACTTTCATTGGTGCGGATCACTATAAATCTCAATCTTACGAGGACTTCCGCGCTGGCCAGGGTAACTAATTACCGTTCGATCAAACCATTAAGGTTCCCACTGGTTTCATTTACTCAAGATTACTACGGCAAACGACGAATTAGTGGAGGAATTAAAGTATCTGAATAAATTCTTTTGGAAGTATCGTACCCGATTCTTGTTGGGTATTATTTTCGTTACTCTCTCCAATTACTTTCGCGTGTTGCAGCCACAGGTAATACGTGAAGGCTTTGATCTGGTCGTAGACCATATCGGAATGTACCGGCTCTTTAATGGCTTTGAGCTTCAGGCTGACTTTTATGGTGTTTTGGCTCGGACTCTACTGTATTATGGTCTTTTGGTACTGGCCTTAGCTCTTGTAATGGGGATATTCATGTACTTCATGCGCCAGACGATTATCGTCATGTCAAGGCTCATTGAATACGATGTACGAAAAGAGATTTTTGCGCAATACGAGCGCTTGACTTCTGCTTTTTACAAGCGCAATAAGACGGGGGATTTAATGGCTCGGGTAACCGAGGATGTAAGCAAGGTAAGAATGTATCTCGGCCCCGCTGTACTATATGGTATTAACCTCACCTCCACTGTTGTATTAGTGGTTTATAGCATGTTGCAGGTAAGTGTGGAACTTACGTTGTACTCGCTGGCACCACTACCATTTCTCTCGATAAGTATTTACTACGTAAGTAATATCATCAATAAGCGCAGTTACCTTATTCAGCAACAACTATCGCATCTAAATAGTACGGCCCAAGAATCATACAGTGGCATTCGCGTGATCAAAAGCTACGTGCAAGAGCGAGCCATTCGCGGCTTCTTTGCCGATCAATCGGATGAGTTTAAGGATAAGTCGCTGGATTTAGCCAGGGTGGATGCTTACTTCTATCCCTTAATGATTGTGATGATCGGTGCTAGTACGATCCTTACGGTGTACATCGGTGGTCTACAGGTCGTTAAGGGTACGATTACCCCCGGTAATATTGCCGAGTTTGTGATCTATGTGAACATGCTCACCTGGCCTGTTACGGCGGTAGGTTGGGTAGCTTCGATTATTCAACAGGCCTCGGCATCGCAGAAGCGGATCAACGAATTTTTGAAATTACAGCCGGAAATTGAGAATCCCATTGCGGAGGGGGCTACGGTACCATTAGCAGGTAAGATCGAATTTGATAATATCTCTTTTACCTACCCTGATACTGGCATTGAAGCTATTCGCAATTTGAGCCTACGCCTGGAACCCGGACAGAAGCTTGCTATAGTAGGTAAAACGGGCTCTGGTAAGACCACCGTGGCCGACTTACTGCTACGGATGTACGACGTGAGCCAGGGCAGTATTCGTATCGATGATAAGGATGTCAGAGAACACGATCTGGCTAATTTGCGCCAGCAGATCGGGTATGTACCGCAAGATGTATTCCTATTCTCTGATACCGTAGGGAAAAACATTGCTTTTGGTAAACGCACTGCTGAGCAGGACGAGATTGAGCAGTTTGCCCGCTATGCTTCGGTTTATGATGATATCAATGGCCTTAAAGAGGGCTTTGAAACCATGGTAGGGGAGCGTGGGGTAACTTTGTCTGGTGGACAAAAACAGCGAGTTTCCATTGCCCGCGCGCTGATCAAAAAACCAGATGTCATTATCCTGGATGATTGCCTATCGGCAGTAGATACGAATACCGAAAAGGACATCCTTGGTTATTTCAATGCCTTCCTGGCAGAGAAAACGACCATTGTCATTACCCACCGAATCTATAGTCTGCTCACCTTCGATAAAATCATAGTTCTGGAAGACGGTGCAATTGTTGAGCAAGGGACTCATCAGGAACTTCTGGACTTAAAGGGCTATTATTTTGATATGTACGAAAAGCAGTCGCTTGAGGAAGCCGTCTGATTTTTAGCACATATGTTTTGGTTTTTTAGGCAAATAATTACTTTTGTAAAGTAACCACCTTTATTTGCCATTAAAAAACAGGTCGTGGACAACGATAAAACCAACAGAAGACGCCAGGACAGTGTATATTCGAACAGAGTCCGCGCAGGAAAAAGGAGAACGTACTTCTTTGACGTTCGCCGCACCAAAGGAGATGATTACTATCTCACTTTAACTGAAAGTACCAAGCGCTTTAATGATGATGGCTACGAACGCCATAAGATTTTTCTCTACAAAGAAGATTTCAACCGTTTCATCGCTGGTTTAGAGGATGCAATCAACTACGTGAAGACGGAGTTGATTCCAGATTACGATTACGATGAGTTCACTCGTCGGCACGAAGAGTATGAGGCTCAACAAGAGCAAGCCAAATCTCTGGAGGAAACTGCTGAGGCAGCTGAGGCTGTTGAATCAACAGAGGTTGATACCGAAGATGACATGAGTTGGTAATTGCGTGAATTCGTAAACTACCTATTAATAAAAGCAGGGCTGTATTCACTTGGAATACAGCCCTGTTTGTGTTTAGTGTAGGCGATTGTATAATATTGGTTCGCTATTGTGAGGTGTAGTTCCTTTCGGTCTGGAACTCCATTCCTTACAGATAGGGCTAGGTGCAAAAGTTATAGTGCTCTTTTAATTCAAGGTGAACTGTGGGTGCAAAATCCTGATAATTAATTATGACCTCAAAGGTTCACCATGTTTGGTAGGTGGTACGCAGGACTTGGGTTTCACTATTGCTAAGCCAGTGTTATCCAAGTACCTTCTACCGTGGGCTTTGCTTTTAATTCCACTTGTTGTAGCATGGAAGTGAAAGCAAAGCTCACATTACTTTAGAAACGCACCGCCACACCAGCAGTAGCTAGCGATAGGCCGTAGCTAATCTCACCAAATAGGCTTACGTTCTTGTATACGCGGTAATTGGTTCCTAAAAAGGCAGAGAACAAGAGACCATCTCGTTCCTTCGCTTCTGGAAAGAAGCTCGGACCTTCGTTGCCAGTCTTTGGATTTTCTCCATCTGTATACGTAACATCACTGTTGGTATAGCCCAAAGTAGTACCACCGTATACTTCCCACCGTTCGAAAGGGTTAGAGTGGATAGCTGTACGGATGGCAAACATTTGGAAGTTGTTTCTTACCGTCCGAGTTTCACCGGTGTGGTGCTCTTGCATCGCCTGGCTAACTGACATGCCGGTCAATAAGCCAATGCTGAATTTTTGATTGGGGCGATAGCGTAGTTCCAGAGAAACGGGCTGTAATTCGGTTCTGGTGTGATCTTTTAGGAACGTTGGCAGCAGGCCAATGCCGGCACGTGCTTCCCAGTTAGGCATTTTTTTTCTTGCTTGCGCTTCAGCTTCAAAAGAATTACAAAGCATCAAAATGATAAATAAAGTGGTCGAAAGGAGCAGTTTGTAGTAACGCATTGTATCGGGGTTTTTAAAGATGGTTGTGTATGGTTTTCAATGGTTTTTTGGGGTAGGCATAACTCTATCAACCTAACTTGATAGTATATCATGTTAAGAGACAAAATGCCTTAAACCCCATGCCGTCATGGCATGGTCAGCAATTCAATTCCAAAACTTTGCTCACTTTGCTACAGTTCAGTACCGTTAGGCAGTGTGCCTATGGCGGAGCGCGCGTTGTTCAAAAACTTTTCAGATTAAGTTTCTACGATCAAATGGTGTCATTTGGGTCTTGGGTTTTGTTCTTTTCACAAATATAACGGGCTGTCATTCGCATTTGCTCCCGCACTTTGCGGATTTAACGTTTTTTTATACCTCCACTGTTAATTTAACAACTTCTTTAGACTTCGTTGTTACTTATGGAATGCGGTAGTGGACTAAAATGCTGCATGTGGACCCCCGTTTTCTTCAATTTTTTGGAGAGAACTTTTACGCTAGCTTCAGATTCAATGCTACTTTTTCAAGGAGCATAATGGTAAAGAAAACTCTTCAAGTCACAATTTTATTTTACGACAAGTTAAAGGAGTTACAAGTTCTTCTGAATCTTTATTTAGTCAACTCGGCCCTGATCATTATCAAGCCCGCTTTTCAGTAAGTGAACGTTCACACTCTGTGTATAGAGAAACCAAAATACCTTACTCCCCCTATGTGGATTACTCGCTTTTTTGCTAAAAACTTATTTTTTGCCTAAACGAGCCATGAAGAAGCCGTCAAATCCTTGGTCTTGTGGTAGAATCGATTTTTGATCTTCTAAGTTGAAGGCTTGCCCTACTTCAGAGGCAAGAAAAGTACGGACTTGCTCTTGGTTCTCACTGGGCAGAACACTGCAAGTGGCATAAATAAGTTTGCCGTCGGTGCGCAGCATTTTAGCGTAAGACTGCAATATTTCTTGTTGCGTTTGGCGAATTTTTACTAGAAAATCTTGAGAGAGCTTCCACTTGGAGTCAGGATTCCGCCGCAATACCCCCAGGCCAGAGCAAGGGACATCCAGAAGCAAACGATCAGCGGATTCGCGCAAGCGCTTAATAGTCTTGGTGCTTTGAATGGGCCTTGTCTCGATAATGTGGATACCGTTGCGTCTGGCTCTTTTGCGTTGTTCGTCCAATTTCCAGGCAGCGGTATCGAGCGCAATCAGCTGGCCCTTGTTTTCCATGAGTGTGGCCAGGTGCAGCGCTTTCCCTCCTGCTCCGGAGCAGGCATCTATTACCCGCATACCGGGACCCACTTCGCAAAATGGGGCAACCAGTTGGCTACTATAATCTTGTACTTCAAACAGCCCACTGCGGAAAGCTTGGGAAGAGAACAGGCGTTTACGTTCTAAAACCTTCAAGGCCGCACCATCGATTACTTCGGCACGAATGCTGTCTTTTTTCAGCTCTTGTACCAGTGCTTCCGGGCTTGTCTTCAAAAGGTTGGCCCTGAGAATAACATCCGCTGGACGATTCAAGGCGTGTAGGGTAGGGGGCCACTGCTCTTTTAACTCTGTCATGCCAACTTCATCGATCCAATCTGGAATCGACTCTAGGATGGCACGTTCATTCTTCAACCGACGATAACGTTGATCAATTTTTTTAGCATCTAGGCGCTTAAACTCTTTCCACTTGGGGAGCGTATGACCATCTATGATATAGCGAATTCCAATGATCTCCCACCAGTCGTTTTCGGTCTTCGGTTCCTTACCGCGTAGGGAATAAAGGAGCCGGTACCAGCGAACAATCTCGTAGATATTCTGGGCGATGAAGGCGCGATCGCGGGCCCCTCTGCGTTTATCTGCCTTAAGGGTGCGTTCAATAACCTTATCGGCATAGTAGCCTTCTTGAAAAATGGCCTCTAACGCCTGAGCAATGGCCCGTAGATGCGGAGGAAATAATGCAATTGATTTATCTTGTGGCATGCCGGCAAAGGTACGTTTACAAGTCGAATTCGGGTGCATTGCCAGCAAAGATCAATTGAATGGAAGATAAGAGTGTATTAGACGACTGGCGCGAGGAACAGTCTGCAGTGAATGTCAGCCAATACCGGAGAGCTTTGCGCTTTTTGTTCTATAATCTAGGTATTGGTGTATTGGTGGCAGCGAGAATTGGCCTACTCGTGATGGAATACCGAGATCATCCGGAAAGGGCTTATGCATGGTTTACAAGATGGCCGGATTTAGTAGTCATCGGCACGGCGGGTATTTGGTTGTTTTCAGGGCTTGGGTTATTGGCCATCTTCCGAGCTCGTCACGAAAGGCCAACTAGTTTAACTTTTGTGCTAATTCTTGCCGTGCACTTGATAGTCTTTGTCAGCTCTAGTATGGCGCTTTACCTTATATTTACTAATCCCTTTGCCGCAATATGATTACTTCTTGCTCGCGGCTTCTCGCTGCTTGCGGGCAATCTTTTGGTCATTGTTACTCTCGTAAATGGTGTAATTCTCGTACTTCGCCAGGTCGGTCTCTGCCCAGATATCTTTCCCAATGTTACAAAGGGTAACCAGCTCGTCGTAGAGAACATTGCCCTGTTCCGTACGGCGCTCCACTGCAATATCACGTTCCGCGACCTTATCTTGTTGAATATTCAGTGCATTCTCAAACTGCCGGCAAGCATCAGTGACTTTTTGAATCACATTTTCGTTTACTCCAACCTCCGCAAGGAAGTCTATTTGCTGGCGGGCTACTCTGGCTACTCGCCGGCCACAGAACAAGAGTTGAGGGTCGGTCATATCGCCCATTTTGGCCGTGCCAAATTTGCGGTAGCGGCCCGAACGGTTGCTGTATTTCATTGCCACCCGAGTCATGACTGAACGGATAGCCCCTTTCAGTTTCTCAGATGCCGTATTCTTCTTCTCGGTGGTTAACATTTGGTCGCCTAGCACTTCATCATCATCAGGCAACTGCCGAAAGCGTTCGCACTTATCTAAGAAGGCTTTCAGTCGATGCTCATCGTAGCTGTATTGACGGAAACGACCAATATCGCGTTTGGCGTAGCGAATGCGTTCCAGGCACTGCACGTAAAGGTCAGCGTCGGGAAAATTATACTTGCGATTGACAACTTGCTTCTTCATAGCAAAAAGACATATACGCTCGTCAGTGGTTTTACCTCTCTGACGATCAATGTGTAAACAATATGATAAAATTAACACTTTTTTGATGAATGATCAAGTTTTTGTGTTATTGAAGCTATAAATAACATTTGTGTTTTTAAATTTTACTCCTTTAGGAATATCTGAATAATATATGGTGGAAGAGTAGGGAACGTCTAATATTTATGAGCTTTGAGCGGAGGATTAATTTAGGCTACCACCACGAATGCTAATTATTTACTTCCGGTCACAGCCATTTTCCTACCGTTCCCTATTTTTAACATACCAGAGACAATAAAAGAATGACCGATCCCTATTGATTTTGCCCCGATAGAGAGCCGAAACGTACCGTTTTCTAAGTATAGCTTTTTTCGTAAGGTGTCACAATTGAATTAGTGTACCTTTGGCACATCGACCGAAATAATAGCAACTGTCTTTCGTCCTGCTGATAACAAATTATAATTTTTTTTTGAGTTTAATCGTCAGCAAATCAGAATCTCATGTAGTGCAGGCGTAAAAGATAAAGAGAAGAGAAAAGTTGTCGGATGACTCCCTAATCTTGACAACTTGACTCTCTCTAAAGATGTATCAGATGGAAAAAATTTGAAGAAGCGGCCTGCCAAGTGCGGGCCGCTTCTTTTTGTACTAAAGCTTCTGCTTTGTGACAGTTTATCCTTCTATCAACTTTGTCGTGGGAGTTAAACCTGGCCCCATAAATAGGGGGTTAAGTAGGGGTCCATCCCATTAGATTCGTTCCTTCCTCTCGTTCCTACCCATAAAGCGTCCATCATTACAATAGCCAACAGTCCATTTTTGCTATCTTTGAAGCACTGGACTAAAATAGGGCTGTACCCTGCCCATTTTTCCTTGCACGACCTAAAAAATTGCTTTTGAAACGAACTGGCCCTTTGCTGCTACGGCAAAGAGCGCTTGTTCCCATATTCTGGTAGACGACTACCAACCGGCAAATTATAATCAACCATGAAAAATGTACCGCTGCTAAGTAGTATTGCTCTCGTCTGTGCTACTACTTTTCTCGCACCTTCTTTATTCGCCCAATGTGGTCCGGGTGAAAATCTCTACACTTATTGCTACGATGATGGCGAGGTCAATATTACGGCCTTTGAGATTTGTCCTGATGCTGGAGAAACCGCTAGTGCGACCATTATTCAAGGATTTTTCGAGGAGGACTTCGATAACTTAACGGTCTTTCAAGGGCCCACCGGTACGGGCTCTGGAACAGGTGCTACTCCAGTCCTGGGACCAATAGACGGTAATGTAGCTGCGGGTACGCCTACGGTTACGGCCACCGTTGCGGATGAGTGCCTGATTTTCGTGGTCAACAGTGATAACTCCGCTATTAACTGTGTGGATGGTGACGTGGTCGAATTACAAGTTTGTGGTAACGGGCAAGATCCTGATGCAACTTTCACTGCTCCCGCAGATTTGTGTGTTAATGATGGAGTCCAAACTGGACTTTCTGGGGGAAGCCCCAGTGGAGGTGTATACAGCGGGGCTGGAGTGACCGATGATGGTAATGGAATGACGTATAGTTTTGATCCCGCCTCTGCCGGAGTGGGAGTAGAGACGCTTAGCTATACGATCAATGGT
>JBCBWU010000430.1:0-2068 GCA_039816955.1 Bacteroidota bacterium
AACAGTACCGGGACACCCACCCGCCACACATGATAGTGCAAAAATTACAGTGCTCTCCATTTGATGCGTTTAACCTGAGGAAAAAACCAGAATTAACGGATAATCAAATTAAAGAACTATTCTACAGAGTTATGCGAGATATGATCCTCGAAATACGATATGAGGCATATGAGAAAAAAGATATGAAAACCTTTTACGAAGCTAATTTAATACACAACCTCCCAGCGGTTTTACGAAACGATAAAAGTACAACTGAATCAGAAAAGCTCCAGAGCAGTTACGACTGGTTCTCAGCGCACATGGCAGAAGGAAGTCGATACGCAAAATACCTTGAAAAGCAGGTTCTCATTGTTCTTGACTCGGTCGCTGACTGAATCAGATTGAATAGTCTATTACCTCAGGAATTTATTTGCTCACTTTGAGGTTTACCATGAAAAGGCTTTTTCCTAAAATGCTATCGAGGCTAACATGAACGACAATGTGAAACCCAACTATAGCTCAATGGGCCTAGCCCGGTGTATGGGCCCAGCCTTAAAACAGGAAATTGAGCGGCAATTAAACCGTGATCTTGAGCACTATGGTGCCTCGATAGTAGGATTTCGATATGATTGGTCAGATTCTTGTATTGAAGGAAAATGTATTGCTTGGCTAGATGGAGTGTTAGAGAATTTTTCCGGTATCCGAGTATTCAATGAGCATGATGTACTACTTGCTACAGGATGGATGGAATATATAGAGGTAGGTTCTAACTTGATTATCTATTGGGATTGGCTTAAAATCTATCAAGGGGAAACTGTAATCCCCGCGAAATCTTCCTTTGGGATACCTTCTCACATTGGTGATGATCATGAATAGTAATATAATTTTACCCAGCTCTACCACGGTCAATTGAGTTCTTTCTTATACTGTCGTGTTAGCTAGAGTTCGTCGTAATAAATACAAATAGAAAATGAATCCTAAGTACCTGTTGAAGCATTTATTGATTACCACCGTATTGTTACTTCTTAACTGTGACAAAATCGAACCCGTTGATAATATTGATACTGTAATTCTAGATAAGTGTGATTTTAGGAGTACCTACTTAGAAACAGAGAATTTAAGGGGTCCGGTGAAGAAAGTAGAGGAAAGATCGTTCCTTGCTACAAGTAAATTTGAGAAAAAGGAAAGGGGGCAAATGTATAATTGGGAATATGATTTCATTATGCATGTTGACTCTTCAGGGAGAATATTGGTGTTAGATTGGATAAATGAAGGAGATTTCCTAGTTCATAGGGACAAATATAAATATGATAAGCTTGGTAGACTGACTGAACGAACGGGGAAGTTTACCTCAGAGTATGTTGGGTATGATGATCTAGGGCGAGAGAATTACAGAAAAGATATTGGAGGAAATGCTGCTCTGGAATGCTTTACAGAATATGTTTCAGGTGAAAGAATAGTCAAGCAATGCAAAGAATACGATGAATATGCTGGGACGATAGAGATTACAGTTGACTCGTTATCAAGAGATAAATTACATGTGTCTGTTGATCCTGATGGAAATGAATTCAAAATTAAAACTAGCCATAATGAGTTTTGGGATATTGTAGGTATGGTAGAATACGAAAACATTGAAGATACATTAGAATACACAAAATATATCTATGACAGTGGTAGTAAAGGCTTGCAACGTGAAGAGTGGTATTTGTATGATGACGGACAGCTAGATGGGTGGATTATTTCGGATTACAATGCCTTAGGAGATGAAGTCTTGGTTGAGGAGTATGATATCGACCTAGAAAAAGAGGTAGACAAGATTGAGTATAAATATGATCTGTGCGGAAATTGGATTTTAAAGAGAATAAACATCAATGATGAAGAGTACTATGTTATTGAAAGAGAAATAGAGTACTTTGAATAAGGTTGTATACTAGTTGAAAATATGCGGCGAATTCTGACTATGAACTTAACGTTTTTAGACTAGATGTGTGCAATAGATACAACGCAATAGTGTAAGCGTCCGAGCAATTACCCGACCTCTTGCATTTCGTTCTGTTGCCATAGATGAGGCAGCAGTTGTTCGACTTGG
>JBCBWU010000431.1:0-2052 GCA_039816955.1 Bacteroidota bacterium
TCTTCGCTGGCACTATTGATTGACCGGGTTGAAATGCGCAATGATCGTCCACAAATTTATGGCAGCCAGGTGCAGCGCGATCCGGAGACCGGAGAACACTATTTCGCACGCATCAAAGACCCACATAATATTGACGAGATTCGTGCGGAAGTAGGTCTGGGACCTATTCAAGGCTACGCTAATAACTGGAACTTCACTTTTGATCCAGATAAGCACATCGAACGGCACGAGGCCAAAAAGGATGAGTAACTGCCCTTGTTTCCTCTAGCTGTAAATGCACCTTTGTTTTAATCAGCATTATTATGCAAAGAGTAATGATCATCGGCTGTTGTGGTGCCGGTAAGTCTACTGTTGCCAGGCGGCTACACGATCTAACGGACTTGCCCCTACAACATCTGGATCAGCACTACTGGCTGCCCAATTGGCAAGAGCCAGATAAGGCCAGCTGGCAAGCAAAGGTGCAAGCACTGAGTGATCAGCCGCAGTGGATCATCGACGGCAATTACGGTGGCACGCTGGATATCCGCTTACAACGGGCAGATACGGTGATTTATCTGGATTATGCTACGCCTAAGTGCCTATGGAGAATCACCAAACGCATTTGGCGCTACCATGGCCAGGTCAGGCCAGATATGCCGGCGGGTTGCCGAGAGCGCTTCAATCTTAATTTCTATCACTACGTGGCTACCTACAATCTGCTTCGCCGGCGGGCTTTACTGGAACGTTTAGCAAGTCTGGATGCTAATAAACACGTTTTCCGTTTGCGGAATGATAGAGCAGTAGAGCGCTTCTTGAGTAATTTGTAGGCGTAAGAAATTCATGAAAGAATGAAATACCTCACCGTATTATTTCTACTATCATTAGGTACCGTTCATGCGCAAGTCGCAGATTATTTCACTACGGAGTTTTTGCTTGGAGGCAAGCTAAATTCGGAGAACCTTATCGCGGACTATAAGGGCTATGATTTCTCAAGAATATGGACGAAGACTGAGAACAGTAATGTTTATGGAGTGATTGGAGAAGATCACCAGCGACTAAGACTAAAGTTGATAACAGTTGAGAAAAATCCATTTGATTCGACTGAATACATCGTTTATGGAAAATCTATGGTCAAGAATACGATCTGTGATTTTACCGGGGTGATCAGGATAAATGAAATTAGAACGTTTAATGAATTTCATTTCGGTGTTGATAATGAGTATGAGCACGCAGGAATAAAGTCGCAAGGGATATTAATTGGAGCATACGAATTCAGAGAAAATAGAGAGCAGGTACACAGTGGTATTTTCAAAGGAGAGCTCAGTGCAAGGTGGTATTTGAATAAAGATGATCAGATGGTCTACGATGATATTCAATTGGTGGCTGATGGATATGTGAATAATGCCTTTGTTGGGGTCTGGAGAAGCGATGCAAGCAATAATGAAAAGCTTTGTAACTGGGGCGATTACCGAGTGCCCATGGCCAATGAGGACTTTGATATAGGAGTTGCCGAATTGAGCGTTTCCGACAAATACCGGGATAAAGGTTGGGAAGATACTGGAAGTGAAAACACTCTTCTTAACATGCGCGTAAAGTGGTGGGAATGATTAGTAACAGGGTATAAAATAGCTATAGTTACAATAGTTGTCTATGGAAGAGAAAATACTTGATGCAGAACCCGTGGCTGAGGGGAGAATTGAAGGTTTACTTTCAAAGATGATTCTCTATACCTGTCTTTTGGTTTATCCCGCAGAGTTGTTCATGGGGTATAGAACATTGGCCTTTGATTATTCCAATTACCAAGGAGATTTGATGTTTCATCCGGCCCACGGGCCCGTACTTACCCTTTTTGTGTGGTTTATGATTCCACTTGGAAGCCTGACTGCTTTGCTGTCTTATATAGTATTGAGGAAAAAAAGAAGGAGTAGCAAGACGGTATTCCTTTTAATTAACCCGATCATACAGTTTTTCTTATATCTGTATCTACAGTTTCTATTCTATACCGCTTACGAAGTGGTTTAGCTGCGCTGCTCCTGCGGGGTGGGCCTCGCCAAACGACTTCACGCGAGTATA
>JBCBWU010000432.1:0-2040 GCA_039816955.1 Bacteroidota bacterium
GCGATGACGGAGAGTAAATTATCATCTGAGTTACACGCTACCACTTCGGGTTCCAGGACAAACTCAGCGCTCAGCGTATTGTCAACTACTAGAATCTTCTGGGATGCGGTACCCACATTGCCACAGTCATCAACTGCCGTCCAGGTACGGGTAATCAGCAATCCAGCTGGTGTGGTTGTTTGGGTTTCCCCAAAGGTGACTTCCAGGTCAGTGTCGTAGTCGTCACTTACAATTGGTGCTACAGGTGCGGGCACATTATCACAATAGACCTCTATTCCGGCGGGGACATTGAAGAAATCTGGACTTCCTTTGTCGATGTAGTACACGGTCAGTTTTGCTTCGCTGGCGTTGCCACACGGATCTGAAGCAGTCCAGGTATACTGGTAGGCAGCCAAGAAATCGTCCGCAGCACAGTCATTACTGAGGCTGCTGGTGACTGCTACTTCGGCGAGTAGGTCGCTAGCGCAATTGTCCGCAACTTTTACATCATCCGCGGTAAAGAAAAATGGATCTTCTGGTGACCCTAAATTGCTACCAACCGAAATGATAAACTCATCACCGTTTTCCAGACCAGCTAGCAAAGGATGATCAAAGCTAATAGTCGGTGCTACCCCATCGGCGTAGAAAACTTGTTGCGTGGTAGTAGAGGTGTTTCCGCAAGCATCCGTAGCCGTCCAGGTGCGGGTGAGTACTTCGCCACAGCCAGGTTCTGTACTTGCCGCTTCACTAAACTGTACATCTACCTCATCACCGGTACATTCGTCAATAGCAGTTACGGTTCCGTCTATCGTCTCGTCTTCACAAGCATCCGCTGGTACATCCAGGAATACGGGCCCTGTATTATCAATTATGCTGATCAATTGAGTAAAAGTGGTGCTGTTACCAAAAAGGTCCGTGACGGTCCACACGCGCTCAAATACCTGTTGGTCATTAGCGCAGCTAGGCTCGATAGGACTGCTGTCCATGAAGTTAATCGAGGCTACGTCACCGCATTCATCCGTTGCCTTGATGGTCGGAACTTCCGTGCCACAGTCGATAGTAATCTCTACAGGACTAGTGACCACCGGTGGCGTTTCGTCCACCAAGTCGATGAGTAGTCCAAAGGTAGATGTGTTACCACAAACGTCCATTGCACTTACGCTGAGACGGTAGCGTGATAGGTAACCTTCCTCCGCACAATCGCCTTCTCCCACTAGCTCCAACTCAGTTTCCACACTACTGCTATTGCAACTGTTTTCAATGCTTACCGCGGTTTCCAATTCTACCAAGGTTTCCTCGAAAGAGGTACCGCAATCTACGGGCACCCGCACCAAATCGCCATCCATTGCATCGCCTAAGCCTGGATAGTCAAAACTAATGGTTGGGCCATCGCCCGGGCTTAGCGTAACACGCTGTGTCGCTGTAGCGGTGTTACCACAAAGGTCGGTAGCGGTCCAGGTACGTTCAATGTATTGCCCACCCTCGCAGTCAATTGGCTCAGATTGAGCGTACTGTAGTACTGCAAACTCGCAATCGTCTACCGCCTGCACATTGGGTACGGGTGGCAGCTCATCGGTACAGATGTCCTCCGGTACGCCTTGGAACTCCGGTGGTGACTGATCCACCAGGAACCAGTTGATGGTCGCTACGCTGGTATTACCACATTCGTCGGTGGCTATCCAGGTGCTGACTAGGTGACCGGAGTAGCCAAATTCGGCACAGTCGAAATTACCAAGGTCTTCAAAGGTGTAGGTGGTTGGTACCTGTCCACTGCAGTTGTCTCTGGCAGCAGCGGAGTTAGCAATCAGCAATGAAATGTTGCCGTATTCAGAGCACTCTACAAAGACCTCATCGCCTGGGGCGTATTCACTCAAGTAACCTTCGGTAAAGATGATCTCCGGAGGTGTAGTGTCTTCCACTGTGATCACTTGCGTAGTTGTATTGGCATTGCCACAACCATCCGTTGCTGTCCAGGTACGTGTAAGCGTGTAGTTGTATGGGCAGCTACCATCCGTTCTGGTTTCTACAAAGTCGTAGATGACTTCTGAGCAAGAGTCGAAT
>JBCBWU010000433.1:0-1867 GCA_039816955.1 Bacteroidota bacterium
GGTAGAATTGACGTTTTGATCAACAATGCCGCGATCAATCCTATTTTTGGCCCCCTGGAAGAAGCCACTGAGCCTGTCTTTGATAAGATTATGGATATCAATCTGAAAGCACCCTGGCACTTATCCAACCTCTGCCTACCTTACTTGAAAGACGGAGGAGGCTCGGTTATCAATATCAGTTCGGTAGAGGGTTTACACCCCGACTTTGGGCTTGGGTTGTACAGCGTTAGCAAGGCTGCTCTTTTGATGCTTACGAAAAATCAGGCTAAGGAGTGGGGAAAGCACGGTATTCGCTCCAATGCCATTTGCCCAGGTTTGGTAAAAACGAAGCTGAGTTCGGCATTATGGCAAAACGAAAAGATGCTGCAGCGGGTAGAGCATAAAATTCCAGCTGGTCGTATGGCTATGCCGGAGGAGATGACCGGTTTGGCCTTGTTACTGGCCTCTGAGGCCGGTTCTTACATGACGGGAGGAACTTATACCGCCGACGGAGGATATTTACTTGCTGGCTAGAAAATAGACACTAATGAATTTCGACTATACTGATAAAACCACAGGGCTGATCCAGCAAGTGAAAGACTTCATGGATCGCTACATCTATCCAGTAGAGCAAGAGCTAAATGCCTACTACACCATTCCGGAAAACTTCTGGACGGTACATCCTAAGATTGAAGAACTCAAATCGCTGGCGAAATCTGCCGGTCTTTGGAATCTCTTCCTACCTAAAGAATACGGTGATTTAAGTCCTGGATTAAGCAATCTGGAATACGCTCCCCTCGCAGAGCAAATGGGGCGCTGTAGATGGGCATCGGAAATATTCAACTGTAGTGCCCCCGATACGGGTAATATGGAGGTGTTGGCCAAGTACGGCAATACTGAACAGCAGGAGCAGTGGTTGAAACCCTTGATGGACGGGAGTATCCGCTCTGCTTTTTTGATGACGGAGCCAGCTGTTGCGTCCTCCGATGCAACGAATATCGAAACCTCCATTGTAGCCGACGGGGATGAGTATGTGATTAATGGCCGTAAATGGTGGTCTTCTGGTGCGATGCACCCTCATTGCAAGGTTGCCATCGTAATGGGCAAGACGGACTTTGAGGCCCAACGCCATATACAGCAAAGTATGATCCTGGTACCAATGGATACGCCCGGACTGAAGATTGTACGTCCCCTAAACGTGTTTGGTTCTTACGATGCACCCGAGGGGCACGCCGAAATTCTATTGGAGAATGTTCGAGTGCCCAAGAAAAATATCCTGTTGGGGGAGGGGAGAGGCTTCGAAATTGCCCAAGGGAGATTAGGTCCCGGCCGCATTCACCATTGTATGCGCCTGATAGGAGCAGCCCAACGCAGCCTGGAATTAATGTGCCAGCGTGTGGCTAGTCGGCAAGCATTTGGACGAGCGATTAAAGATTTCTCTAGCATTCGGCAGGATATCGCCCGTTCGCGTTGCGAGATCGAACAAGCTCGGCTGTTGACCTTATCCGCAGCGGACAAGATGGATCGCTATGGGAATAAGGTAGCTAAGGATCTGATCAGTATGATCAAGATCGTAGCCCCACAAATGGCCCAGACCGTAGTGGATCGTGCTATTCAAGCGCACGGTGGCCTCGGCGTATGCGGTGATACCCCATTAGCTGGCTTCTTTGCTTACGCTCGTATTATCCGCATTGCGGATGGCCCCGATGAGGTGCATATGTACCAGCTCGGGCGTAATACGGTGAAAGCTTGGTTGTAGTAGTGGGACTATTCTAGATTGAACTTGATTGGCATATTAAATCGACAATTGATAGGCTTGCCTTGACCGTCTTTTGCAGGAATCCAAGTGATATTCTGGTAGTGCATCTGTCCTACTACTTGTAGGCCC
>JBCBWU010000434.1:0-1672 GCA_039816955.1 Bacteroidota bacterium
CGTCCACGATCTACAAGCTACCCCCGACGGAGGGTACTTTATGAGTGGCTACACTTTAGACCGCGAAGGTGCGCAAGCGCCACCCCGGCAAAGAGCCTGGTTCATTAAAGTGGATAGTGAAGGCTGCCTCATCCCCGGATGTGGCCTGGTAGATACCGAAGCACCCACGGAAGAAGGTCCGGCGCTGCTCCTTTACCCTAACCCCGCCGCTGAACATCTCAATGTGTACCTGGGAGATAGCGGTGGCCAGCAATGGCATTTTTTACTTTTTGATACTGCGGGCAGGCAAGTGGGTAAATTCGCAGCGCCTACGCCGCACACTACTTATATGCTGCCAGTACGCGATTATCCGGCAGGGACTTATTATCTACAGGTAATGGATGAACAAGGAAGAAGGTTGAAAACCTATCCGTGGGTAAAGGGGGAGTGATGTAAGGCTTCTGCGCAAGGCTTCGGCGACCGGTGAATGTGTGGTACCGTGCGTATTTACAACTTAAGCGGGCAAATAGTACACCAGCAGACAGTGGCTCCCGGCACTCACTTTAGCTGGCAACCGCTAAGTACCGAAGCCGGATTTTACTTCTTCGTGCTGGAAGGTCAAAATGGAAGACTACTACAGCAAGGCAAACTGGTGTATATGCCGGAATGATGCGAAATGCTTGGGGTAACCCTACGACTTCGCCTCAGCGTAGTAAATAATTAAACAACCTGCTCGCGGTGGTGACCACTGTTATCACCGCGAGCATTAGCTTTTGCGTATGAATAAAATCTTACTACTTCTCCTGGGCATAGTACTTTCCCTTAGCTATGCTTTCGCACAACAGACTTTCAACAAGCAGTATTACTTTGATTCCTTTTTAGCCGTTGGTAATAGTGTTCATGTAACAGATAGCTGCTATTATTTTTCCGGTCTAATTGTGGATACACTACCTCCTTATGATGAAGGTATCATTTTCGGCAGGCTTGATCTTAATGGGGAGTTGCAGGAAGCCGATATGATCCTAGATACTAATTTAACTTTTCAAAACTGGTTAACCCCTTTAATTTATAATGCCGCAGAAAATGCTTTCATCTCCATGGGGTATGGATCTGATAGTATTGGCAATTATAATTACTGGATGAAAATTTCACCTGACGGAGAAAGACTAGGAACTCGTTTTTTTCGTAATGCTTATTATCCATTAAGCCCTTTTACTCGTGTAAACGACTTTTTATTTCACAAAAGTAGCAATGAATACTTTGTTTTAAATGAGTCGAATATCGGGGAAAACGATATAGGCCTCACTCCAGGATACAACACTTCGATAACAAAATTGAATGCTCTAGGTGACTCTATTGATCGTTTTACCTACGAATTTTCCTGGAATCATTTGCCGGTGTCAATGTTGTTACAAGATGATAAAATCATCGTAGGAATAGAAGAATCCAATCATAATATCACGTCTTTTGACCGAAAAGCTAGAAGTCGCATTATAAGTGTTGACACTAATTTTCAAATGCAATGGGCCTGGACCTCCCCAAATAACACCCAACAAGGAGCCAACGACATCATAGCTGAAGACGATGGCAGTCTCATCGTAGCCAGTGCCCGGGGTTTTTTAGAAGACGTCAATGCCGGTACCCGGATCATGCTCTGGGATCGGGGTTTGGTTTTTAAGTTGGATGAAAATCA
>JBCBWU010000435.1:0-1662 GCA_039816955.1 Bacteroidota bacterium
CTTGAATGCCAAAATCACCGAAGAGGCCCTAAGCAGAATAAAATTTGTTAAATTCCAGATTATGGAATTTTTTTTCAAGCTCCATAAACCTTTTTTACGTATTATTGTCTCACTACTTAAAGGTACTCCAAATAAGCATTATTTACGCTTTCTTTATTATCATATCATTCTTCACTACGATAATGCTTTTACTGGGCTGCTACTGATCAGCCTGGAATTTTTACTCTACTTTGGATTTTTCTCAATTATTTCCAAGTTCCTGCAATTCAACAACTTAGGACTAAGACTACTTAGCACTCCGCGTTACCAACATCATGCGGGCGTGCCTTGCTATACCTAAGTCCAACAACAGCGTATTGTTATGCGCTTGCTGCACCAATCCTACTTGGTGAGAAGGTGATTTGCATTGCATTATTTTCATTTTTCACTCATATTTTTTTTCAAACCAAAATTAAACTTTATGAGAACTTGGATTTTAAACACAGTATTAGCTCTTGCTTTCCTAATTACTGCCAACACGAACCTCCAAGCTCAATTCGACTTTGAGTTTTGTGGCTCTACTTTTAAAGTGAACTGCGATGGTACTGTGAATGTGGACCTGGCGGAGAATGTTTTCATTTACAAGGTTTGGGACGGTCCTAATCTGATTGCGGAGTGGAACAATTTCACGCCTGCTCCTAACGTAATTTACACCCCATTTGTTGGTGGACAACCTCCATTTGGTAATCCGGTACAGCCTGGGCAGAACGTTTATTTGGACGTACAAACAGAAGACTGCGGTCAGTTTATTCTGAATATTTCTCGCGTAATTGAGGAGAATTGCCCACCAGACGACGGTACTAGCTTTACTTTCTGTGGCTCTACTTTCCACGTGAATTGTGACGGCACCGTTGATGTTGACCTAGAGACGAATGTGTTCATCTACAAAGTGTGGGATGGTCCTAACCTAATTGTGGAACTGAATAACTTCACCGGTCCTCCAGTAATCTACACCCCATTCGTTGGTGGACAACCTCCATTTGGCAACCCAGTACAGCCTGGGCAGAACGTTTACCTGGACGTACAAACAGAAGACTGTGGGCAGTTTATTTTAAATATTTCACAAGTGCTCAGTGAAAACTGTGCCGGTTTTCTCATTGGTGACTTTGACGACTCCGAATTTTCGACCGCACCGAGTAATGCGAGTGTGGATGAGCTCAATGCTTACCCTAATCCTGCTATTGATCAGGTGACTATTTCGTTACCAATCATTGATGAGAATTACAATCTGCAGTTACTAGATTTGAATGGAAGTGTACTTCGCCAGCAGTCGATAAGTGGAGGAAATCAGCAATTCGACTTGCAGGGGCTTCCTTCCGGCACTTACCTACTAAGCGCACAATCTGGAGACAAGGTCTACACCAAGCGCATTCTGAAGAACTAGGATGCAGAGCATGTTTGGAATTCAATAATCGGCGTCAAAATCGACTTTTTAACCTTACTCTACGTTACTGAAATCCTCATTTAGCGCTGCTAAACTCCGGTTTCAGTGCCTTGATTAAGGCTAAAACGACTGATTTTTATTTGAAGACCGAATTTCCAAACACGCTCGTACGATTGTTAATTGTACAAAAGTTCATTGAAAATACTAGATTGGCAAGACCTCAGAGCAGAGGACAAACA
>JBCBWU010000436.1:0-1564 GCA_039816955.1 Bacteroidota bacterium
GCAGATAATAGGACCCCTTTCATGAGCATAATTTGAATTCTCTAACAAGCTTGAAAAGCTTAGAGTATTGATTGACCGTAGGGATTTGTGTATCCTCAGCAGTGCTGTCGTCATTCATTCCCAGGCGGAAAAGTTTTCCGTTTGCACTAAATAGGACATAATTCGCATCTTCGAAGACGAGAAATTTTTGAGCCACAAAAGAACTAACCTTTCTCTTCTGTTTTGTTTCTACATCAAAGACCCATGTGCCCTGCGTGAGTAAATCACCATCAGTTGTATAAATAAATTCGGTTGATGAAATCCACCGGAAAGAGGCAGGTGTAGACCAAGTTGAAACCATGGAGTTTTTCTCAAAATCTTCTTCGTTACTATTAGAAAATAGTACCTGAAACTCTTCTGTATCTAGGTTAAGCAGCTTGATCGATCTGCCGCCACCAGCTAATTTTTCATCTACAAAAAATAGCGAATACTTCCCATCAGGAGAAACGCAGCGTGAACGACCATCAAAGTGAGTGAGGAAGTCTACTTTGCTTTGAACTCCTTGAAAAGGTGTATTGTACCCTTTCAGAATTTCAATATTACCGTCTTCTTTGAATTGTCCTTTCCAACCCAACAATTGATTAGAAAGCGACGATGTTTCCTTTGCGGAAGTGACAAAGACAAAAAACGAATTGGGGGAGATCCAAACGGGTGCAGTATTCAATATCCCAAATTCATCAGTTACAGGAGGATATTGGATATGTTCCCCACTATTGAAGTTATAGACTGCATGTCCTTCAAATTCAGTTATCACACTTTCCTTACGCGTCTCGGGGTAATATTTGCTTAGACCATACTTGCCATTAGGAGAGATGCTTCCACTTGGATTGTAGTATAGGTTTTCTTTGGGCAGATCATCACTGTCTCCGTTGAATCTACTGATTTCCTTGGTGCTTATATTCAGAATGTACCTATCAACATAGAGGCTGAAATATAACATGTTTCCACTCCAGTGATCGATACGAAAATTAGAAATATTTCCTAGTTGAGTCAGCCGCCTTGCTTCACTCAGGCCTTTAAAATCGACGATGTCTTGTATCCAGAAATCTTGCTCACTTGATGTAAGTACGTAGTCTAAGTTGGGTGATACATAAGCCCCTCTAGGTAATGTAATATCTCCGGTGGCTACACCTTTGTTGTCAAAGAAGAGAAGACGAGATCCTGAATTCACGCCGAGTATATCCTGTTCTTCGAATTTGATGGTGAACTTTGAACTGATGTTCTCACTCCAGGCAGGTTCTAGGGTGTTTACATCATATATTGTTTGATTAACGATAAAGAGATTTTCCGCGTTATCAGGGGTGATTTGTCCGATGGTGGTACTTAGAAATACAAAATTCAAAAGAAAAAGAGTGCTGTATAGTTTACTCATTACTGGTTTTGATTATAGGATTTTATTGAAAGTTCAAAGCTACACAAAACCAAATAGATAGATGGTTGTGATAACGATATGCGAAGAAGCGCTTTGGCAATCGCTTATACTACCTCTTTGTATTAATTCATATCATTTCACCACCATACAATA
>JBCBWU010000437.1:0-1499 GCA_039816955.1 Bacteroidota bacterium
CAACCGTATTAGCAGAGTTATCAATGGTAAAGGTCAAGGTGCTTCGCCCACCTAATTCAATAGATGCAGGGCTGAAACTCTTGCTAAAGCCTGGGCGGTTATCCAGCACTTGTAAATTAGCACTAGCAGTACCACTATTACCCAGGTTTGAAGTCAGATCACCTGTAGTATTTGTGTGAGTACCAACAGTTGAGCTGGTAACATTGACGGAAATAGCGCAGTTTCCGCCGGCAACTATGATTCCATCCGTTAAACTAATCGTACTGCTTCCCGCAGTAGCTGTAATTACAGCCGAGATGCCGCATGTACTGGTCACACCAGGTACTGACGCAACGGTCATGCCAGCAGGGAGGTTATCTACAAAAGCTAAATCTTCAGCTGCAGTACCAGAGCCAGAGTTGTCAATGGTGAAGGTCAGTGCACTTACACTACCCGGACCAATATTGTTGCTATTGAAAGATTTACTAAACGACGGTGGAGTCAAGTTAAGCACCTGCACATCATCGGTAGCTGTAACACCACTTAGCGTATAAGTAAGAGTATGGATTCCGAGGCCAGCAGCCACGGGATCGAAAGTATAGGTCATTCCATTACCATCATCGGTAACACCTGGTCCACCGTAGACACCACCGGTAGGGAAACCACCGCTCAGTCCTGTTTGTACTCCCGAATTAATGGAAAGGTCATCCAGCGCAGTAAAGCTGACACCGTTGAAACTCTCACCACAGACCCGCAAAGGCAGCTCGCTGCCCTGTGCGCAACTCTCATCATCGTCCGAATTAAATACGAAAATCAGACATTCGTCAGCCACCGTTCCAGAAATTACATTGCCACTCAAATCATTACTGGTGGAGATAAAGACAGAAGTACCCGAGCTACCAGAGCCGGTTACACCTTGATAAACGGTTAGATTATCGCCCAATTGATCGATTGTGCCTTGATCGATAGTAGCTCGAGCAAACTCACCCGCGGATGGACAAATTTCAAAGGCTACCAGATTTGTTTCATTATTTCCGTAGCAGTAGAAGAAAGTGGTACCAACCGTACAACCACAGGCCGCCAGTACTTCTACATCATCAGTAGCGCTACCCGCACAATTACCCGGTGAGGTATAAGTGATCGTATGAACTCCCAGACCGGCAAGCGCTGGATTAAAGTCGTAAGTACCGTCACCATTATCGGTTACACCGGAGCCACTGTAGGTACCTCCTGCTGGCATGCCACCTCCCAAGTTGGTGAGTGTACCTGCATCTATACACAAGTCTGCAGGAGCAGTAAAGGTGGCTGTTCCAGTGGCAAAGACTTCAATATCATCACTGGCAGTCATGCTATTGACCGTATAGCTAAGCGTCTCTACTCCCACTCCAGCAGACGCGGGATCAAAACTATACGTCATTCCATTACCATCATCCGTTACTCCAGCCCCGCTGTATACACCTCCACTGGGGTTGCCTCCAGAAAGCCCGATTTATGTGTTAATGACGGTGTCCAAACCGGGC
>JBCBWU010000438.1:0-1407 GCA_039816955.1 Bacteroidota bacterium
CAGACCTTTAGAGGGGGAGACGCTGCCGGAATACACACTGATCTCGACTTAAGCTTATATGACTTACCAAAAGCGTTTCATCCATCATCAATAATTGGTAATAGAAAGATGGTAGCGCATGTCAGATCATTCGATCTTAAGATAATGAGTTCAGAGAAAGCGCAAAGCTCGCTTCTTGACATGGATACGCAATTAGACAAATGTATTTTAAGCTGAACAAAGGCAAGCTCTGACCATTGGAAGTAAACCACAATCACTAGTGATAATTACCATAGGCAGATGAGTCTTCTTCCCAACAAGACTACCGAATAGGCATAGATTTTTTTGATACAGATTTAGGGAGAATCGACCAATTTGGCCAAGATTACTAAAGTCCAATCATACCGATATGACTCATTTAAGAGGATTTAATACTGCTATTCTATTAGTCCTCCTCCATTTTACATCTATCTCGCTATATCGCAAATGATAGATCAAGTTTGAAACGCGGTCACTATGTCCTTGTGAAAAATACCTGTACCGATTATCATTATAGTAAATAGTAATATTTGCGTATGAAGTATGGCTCCATCCACTTTCAAATTCGCAGGGAGATAGGTAAAGGATACTAGATCGTTTAATCTCTTGAATCATGTTCTCACAAAATTCATTAGAAATTTCCCCCTTATAAAAAATATACTCTCTTCCTCTCTTTCTGTATCTGCTAATCCTCTTATAGATTAATCCATTATCTAATCTTAGGGTATACTTCTCCCCAAATCGGGAAAAAATAATGTAGTCGATTTTTAAATCTTCAAACTTTACAAACTCACTATTATAAAGCCTAATTTGATTCTTCCCCCACAAATTAATTGCATCATCTGACATAGCTCGTAAAACCAACTCTTGCTTACTTGCATCAAGTATTGCAAATTCTAGTGTTTTATTTAAATTGGTAGTTTCTCCCGTAATTCTGTCCGTTGCTTGATAAATTTCAATGGTAATTTGTCGTCGATTACCGCCATAAATCGCCCCCTTATATTCATTTTTTTCATTGCTCACAATACATCCACCAAAGAGACGCCATTCGTCCTTTCTTGGCTCAACCTCAATTAAAATGGAATTTGAAGAGTTTGACCAACAACCAACCATATCTAGTCCACATTGAGCAGCAATAAAAGTTGGGGTTAGGGAAATCATCAACCAAATGGCCTTTTTGAGATGTATCATAATTTCAACAATTCAATAAAGGATACCAATCTATCGACTTTAATTGTACCCTCACAGTCCTATTTAGTCGATGATAAGGCAGGTTGTTTGAACTGGTTGTTCCCTTATCTTAAACTCCAATTCTCTCCATAATTTTTCCTTTTAGCAGATAGAATGTACAGTTATGGATATCGTTTACATTTCTATAAGGCCGTCCGT
>JBCBWU010000439.1:0-1368 GCA_039816955.1 Bacteroidota bacterium
CCGACTTCCAGACGCCATTCTACGATCTGTTCTCTGGTGATGACTTCAACACCGTAGATGCCGGCTTTATCGAGCCAGCAATCGAGTTTGCTTGTATCGCAGATGTGAACGTGACCTTAGGCGATAACTGCACCGCAGTAATCACCGAGGATATGGTTCTAACCGGATTAAGTGGTTGTATTGATGACTTCATCATCGATGTTGACGGTACTGGTACTAATGTGGTGAGCGGCTGCGGCGAGCATACCTACATGATCACCTTGATCGAAGACGGAGAAGAAGTATACACCTGCTGGGGTACGATCTTCGCCGAAGACAAGACCGATCCGGTAGTAGAATGCCCAGATGATGTGAGTGATGTGACCGTAGATTTTGCTCTACAGACGCTACAAGGCAGCCTCGACGGCACGGAGGATATAATCGAGCTGAACGACTACTCCTGCTTCCAGAGCTTCTTCGAGCCAACGGACGGTGAGTACCTATACGACTTGATCGAGTTTACGGTACCCCAAACGGATGTGTACAACATTCAGGTGGCAACTAACGGCTTCGGCTCTAACTTTGCTGTTTTCCAAGGTGCATTCAACGAGGATGATCCTTGTCAGAACATCCTGGGTGGCTCTGATGGCGCCTACTTCGTTGATCCATTCGGCGTGAACGCTTTCTTGGATCAAGACTACCGCATTGCATTGCCATTGGAAGCTGGACAGACCTACACGATCATGATCAGTGATGGCCTGTCGGACTTTGGTCCTGGTACGGATTACATAATTGGTGTAGTAAGCGATAATGGCGGCACCTTCTCAGCTCCATTCTCGGCACCTGCACCAGTTGAAGTAACCCTGCCACTGTTCTGCGACGACCTGGATCTGGTAGAGATCACGGAGCCAATGACCTACATGGTCAATGCTGATGGAAGTATCATGCCTGGCAGCATCTCTGCTGAACTGGCCGCGATTCTTGACTTGACCGGTTATCCAGATGTATCTGATAACTGTGGACCAGTACTGGTGACGGTATCTGATCTGGTTGAGCCAGCAGGTGACTGTGGAGATATCACGATTACGCGGCTGTTCGCGGTCTCTGACCGCGCAGACGGGCTGTGCATCGGAGACCCACGCACAGACGAGTGTACGCAGACGATCACCTTGACGCTACCAACGATAGCTGATCTGATCATCCCACCATTTACGGTGACGATTGAATGTGACGAAGAGTTCCCAACCGATGGTTCGGTAGGTGGACCAGCTGATAATCCAGCGGCGAGCATCACCGGGTATCCATTCCTGTTGACCGCTTCTGGCTACGTTGATCTAAGTGATAACTACTGCAACCTGGGAGCAAGCTACAGTGATGAGCCTCGCATCA
>JBCBWU010000043.1:0-40904 GCA_039816955.1 Bacteroidota bacterium
ATTTGGCCCGCCAAACTCAGTTTTGACCCTTTAGACAGAACTACAAATCGTTGATAATCAGTTCGCAAAATTCCCAACCAAGCTCTAAGATATGATTATTGCCTGGGAAAGCGCTGGTTCAGGTCTTCTAGTGGCTTGCTCACTCTTCCAGAAGCTGCTTGAGTTCGTTGAGTTTCATCATGCACTCTATCGGTGTCATGTTATTGATTTGCAGGTCTTGCAGAATCGCTTTTAACTGTCCTGCTACAGGGTCGACCGTTTCAAAAATACTCAACTGCATAGCTTCTGCGGAGATCGCAGCGGTAGCTGGGCGTTCAACCTTAGGACCATCACTTACTGCTTGTGCTTCTCCTTCATCCGTTAAGTGCTTCTGTTCTAACTGTCCAAGGATTTGATTAGCACGTAGGACTATCGAACGCGGCATACCGGCCATCTTCGCCACGTGGATTCCAAAGCTGTGCTGGCTCCCACCAGCAGACAACTTCCGTAAGAAAATCACCTTATTGCTCACCTCCTTAACCGACACATTGAAATTGCGGATGCGGGGAAACTTCTCCGCCAATTCGTTGAGCTCGTGATAGTGGGTAGCGAATAATGTTTTTGGTGCCGCCACCTCATTAGTGTGTAGATATTCCGCAATCGACCAGGCAATGCTGATGCCATCGTAGGTGCTCGTACCTCGGCCAATTTCATCAAGGAGAATGAGCGACCGATCGGAGATATTGTTCATGATGCTGGCGGTCTCGTTCATCTCTACCATGAAGGTCGATTCTCCGCTAGAAATATTATCGCTGGCCCCCACTCTCGTGAATACCTTGTCCACCATCCCCAAACGTGCCGAAGCCGCGGGGACAAAACTCCCCATCTGCGCCATTAGGCAGATCAAGGCGGTTTGGCGTAAGAGTGCTGATTTACCGGACATGTTTGGCCCGGTAATCATCATAATTTGCTGCTCATCCCGGTCTAGGTACACATCGTTGGGCACGTAGGCTTCTCCCAGTGGGAGTTGCTGTTCAATTACTGGGTGTCGCCCTTCCTTTACGTCAATGACGTAACTGTCGTCCATTTGAGGTCGAGCGTAATGATATTTAACCGCCACTTTCGCAAAGGACAGCAGGCAATCAAGGCGAGCGATCAAAGCGGCATTGCGTTGGACCGTAGGAATGAAATCCGCCAGGCGTAATACCATTTGATCAAATAAGCTGGCTTCTAAAACCAAAACCTTCTCTTCGGCACCTAGAATTTTATCTTCCAGTACTTTGAGTTCGTCCGTTATGTAGCGTTCGGCATTCGTGAGCGTCTGTTTACGGACCCACTCTTCGGGTACGTCGTTTTTGTACTTGTTCGTGACCTCCAGATAGTAACCAAAGACATTATTAAAACCAATCTTGAGGCTACTGATTCCAGTGCGTTCTACCTCTCGTTCTTTAATCTCCACCAAACGACTGCGGCCGTTTTTCATAATATCACGCAGCTCGTCTAATTCCTGTGACCAGCCATCGGCAATGACGCCACCTTTGTTGAGGTTGACCGGTGGTTCCTCCACAATTTGCTGTGCAATCTCGGCACACAATTCTGCACAGGGATCTAGACCTTGCCCAATCTTCTCGAGCAGGTCATTCGACGTGCCCGCCAAACTTTCCTGCACGGCAGGTATAGCCTCCAGCGCTCGCTTTAGGGACATCACCTCACGCGGGTTGATTTTCCCAAGTGGCACCTTGGCAATCAAGCGTTCTAAGTCTCCCATTTGCCGTAAGGCCGTGCTGAGCTCCGAAACCTTGTTCTGATCCTTCACAAAGTGATCAACGACACTCAGGCGCTCCTCAATGGCCGCAACATCTTTCAAGGGCAGTACAACCCACTTCTTCAGTAGGCGCCCGCCCATAGGGGAAACAGTATGATCAAGAATATTAATCAAAGGAACACCTGTCTCGTGGGGGCTATAGATGAGCTCGAGGTTGCGAATGGTAAAACGGTCTAGCCAAACATAACGGTCAGGCTGTACGCGACTAATGCTGGTAAGGTGGCGAACGTTTTTATTTTCTGTGGTCTCCAAATAGTGCAAAATGGCTCCTGCAGCAATTTGTGCTAGCTCCATTTCTTCAATGCCAAAGCCTTTTAATGACTGGACTTCAAAGTGGTTGAGGAGTCGTTCCCTGGTGTATTCTAAAGTGTAGATCCACTCGTCCAAGGTAAACAAGTGGAAACGCTCACCAAAACGCTCTTGGAAGGACTTCTTGCGGTCCTTAGCCATGATCACCTCCGCTGGCTGGAAACTCTGCAAAAGCTTATCGATGTATTCTTGATTCCCTTCGCATACCAAAAACTCTCCCGTTGAAATGTCGAGCAGTGCCAGACCGAGTTTCTGCTTACCACCGACAAAGAGGCTAGCCAAAAAGTTATTGCTCTTATGATCGAGTAATTGATCATCAACCGCTAGACCAGGTGTTACAATTTCGGTAACCCCACGCTTAACGATCTTCTTTTCTTTGGAAGGTTTTTCTAGTTGCTCACAGATCGCCACGCGGTGGCCGGCCCGGATTAGGCGTGGCAGATAGGTATCGAGTGAGTGATGTGGAAAACCGGCTAATTCGATATCACTACCGCCGTTATTTCTGCTGGTCAGCACAATACCCAGCACTTGAGCAGCCGTCACAGCGTCTTCACCAAAGGTCTCATAAAAGTCGCCAACGCGGAAAAGTAAAATAGCCGAAGGATGCTTGGCTTTTACCTGGAAATACTGCTGCATCAAAGGGGTTACCTTCTTCGACTTCTTCTTCGTGCTTGCTTTTCCAGCCAAGATCAGATGGTTTGGTGAATCAGCAAATATACCGAAATAAAATCGGCAAGAAAGAGGTAAAACTCAGCGCTTAATCAAAGTAGCAAAAGAGATATCACAGGTATAAAATACAAGCATCCCAAGCTCCAAATCTGGAGCCCGGGATGCCCTATCATAATCGGTTTCCGTATCGGAAACGTAAATCGGTATTTAAACCATCTTATCCGCACAGCTGGTGCTGGCGAAGGCATTTGGCTTGGCCTTGAAAACGAAGCCCATACCCAAAATGTAACCCATGGCCTCCTTGAGCGCAACATTGCTTTGGAAGTGTGGATCAGTGTTGATATCAGCGTGAACCTCCAGGGCTACGTCGTAGCGATCCAAAAGATCACAAAGCTCGTAAGCGATGCCAACGGAGCGCCCAACTTCTGAGATCATGCGCTCACGCAGGCTCATCTCGCGATGCTCCTTGTGATTGCTAATGAACATGAATCCTCCCTTCTTCTCGCGCAAGAAAACGATAACGGTAGCGTATTCTACCGTCCCACCCTTTACCTGAGAATCGGAGCCAATACAAACTTTCATCTTGTGGCCATCAGCCAACTCCTTTTGCAAAGCTTCTTCTACGGCAAGCTTGATATCTGCCTTGATCGGCTTACCGCTAAGCCTGCGCCATTTCATCTCCATGTTTGGATTAGTTTTAAATCGGGCATTTTCTAGAAATAACCAATGGAAAGATACTTATTATGACCAAATAACATAAGTCAAGAGCGCGTCTTCCGCAACATTTAATACTGTCTTCACCCAAAATTTACGAAGGGTTGACGTTTTTATACAACTTTATAACAATTAGTTGACGCCATAGAGTTCCCCTCGTAGGAGAAAAAATAGGATCTTTTATAGCTCCCGAATCCAGATATTACGAAAGCTCACCGGGTTGCTATGATCTTGCAGCTTGAGCGGGCCCGGGCCGTGTGGCGCATTCTTCGGTAAACCAATGTACTCTGTCGTACCTTTAATTTCGACATGGTTTTGCACCAATACTCCGTTGATAAGTACAGTTACGTAGCCAGACGCCACCTTTTGACCATCCGCATTAAAGACGGGGGCTTTGTAGATAATATCATACGTATTCCACTCGCCAACCGGGCGCAGCGGATTAACTAGTGGCAAATGTTGCTTGTAAACGGCACCGGCCTGACCATTGGAATAGGTACGGTTTTGGTAGCTATCTAGAATTTGGATTTCGTAGCGATCTTGCAGAAAAATCCCACTATTTCCTCGGCCTTGGCCTTCGCCCTCAATTACTGAAGGGGAGCGCCATTCCAAATGCAATTGGCAATCGCCAAACTCCTCTTTAGTTCGAATATCTCCGGTGCCAGCCACTACCGTCATAGCTCCATCTTCCAATTTCCACTGCACCGCCTTACCATTAAGATGTTCCCATTGGTCAGTATCTGTACCATCGAAGAGAATATAGGCGTCTGCGGGTGGGCCACCTATTTCACCAGGATTAACGGCACGGGGTTCTGGATCCCAGACTTCGGTAGCTACTGGATCAGTAATTTGAGCGGATACTATCGTAGTAAGTAGAAAGAGAAAAGTAAAACCAAGCGTTCGATTCATGTTTTTTTACTGGCTAATATAAAAGCTCTGGCAGAGAAGGCATAGCCAGCTGCTAAATACAGCTAGAAACGAAAAAATAAAGGCCACCTGTGATGTAATAGATGGCCGACGCCTGGGTTCAGAATTTAGTCCAGCAAGCCGTACTCAATACCCGTCCGCACCAAGCCGGCTGTATTGCGCGCGCCGAGCTTAATCAGGAGGTTGCGACGGTGGGTTTCTACCGTACCGAAACTAATGCCCAACTGCTCGGCGATCTCACCAGTGGTATATTCATTCACAATCAGTTGCAGCACCTGTTTTTCACGACGTGATAATTGTGGGAATGGTGATTTCTGTTCTTTCTTATCACCACCCGCCAGACTGGCCATCACTATATCCGCCACTTCTGGGCTAAAATACTGTTGTCCACGTACGACAGTACGGATAGCCTTCAAAACCTCTGCTTTACCCGCATTCTTGAGCAAGTAGCCGTTCGCACCATTCTTAAGCATCATCTTAATGAGGCTGGCTTCCTTAAGCATGGAAAGGATGAGGATACGAATATTTGGGTACATCTGCCGGATTTGGCGACAAGCCTCCAAACCATTAATTTCAGGCATATTAACATCTAGCAAGATGATATCATAATTCGCTTGCTTGAGGCGCTCCAAGGCCATTGCACCATCATTAGCCTCGCCTATACAGACAATATCTTCTTCTTCAGAGAGCATCAACTTAATGCCGTCAATAACGAGTTGGTGATCGTCGGCAATGAAAAGATTAATCATGGTGCAAGGTTTCAGTGCTGGTTTATCAACTGTAGCTAAAGTCATCATTTTCCTGGGTTAGTCTATTAAGTAGTAGTTGCGTTAACTTTATTTCGCCTATCACTACAAAAATATCCTTACCAATGAATCATTGCCTACAGAAATCTGTCTGGCCAAAACTACGTGATTTCATGGATACTACTGCACGGGAATATTGAAGGTAATGGTCGTCCCTTCTCCGATCTCACTATCCACATCCCAGCTTCCTTGTAGATACTGTACCCGGGACCCCAAACTCTTCATTCCTACTGATTTCTGTTGTAAACCTTCTTCGAAGACAAAACCTTTGCCGTTATCTTCGATGGTAATGTGTAGGGTGTCTTCGTGAATAATGAGCTGGAGCAAAACGCGCCTGGCAGCAGCATGCTTCAAGATATTATTCACTGCTTCTTGCAAGATTCGGTAGATAGAAACCGCCTTTGCTTCTTCCAGTTTATTCAAGTCACCTACTACTTCTAGGTTGCATTCCAGTCCACTAGTGCGTACTTGTACCGCCAGGTCTTCGATTGCCCCTTCCAGCCCCGAATACAGTAAGGCCGCTGGCATCATATTCTGGCTGATCCGGCGCACCTCCGTGCAAGCGCGGTCGATCAAGGTTCCAGTGAGCGGCACCACATCTTGGTACTTATTACCATCAGCAATCTCATCCGCAATGGTATTGTAGTGGGCTTTAATAGTCGTCAAGAGCCCCCCCATTCCATCGTGGAGATCTTTTGCAATGCGCCGACGTTCCTGTTCTTGCCCTTCAATCATGGAAGATAAAGCCAGGACACGCTTTTCCTGCTCCAGGCGCTGAATTTTCTCCTCTTGGATCGCCGCCTCCTGAGCCGCAAGTATTTCACGTTGGCGAATGCGCATTCGGGCACCACTGAAAATAGATACTGCCAGTAGCGCGAGGAAAACCGAACTTCCCAGCCAAATATTGCGTTCCTGGGTCTTTTGACGTAGTTCCAGTTGATTAATACGTAGCGCTTGCTCCTTTTTAGCCGTCTCAAACTGTACTTGATAAAGCTTAAGGTTGCGTTCTGATTCGTCATTGCGAATACTATCCAACAACTGCTGACTAGCCAGCGTGAATTCGTAGGCCTTCTGATAGTTCTGATCCTGCGCGTAAAACTCGGCGAGTTGGGTACGAATGTAAATACTGTAGGTATTGTAACCCACCTGAGAATACAACCGATCAGCTTCTTCGTAAGCTGCCCTAGATTTCTCCATGTAGCCTAAATCGGAATAGTATATCCCAAGGTCGTGGTAAACAGAAGCCAACTTAAATGGGCTCTTTACCTTTTGGTGGTATTCTACTGCCGCAAAAAGTACCTCTTCTATATCTACATCCTGATTGGCCATCATCCGGTATAAAGAAAAATGCTCTGGCTGCTTCAGGATCTGAAGATCAAAGGAGTTTGCCCCCTTGTACTCATCCCAACGAATCCGAACTTCGTGCATCAAATCAAAGCGCTTTCGGAGAATGGAATAGGCAAAAGTGTTGTACAAAAGAAACCCTCGTTCCGCTTTTGGAGTTGTAGGCGGCATTACCGAAATGGCTTTACGGTAGTGGGCGTCTGCCGCCTCGTAATCTTGCCGTTTATCCTGCAAATTCCCTAGAGCTCCGTACACCTTCCACATAGAATCCTCCTCACCATATGCTAAAAAATTACGCTCCGCGAGTTGCAAATAGTAGTAAGCGGAATCAAGATCAATGCCTCGGTTATGAGCTAGCCCTAGATCTAGGTAAGCATAACCTAGCATGGATGGTATACCAGCGGAATTGGCGGCACTTATTGCCCGATGATAATACTCCCGGCCTTGTTGCAAGCGCCCCTGATTGTGATGAAAACTACCTTGTACGAGACGTGCGTGAACAGTAGCTCGATCATCCCCATGAACTCTACCTAGTATTAACAACTGTTCCGTATAATAATGAACACTGTCACTATTTCGCATTTGATGATAAATAGCCAGGTCTACCAAAGCAACGCGCAACTCGGGGCTTGGCGGCAGCTCCGCTACTTTTGTCCATAAGCTGTCCACTTCCCGCTCAGCTTGCAGTGGCCCTACGGCCAATAGTATTCCAATAATAAATAGGGCACTCAGGAATCGCATTTCACAGAAATTGTCAGCAATCAAAAATGTTGCAGTACATGCCGCAGCGTCGTTTATTCATGGTGCCAGGCGACTGCTGTAGCAAAAGCAATTTTTAACAAGATGGTCCAAAATACAAAAAGGCGGGAACAGCACCTATCCTGCTGTCCCCGCCGAGCGACCTGAAAAGCCCAGTTTAGCACCAGTCCTCTATGAAGACCGGTCCACTGATAAAATTATAATTTGCTAATCCGGACACTGTACTGGCTTTGCTCAGTTTGCACACGGAATAGGTAAATTCCTGCGGGCAGTTTTTGCATATCTATTTCTACTTGCTGTAGACCTGCCGGCGTGCGAACGAATTGCTGCTGGAGTACCCGACCATTCATGTCGATGAGGCTCCATTGGCCATCTACCGGTACACTACTTTCCCAGCTGATCATAGTGTTAGCGTCTGTTGGGTTTGGTGCAACTTGCAGACTTGGCGTTACAGTCAAGACCTCTTCCGTATCGTTCACTAGCGAGAATACTGGATTACTCTGGAAGCCGTCTTCTTCTCCGTTTAGCGTAATCTCTACCGAGAAAGTATTGGTACAACCTTCTTCATTAGTAGTTGTCAAAGTAGCAGTATAGGTACCTGGCTCGCTGTAAGTATGAAGTGCCAGCGGATCAGTACTGGTCGTACCATCACCGAAGTCCCACAAGAACTCTACCGCATCCGCACTGGAAAGATTGATGAAGTATACCTCAAAAGTACCAGGGTTGATGATTGGTAAGAACCACGCACGGCAACTCAAATCACCATACCATACGTTCTCTCCAGCCTGTAAACCAATTTGAACGGTAGACTCACAGTCTTCGCTGAAGATCGTCAGGCTGACCTGATAGGTACCCTCTAGCTCGTAGGTGTGTACAGGATTCTGCTCACTGGAGGTATTGCCATCACCGAAATCCCACAACCACGCCGAGGCTACACCAAGGCTAAAGTCAATAAACTGATAGGTCAGCAGATCATCCGGATTTGGCTGCTCAAAGAAGAAGAACGCCTGACAAGTAGGACCGCCAATTCCACCACCATCACCAATACAGATGTGGTAAGTTGTGGATACGGTACCGCATTCCTCACTTTCAATCGTCAAGGTAACATCGAAGACACCTTCTTCAAAATAAGTGTGGAATGGATTTTGTTCGGTGGAAGTATTGCCATCACCGAAGTCCCAGAACCAGCTGGTAATACCATCTACAGCGAAGGATGCATCCGTGAACTGTACGTTGTAGCCCTCCTCCGTATCATCGAAGATGACGAAAGTAAAGTCGGCATAACAATCATCCTCTATATCGCATGGGAAGATCTCATCCGCACCATAGCCAGCACAGGCAGCTTCACAAGGATTAATGAAAGTCAAGAATACGCCCGTCACCGGATCAAACACGCAGACGGGTAAGTAGAAGTCATCACAGACACACTCTGGACAGTCTACGAAGTCTCCTTCGGTAAAGCCTTCGCATTCTGCTACGCAAGCATTCGGGAAGGTGACAATTTCTCCACTAGCCGTTGCGACACATACTGGATCCCAGATATCCGGGCAAACACAGCCTGGTTCGCATTCGACAAAGTCCTCTGGACTAAAGCCTTCACACTCGGCTACGCAGGCGTTCGGGAAGGTAATCACCTGGCCAGCAAGCGCGACACACACTGGCTCCCAGACCGCTGGGCAGTCACATTCGCTATCACAATCCACAAACTGGTCCGGACCAAAGCCTGCACATTCGGCGAAGCATGAGTTTTCGAAGGTGATAATTTCTCCGGAAGCTGGATCAAGTACGCATACTGGCGCGAAGATATCATCACAGGCACAATCTGGCTCACAGGACACGAAATCGTCTGGCCCGTAGCCAAAGCAACCTGCTTCACAAGGATTACCAAAGGTGATGATCTCACCCGAGGCCGTTAGAACACAAACGGGGTCCCACTCATCGGTGCAGACGCATTCGCCTTCACATTCATCCAAGAAGTCCTCTTCAGTAAAGCCTTCACAGATCGCGAAGCAAGCATTTGGGAAAGTGATGACCTGTCCAGCAATAGCCACACATACGGGATCCCAAACTGCTGGGCAAGTACAAGGACCCTCTTCAACTGTAATCTCTTGAACCACAGTATAGGTACAACCATCTTCAGTAGCAATCGTCAAGGTGACCAGGTAGACACCTGCTTCATTATAAGTATGCACTGGGGCCCCTTCATTGCTGGTATTACCATCACCGAAGTCCCAAGCCCAGGAAACGACATTGCCACTGGCAATTGCTCCGAAGGCAATACTAAAGGGGTTCTCTTCTAGCGGTAAAGCGATGATAATGGCGTAGCAATCTGGTCCTGCGAATACGATAGTAACTGCAGTAGCAAGGCAACCATCGGCATCAACTGTAGTCAATTGAACGAAGTAGACAGCAGGTGTTTCTGCGTAGGTGTGTAAAGGGCTAGCTTCTTCGCTGGTGTTTCCATCACCGAAGTCCCACAAGTAAGTGACCGCAGGATCGGTGCCACCCACAGCACTAAACTGGAAGGTGTAATCGTCAATTTGATCATGTGCGATCTCAACTGCACATCCACCATCACAGGGGAAGTATTGGTCTGGACCATAACCTTCACATTCCGCAAAGCAAGGATTGTCAAAAGTCAAGACCTCACCATCAGCAGTGATGACGCATACAGGATCAAGATATTCAGGACAAACGCATTCATCGTCGCAGTGATAGTAGATATCAGGTCCGTAACCGGCACATTCCGCTTCACACGGGTTGATGAAAGTCAGGATGATACCACTTGGCGTAGCCACACAAACGGGATCGAAGATATCTTCTGGGCACTCACAATCGTTTTCACACTCTTCCCACTGCTCAGGACCATAACCCTCGCATTGGGCAAAACAGAAATTATCGAAAATAAGCACTGTACGATCATCTAAGATGACACAGACTGGATCGTAAAACTCTGGACAAACACAACCACCATCACAAGGCTGGTACTGACCAGGTAGATAACCGGCACATTCAGCCAAACAGGCATTGTCAAACTGAATTACAGTGCCAAATGGATTATAAACACAAACTGGATTGTACTCGTCTTCCGGACATTCACAATCCGATTCACACTCCATCCATTGGTCTGGGCCATAGCCTTCGCATTCGGCAAAGCAGTGGTTTGGAAATTCGATAATTTCTCCATCGGGACCAATCACACAGACCGGTGCATAAAATTCTGGGCAGCTACATTCGCCACCGTCACAAGAGAAATATTGATCCGGGCTAAATCCTGCACATTCGGCAAAACAAGCACTGGTAAACTCAATGATGGAACCACTTGCCGTGATCACACAAACGGGATCATACTCGTCAGTTGGACAATCACAATCACTCTCGTTGTAAACCAGCACCAATTGCACGATGGTAGAAGTACAGTCATCCCCAGCCGTAATGGTAAGTGTTACCACATACTCGCCGGGTTCGGTGTAGGTATGCTGAGGGTTCTGTTCTTCACTGGTTGCACCATCACCAAAATCCCAAGACCAGGTGACGTTGCCTTCGTCCTCAATGTGAGAGAGGTCGTAGAAATGTACCAAAAAGCCTTCGTCACTAGGAAGTTGCTCGTAATAGAAAAACGCCTCACACTCTGGTGGTGGTGGCGGGTTGATCCCATTACAAATGATAAAATCGGCTACGTAGTTTTGCTGGTCGGGATCAATATCACGAAGTTCCTCCAGTACATCACCGGTGCAAAGATCAACCGTCTGAATAGCAATGGTACCCACACCGGCTGGAATAACCACATCCACGACGTATTCGCCTTGTTCGGTGGTTACAGTACTCGCCAGTTGATCACCATCCAAAGCTAGGATTGCAACCGGCCATTCTGGTATCGAGGTACCATCATCGGTACCCAAGAGAACGGTACCGGAAACATTAATCTGTGCCGACAAAGCAGTTGTCAGAAACAGGAATGCCCACACAATTGGGTATAGTCTGCGCATAATTAGTTAATTTTGAGTATAGTTATTGAATGCTTTCATTGTGGAAGCGAGTGGGTCGGGTTCATCCCCGACCCATTTTTCGTTTTGGGGTATTATTAGGGTGCGATTAATCGCAAACGAGATATGCCATTTTCTCCCTCCAGTTGCAAGAAATAGCAACCGCTGGCTAGCGCTAACTCAGTGCTTTCCCAGAAACGGCGGGGACTAAACTGATAGCTCTGCACCACTCGCCCGAGTGGGTCTATGATCATCAAACGACGGAACTCTTGGGTGGTCTGTACCTGCAACTGCCCCTGGAATGGATTGGGGAATACCTTGGCTTCGAGTGGATTTTCTTGCGGATCTAAAGTCTGCGATATCGTACCTGGCCGGTACAACTTTACCTCAAACGAATCAACAGCTACTGGCACTTTTCCTAACTCTCCGTCTAAGAGCATGAGCTCTTCGATAAAGATATAGGTCGACATGGTATCGGGGGCCATTTCCATTAGTCCAATCATATCATCAATGATCACAAGTTCCAAAACGCCACCCGTGCCACCACCATTAAAGGGACTAGGTCCTAGGCGAGTTACTCCCACATCAATTTGACCAGGACTGTTTTCTTGAAGGGATATACCGTTGCCATCGGTAATCAACCAATTGTCCTCACCGCGAAACCGTACCTCCGCGAAATGTTCTGGATGGTAGCGGATTCGGTACCCCATACCATTGATGGACTGTTGGACCGGGATATCAAAGACAAAAGGAACATTCACCGACTGGAGGGCTGTCAAGGGAGCTAAGGAGAGGTCGTTATTCCACACGATCGCAGAGGCAGCACTGGCATCGTCAGGAATGAAAAGTGGTTGTACTTCATCGTGCTCAATGCCAAAGTTGTTGTTCCAAACAAAGAAGTCAAAGACATCGACCAGGCCATTACCATCAGCATCGGCGTGGATGTAATTAGGGCCTTCCGGAAAACTATTACTCCAGAGAACGGGAATAGATTGAGAAGAGGTCTGATCTTCGGTCAGAATTCGAGCGGGGCCGGTAGAGCCGAGAGCAAATCCAATGTATGGTACATCATATTGATCGACAACACCATTATCATTGGCATCGCCGGGAAATACGGAGTCCTGTGCCGAAAGACCAGCAAGACCAACAAAAGTAAGCGCAAGAATCAGTTGCCATTTCATAGTTCCCTTCCTTGTTACAGTCTAAAATTACACCTAGCTACTACCTTGCACAACAACATTTTACTTAATTTTCCAGTAAATTTTATCAACAAAAAACACTTAAATCATTAATTTTCATCTATTTAAACCATATATTTTCCGAATATTTTCCATTTTCAATTGATGAAAAAAAGTAAACTGCTAGACATTTGTTCTGCCTTGGACAAGAAAGAATGGAAGACTTTTCTGAATTCTTTAGCGGTAAACGCTACTAATCAGGAGCAAAAACTGATAATTCTGGCCAAACACCTTGCGAAGCTCAGTGAACAATCCTTCCCTGCTCATCGCAGTACGCCAGAACGGATTTGGGAGGCCCTATTCTCCCCTGTCTCTTTTTCCTACAAGGATATGAGTTACTTAGTCAGCGACCTCACGAAACGACTAGAAATATTTATTGGGCAACAAGAACAAGCTCAACAAGAATTGACTAGCGAATTATTCATATTAGAGGGATTGGTTAAAAGGCGCTTAGATAAAAGTTACCAATTCCGTTTAGCTAAGACCAAAAAATTACTCCAGCAAATGGAGCGTGAAAGTGCGCAGAAATGGAATTACGAACTTTGGTTAGCAAAGATTGAAAGTGAACACTTCACTGCGCAGAACAATCGCACTACTAATCCCGAACTGCAACGCCAGAAAAACATTCTGGACCGCTATTACCTCTGCGCCAATTTGGAATTGTACTGCGGCATATTAAATGAGGATCGTGTATTGAACCATAAGACTCCGTTACCTGATTCCCCTTTCACGGTCCAGCCGGAAGTTCCCGAACTCGGAGAAAGTCCGTTGATTAAGATCTACCAAATGCTAATCGACTTATTGGGCCGGGATGAACCCAACGAAGCACTATTTGATAATTACCAAGCCGCCCTTTTTGCCACTGCCTCTGGCATTCGTAAACCCGAACTGATCGATTTGTATTACTACGCCATCAACTACTGCCTATATGCCATTAACCGGGGCTACCGGATATATGCCGACCGTTTGCTAGACCTTTACCAAAAGGGCCTAGATTCAAAAGACCTACTGCTGGCCGGCGAACTCTCGCCTTGGATTTACAAGAATATTGTAAAACTCAGTTTGGGACTCAAACGCTTTACCTGGGCTGAAAAATTCATCCTGGAATTCACTGACGAACTTCCGGTACAGTTTCGCGAGGATGCCCTGCACTTCAATCTTTCTGATCTGTATTATCACCGTCAGGAGTATGACAAGGCCCTCGAACTACTGAGCCGGGTGGAGTTTTCCGATGTCTTCTACAAACACGGGGCGAAGGTGATGCTACTAAAGATATTCTTCGAACGCAACGAATCTGAAGCTTTCCATTCCTTGCTTACCTCCTATAAAATACTGCTCATCCGAGAAAAAAAGCTCACCAAGAATAAAATTAAACCTTACCAAAAATTCGTTAACTATGTAGCCAAGTTAACCAAGATTCAGACTTACGATAAAGAGCGGCTTAGAAAATTGAGCACGAGTCTGAAACAAGATATACAAGGCGGGGTGAGTGACCGTTCCTGGTTGCTAAATCAAATAGAGAAAAAAATAATGCAGTAAAAGATGCTAGCAACGTTTTTTCACGTGCTAGTAGCGGCGGGAGAAAATCTTTAAATACCGTCTTAGAATACCGTGATTTAGAATTACATTAAACTTGGCGCTCACTTGTACCGGATTTGCCAAACTCCTCAAATTTTCGTTCCTTCACCAGTGAATTATCATACTATGAAGTTTGACCTACAAGATTCAACTACTGTCACTTGGCTGATTGTGTTGATTATTGTCGTTTTGGCGGTCCTCTACTCTATTGTGGCCATCAACAATAAGCCCCCGCAGATGGCCTTCACCCCCGTAGACGGCTATACCTTTCCTTACAAAATGGAAGAAATTGACTGGCGCGTAGAGCTAAGTCCAACCCTCAAGGAAATATCTGGCATTACTTCCCTAAACGAGGAGCAAGTGATGGCAATTCAAGACGAAAAGGGCAT
Organism: Bacteroidota bacterium; assembly: GCA_039816955.1. Classification (GTDB taxonomy): domain Bacteria; phylum Bacteroidota; class Bacteroidia; order Chitinophagales; family Saprospiraceae; genus Lewinella. The sequence goes on from JBCBWU010000043.1 coordinate 14,524, forward strand.
TCTCTTCTCGATTGATCTACGCACTGGCAATATTGTTAGCGAGAGTTTATTCGATAAGGATCGCGATTACGAAGATTTGTGCTTGGTGGGGGACCATGTATTCATCCTGGAACGCGACGGAGACCTTTATCAGTACCATTTGGCATCTCCGGATACAACTCAGAAGTTCGAAACTGCCTTTAGCTACCGCAATGATACCGAAGGCTTATGCTTTGATGCTAGCCGCAATCGACTCTTGATTGCCCCGAAAGAAGGAGCACCTGAAGGGCGTGAGCTACCCAAGAACATTCTAGGTATTTACGAATTTAATCTCTTGACTCGCACCGTGACCTTAGAGCCCGTAACCACTATTGCGGAGAAGGAAGTCGGGCGAATCATAGGTAAACAAGGTAAACCTTACAAGATCAAGCCCTCAGCGGTAGCCGTCCACCCCCGAACGGGGTACTTATACGTCTTGGCCTCCGTTGGGAAAATTTTGCTGGTCATCAATCCAAATGACAACCAAATCATGCACGTTCAGCTGCTTGATCCCGGGGTCTTTCCACAGCCGGAAGGCATGGCCTTCGACGGTTCGGATAATTTATTGATTTCCAGTGAAGGAAAATCTGGTCAAGCGGCTACCATTACTCGCTTTAGCCCAATTGCCCAATCAAATTAGGAGAACTGTGAAGCATTGTCTGTTTGTCGCTATTGGGATCACCCTTACCCTGGCGGCTTGTCAAACCTATTATGCCCCTACTGAGGCGAAATCAGAAAACTTACGGGTAAGCACTTCCGAGCCAGTACCCGCCACCCGATCTTTAGCTCAGATTCATCCTCTAGACGAGCTCATCATTCCGTACCGGCAGAGCCTGGATGAGCGGATGAATACCGTAATTGGTGAAGCCAGTATGCGCCTCTACAAAGAGAAACCAGAATCGCCATTAGGTAACTGGATGGCCGACGCGATCCACAACCAGGTTAATAAGCTGGATATTGCTCCTGTAGATGTAAGCATTCAAAACTACGGTGGTATCCGAATTCCGGAGATTGGTGAAGGCGAGATCACCGTAGGCAAGATCTACGAGTTAATGCCTTTTGACAATATGGTCGTGGTGCAGGAAATGTCGGGCCTGATGGTTCAGCGCTTCTTCGATCACATGGCTGCCGATGGTGGTTGGCCCATTAGTAGTGGCGCCCGATACATCCTCCAAGAAGAAAAAGCCCAGCAATTAACTATTGGCGGAGAGAAAATTCAGGCAGAACGCAACTACCGCATTGCCCTGCCTGACTATATCGCCAATGGTGGCGGAGATTGTGGTTTCTTGAGCGATCTTGCTCAGGAGAATACCGGCGTTTTAGTTCGGGATATTCTGATTGACGAAGTAGTTGATCAAGCAGCGGTAGGTTCACCCATTAATGGAAAAATAGATGGTCGGATTAGTTGGGGAGAATAGGTCGCCTTCGGCGTTGGTTAGTTGGTTAGTTGGTTAGTTGGTTAGTTGGTTAGTTGAAATTATTGCAAGATTCATGGTGTGTAATAACTTTCACTGTCATTTTAACTTCCACTTTGCCTCGGCACACTCACTAGCTATCCATTTAGAACACTACAATCTTGTCACCATCCCACCTTACCCGAGTACAAACATCATCAAGGAATAGGAAGAGCATATGAAAAGAAGAAAGTTTATTCGGCAAATGGGCGCTACTGGCATCCTACTCGGAACTGGCCTCACGCCGGCTTTTGCCTTCGGCGACCGCCCCAGCAGTCGGTTAACCATTTTGCATACCAATGACTGGCACAGCCGAATTGATCCTTTTCCCCAAGATGGTGGGCGCAATGCTGGACAAGGAGGCGTGGTACGACGCGCCCGTAAAATTGAGCAATTGCGCTCGGAAGTCGATCAGATTTTGCTACTTGATAGTGGTGACATCTTCCAAGGAACTCCTTATTTCAACCTCTACGCCGGAGAGCTGGAGCTGAAGCTCATGAGTCAAATGGGGTACGACGCTGTCACCATTGGTAACCACGATTTTGACGCAGGCATTGAGAACCTGGCTCAGCAAATGGACCAGCACGCCAACTTCCGCTTCATCAATTGTAACTACGACTTTAGAAACACTCCACTTAGTGCTAAGGTGCTTCCTTACCACGTATTCCAGCGCGGCGAGCTAAAGATCGGTGTACTTGGTGTGGGTATTGAGCTTGAAGGCCTGGTACCGAAGTCCTTGACCGGCGAAACCCAGTACCAAGATCCAATTGCCATCGCCAATACTACTGCCGCTCACCTCAAAGAAGAAGAGAAATGCGATTTGGTGATCTGCCTATCACACTTGGGTTACCGTTACCGTGAAGAAAAGGTCAGCGACATGATCTTAGCCGCGCAGAGCCGTAATATAGATGTGATTTTGGGTGGTCACACACACACCTTTCTCGACGAACCAGCAATCGTAAAGAACCGCAACGACCAAGGAGTACTCGTGAATCAGGTGGGCTGGGCTGGTATCTTACTGGGCCGTATTGACATTGAGTTTGAACGCCGTGGTGGGAAGCGCTGCTTTAGCTGTACCAACGAGTGGTTAGAGTAAATAAGTAGGAAATAGGAGGTTAGAAATACCAAATACAAGGTGGGAGAACCCAAGTGGGAATTCGGAAGTAAGTTTAGTATGCTATCATTTCTTACCTCTCACTTCTAATTTCTTATTTTCAAACACCATAAGAGGAGAACAGGGCGCGCCAGCGCATCTGCATAACGCCTAGCACAGCTTCGCGAATAATGTTACTCGACATTTTGGAGACGCCTTCTACCCTATCAATGAAAGTAATAGGTACTTCGACAATCTTATAGCCTAGTTGGCGAGTAGCAAACTTCATTTCAATTTGAAAGGCGTAACCTACAAAGCGAATCTTATCAAAATCGATGGCTTGTAGTACGCGGTGGGTATAGCATACGAAACCAGCCGTTGGGTCCTTAACCGGCATAAAGGTGATACAGCGCACGTAGAGGGAGGCCCCATAACTCAGCAGAATCCGGTCCCAAGGCCAATTCTCTAAGCGACCACCCTTCACGTAGCGGGAACCCACCGACATATCTCCTCCTTGCTCAGCACAAGCTTGGTATAGACGCACTAAATCCTGCGGATTGTGGCTAAAGTCGGCATCCATTTCGAAGAAGTACTCGTACCCATTTTCGTGTTCCAGCCCCCAACGAAAACCAGCAATGTAAGCTGTACCTAAGCCCAATTTACCACTGCGCTCCAATAGATGAAGATGACCAGGGTATTGCTGTTGTTGTTCTCTAACAAGATCACCGGTACCATCTGGTGAGCCATCATCCACGATTAGGATATGGAAAGGATGGGGAAGAGTAAACACCGTATTAATCATTTTAACGATGTTCTCTTTCTCGTTATAAGTCGGAATAATTACCAGGCAGTCGCTCAACGGAAATGATTAGTGATTATGGGGGTGCAAAGATAATTGTTATTGGGTAATAAACCAGACAGTTTAGTTTATGTTCCATCAACACCTTTGAAGTAAAGACTCGTCTAGATGGAAAAACGCTGTATCCTATCGCTAATTTCAGTACTTGCTGTACTTAACATCTGGTGCCAAGGCCCTATTAACGGCTTTATGCCTAAGCCTGGTCAGCTGGACGCCGCCTTTACCTACAGTCAGGAAACTTTTGATACTTTCTTCAACGAAGACGGTGACGAAACCAATCGTAGCATTGATGCCACCAGTTACAATCTCTTTTTAGAATACGGCGCCGATGAACGTACAGCTATCATCCTTACGGCTCCTTTCATCATCAACGACGACGATAACCGGGGTTGGCAAGATGCTGGCCTGTGGCTAAAATACCGCAACGAACGGACCGAGCGGCCACTGGGTTTCCACAACTTCATCACTGCCATCGGTCTTGGGTTTCCGCTTGGACGGTATCCCAACGACAACATCAACGCTATCGGCCGACGCGCCACTACCTTTCAAGGGCGCTTCAGTTGGCAGTACGATGCGAAGTACGGCTGGTTTATCCAACTACAGTCTGGTATTGACTTCCAGCTGGCACCGGATGCACAAGCGGCTATACCAATTTTAGTACGGGCAGGACTCGGTACCAGCCGATACTACTTCGACATTTGGCTGGAACAGTACCAAGGCCTACAAGGAAATGCCGATAATACTAATTTAGCTGCGGGGGCCGGAAGTACCTGGACCAGAACGGGTGGAACATTTTACGTACCCCTCCAGTCTTGGATAGGCGTATTTACCGGTGGTGCCTTGGTATTAGGTGGAAAGAACATAGGGCAGTCAACGAGGTGGAATGCAGGGGTGGTGTTTCGGATGGGGACGCAGAAAGGTTAGTTGATTCCTTCCTTTGCTAAAAGCTGCGGCGGGTAGGTTAGTTGGGTTGGCTAGAGTTAAGACCACCTGCTGAAGAGACGCATTGCAATGCGTCTTTACGACGATTATACCTGCCCCAGAGGTTTCGATTTTCTAGCTTCAGTCTATAGTCTATAAGCAAAACAACCCGAAGGTGGGCACGAGGCTATTCCTTCGGGTTGAGCGTATATGGGGAATCGATCAATGGTTACATGCCATCAATCAGTTTGCGTTTCATTTCAGTAAACTCCTCGGCGGTGATCACACCATCATCACGAAGTTTTGCCAGGTCTTTTAGCTTGTCCATTACGGATTCCGTATCGGGGGATTCCGGAGCGGCAGGAGCGGCCTCTGGTGCGGGTGCGGGTTGAGGTTCTGGCTCAGAAGCAGTAGTCTTACCTTCGGCGGAGGCCGAATCTTCTTCCGCTTTCCATTCCTGCGCTACTTTCTTACCCTTCTCAAATTTCTCCTTATAGAGCTTCCGTAGACGCTCGGTATCGAAGTCTAGGATAGTACCCCCGGAATCAAAGTGGCGCTTGAAGACTTCCCCTAAGGCGTAAGTAGAAGCACCATTGAATATAGAGACGGTGACACCACCAATGAGTGTGCCAATACCCGGCACCAACTTGATTAAGCTACGAGCACCGGCCCGGGCGAGCGTGCTGCTGGTCAAAGAGGTGATGATTGCCTTGCCTTGCGTTTCCGCAAAATCGATATCGTATACCCGGCTTAACTGCCGAATCATATCCAGTTGCAGGGCACTCACCGCAAACACATCCGCCACCGGAATGGGAATGAGGAAACTGGCCCCCATGGACCAAATGACGTGGTTACGTATTACGGTATCTGCGTGCTTCGCTTTATCACTTTTTCCGGTACTCATAAAGGTGTCCTTTATTTTCTTCGTCGCAAAATCTTTGATCTGTTTGCGCATCTGTCAGGTAATTAATTCTCTACAAAGATGTAAAAAAGGCGAATGCAGCGCCAGAATGTTCGACGATTGCGCCACAAATGGCGATTAGAGAACCTCCTCGGTCGAAATCATCTCCTACTCTGGTATTACTAGTCGACGGCCTTCGCTATGGCTGGTAAACTTGGGCGCGTACATACACTGAATCGTAGACACACCCCCCGAAAAATCGCCCGAGTGGAACACTCGTAAGTCATATTCGAGGACGTATTCCCCTTTTCGCAAATAATCAAAGAAGAAATGGGTGCCCAGATCCGTACTTTGCTGATAGTAGCCCAGCCCTCCCTGATAGCGGTATTGGCTCAGCTGCTGTACCGGCTCCAAACCAGAGGCACGTAGGTCCTTCAAGTGCACAAACTCCAGATCCCGATCTGCACGGATCGTCAAGCGCACGGTGATGCGGTCACCAGCCTCCAACTGCCCACTAATAGGCACAAGCTGCTCGCCTTCGCCTTCGTTGCTGCGTTGGTACAAGATGCGCTCTACCCGAAGGCCATTGTCGCCATCTCTGCTCACCTGGTCAATCGTCTGGAAATATTGCCAGTACAAAGCACCCCATCCCGGGGCCTCGGAACGATTGCGCAAGCGCACACTACCCATTTCAGGTCGAACCTCTTCCCCACTCCACTTGACCTGATAAGCACCGGTTCCTGCCTCCGCATTTGCTTGAGCCTGTGCCACTTCTTCTTCATAATTATCGTCAGACCATTTGGGGAAACTCACGCTTAAGGGAGTGGTTTGCCCCAACCAATCTTTACCGCTGGTGAGCAAAGCATAAACTGCAGCAGCCGTGGCTTTTGTTGTTTCCCAGCGGTTGGTTTCTTTATTGCGAAGCAGCCAAATCTTCATCTCTTCTAATTCTTCCTCATCCGCATCCATTTGCTGGAAGAACTCAATCAATTTAGCCTGCGTCTCAATTGGACTTTGGTACCAATAATAGCCATAGTTTTGACGCCAGTAGCGCCCAAGTTCTTTGCTATTGAGCGCGCGTTCCCGCAAGGAAGTCAGAATCATTTGTGCTACTTCCAGTTTCCCACTAGCAGCGGCTGTCTGGCCCAACAGCGCTTGCTCAAATAAACCATAACTCAACCAGTCCTTACTGACCTTTTCCCAGCAGTACGCCAACATATCCGTTGAAACTACTCCATCACCAATTTCCGGATTAAGGCTTCGCACATACAGGTAGTGTACCAATTGTGGCCCTACCGGAAACGTGTTCTTATTATCCTTCTTCCACAGTTCGAAGCGCTCCTGATAGTGGCGATCACAATAAGCTAGCGCATTAACGAGACTAGAGTTAAGCGCTTGGTCAAAACGCATTCCGGTCAGGCTCTTCAGATGTGAAAGCTGCTCGGCCACGTACTGGGTCATATAAACGTTTGTTCGGCCACCTGGGAACCAACTGAAACCACCATCCGACTGCTGGCGATCCAACAGCTTACGCTGGGCAACCGCCCACTCCGTAGCTAAACGATCGGTATCAAACAACAAAGCGATCCGCTCCCGTTGGCGTTTTTCGGCCTGTGCATCCTGTACCCAGGGTGTTTCTTCCAGAATGGCCGTTTTTAAGCTTGAATTAGTGGCTAGCGGACTTTCCAGGCCTTCCTCCGACCGACGCCAACTCTCAAATACATCCTTCGCTTGTGGATAGTCCTCGATCACTTTAGCGGCCAAGGTATTGGCAAAAAGGCGATTTACAATTTGCTCCGTACAGTCGTACGGATACTCCTGTAAGTACGGTAGAGCTTTGACCGCCTCCCAAGCTGGATTACTGGTAATATGCAGTTGAAATGCCTGATGATCTATTTCGGAATCACTATCCAACAGACGCTGCAAAGCAAAGGTCTCGGTACTTCTGCCCCGTACAAAAAGGGGCTGGGCCTCGGTTAACAGCACCCGGTTGGTCAAAACCGGAAGAGCCGCTTCTTCTCCATCAGAGAAACGCCCTGATCGTGCCACTACGCGATAACCTAAGGTTCCAGCTGCATCTGCTGGTACTTGTATAGCCCAAGCCACCGCTTGTGAAGCGTCCGCCTCTACAGTGAAAGTTTGGGTGTTATTGGATAAACCAAAGCGTTCGGTAATATCTTCTTGACTAGTGAGATCAAAGAGTTCTAGCTTAGCTTGACCGCTTAGAGTTTCCCCCGATAAGTTGCTCACCTTGGCCGTAAAACGAAGTTGATCTCCCTCACGCAGAAAACGCGGCGCATTCGGCAAAATCATCAACTCCTTCTGAGTAACGACCTCCTTTTGGTTCAGCGCAAATGCCAGGTCCTCATTGTGCGTAAACAATTGGACTCGCCAACGCGTCAACGACTCTGGCGTCTTGAACTTCAGTAGCACACGTCCTTCCTGATCCGTTGCTAGTTGCGGATAGAAGAAAGCCGTTTCCGCTAGATTGGTCCGCACTTTCAGGGGCGGCGCACCAGCAGTAGTGCTTGTATCTGTTTCAGGCGGCGCCGGTGGTGTCTCCTCTGCACTCAAACCTGCAGTAGTAGCTTGCAAGCCATCTATTGACCTCGTAGGCAGACTCCGTATCTTGCCACTTGAGACTGCCTCATCCATCATAACTTCTGGCGCTGGAGCACTATTCGTCAGGACTCGGCCACGACCGCCGCCAGCGTAACCAATGGGATAAGCGTTTCTCCGATATAATTCTGGATAAATTTCTTGCCGAAAGTTCACGCCCGGTGTAGATGTCCCAACGTAGATATTTTGTGATAATTGCTGGAAACCGCTTTGGCGGAAACCAGCTTGACTTACGCGGTAAGGAAACGGACTAAAGCGCCAAGAAAATGGTGAAATTTGATCAAGACTAGCATCATACATACTGGCCAAAACCTCCGCAGCAATACTTTCGCCCTCTGGGCCGCTGATGCGTATAGTCCATTCTTCGTCCTGATCCGGATACAGTTTAGAGCGGAAATGCTCATAGTTTACCTGTAGTTCTTTGTTCGACCATGGCACCTGCCACTGTTGATTAAGCGTGTAGAAACGATTCTGACGAACATAAATACCTTGCCAAAGTACTCCGCCGCGATCCGCTTCGGTCAATTTTCTGCCAATGTCGGTATTGGTTTGGAACCACCGCTTTTGTAATTGCCCGTCCCGATTACGCCACTGACCCCAAATTTGGACCGGCTGTTCTGGTGACCCAAGAGTAAGTTTAGCCTTGTCCCGAGGCTGTAAAACTTGCTGCTGCGCTTGCAAGTACACCCACTGGCCTACCGCAAATTCACCATTAGACCAATCGTGCAGGCTAAACTTAGTCTCCTTACTCAGCGTATCGCCATCCGTAGTGACTACCTGCATAATAACTTTGTAATGCCCCACAGGCCAATCGTTAGTGGTAATATCCACTGTATCAGTCCCGCTTACTTCCACCGTTTGTTCCCAGACTACTTCACCATCGGGCCAGTATTGCTCCAATTCTGTACGAGCATAAGCGAAATCTGGTAGGCTACGCCGAAAATCCCGTTCCGATAGGGAAAGTGTATCCGGAAACCTCCAATAGCGATCAATATAGTTTTGCTTGGGGCTTTGACGCTGCAACACTTTCAGCTGCACTGTTTTGGTCAGGTCTTGACCGTCCAGGTTTAAGCAACTAGCCTCCAACTGGATACCTGCAGTACGACTTTGCGTAAGCGATGTATTGAGCTGTAGCTCAAAGGGATACTTACTTAATTGGATGAATTTGTTACCCGCTCGAGTTTCACCTGTACCGTCCACCACCTCCACCTGTACATTAAACAGATAAAGTGGGAAGCGATCTCCTGCTATATCAGCATCGGCTTCCGCCGGAAACGTAAAGCTAAATTCTCCTCGCTCGTTAGATTCAGTAGTTCCGGCCGCAACGGTCTGTTCTTGTGGTTGGTAAAAATAAGAACGGAACCAAGGGTTGGCCCAAGGAAAGCGAATGCTGCGAGTAACCGTGTAATTGACCTTCGCTCCAGCAACGGCTGGGCCTGCATAGGCTTTTGCGCTACCTTCCACCGTGACTTCGTCTTTGAGACGGGGCTCATTGGCGAGATCATCAATTTCCACTTCAAAACGCGGACGCTTGTACTCCTCTACCCGAATTGGGTGCCAACTTCTACCCGGAGTACCAAATAAATTCATTTGCCCCAGTAGTCCCCCAGTTGGTAAGGTAAATTGTCCGCTTACACTACCGTAACGATTGGTCGTTAGTTGCAACTTACTAACCACTTGGCGATTCACATCCATCAAACTCACCTCTACCTCCTCACCAGATACAATGCGCGGAACTTGGCCATCCTCTTCCAATAGTAAGGCCTTGAAATATACGGTTTGACCCGGCCGATACAGACCTCGATCCGTAAAAAATACCAAGCGTTGATTCTTTCTCGTTCGTTTTTGCCCCGTACTTAAGTACTGTGATTCACTCAGGAATAATTGATCATTATCAGTGATGACCTGTACCTGTGTGTTACGAAACTCTCGGCCTTTCAAAACCACCCGTCCGTCCGAATCTGTTCGTTGGGTTTCCACCAGCACAAATCGATTCCTTTGCTCCGAGCGGTTGCGGCGTTGATACTCCCAAAGGTTAACCTCAGCGTTTGCGACAGGTGCCCCGGATGTACGTTCCATAACCATAATGGAAACTTCCCGAGCTTCCTGATCCATCTCGTAGGTTATCGCCAAATCCGATACCCAAAACTCCGATAAACTCGTCTGTCCGTTCAGTACAGAAAAATCGGGGTCTGCTGAGGCCAGGAGATAGTATTTACCACTCGGTAGCGCGGACAGCATGAGTTCAGTGGCATGTTCTTGATAATCACCCGCTTGTGGTAATTCCACAGACCAACTTCGCTCGGCCTTACGCCCCAGCAGACCAGTCATGAACTTTTCCCAATCATCGTATTCCGTACGCTCCGGACTGGTAGCAATAAGCTTAAAGTGAGCTGCTTCTACATTGCGATAGCGTACATACAGTAAGCCCGCCTTTTCCGGCAGCTGAACCTGTTCTACTGCCACGTGAAGGTGAGCTTGTTCGATTAAATTAATCGTTGCTTGGGCATCCTGGACGCATACGGATTCTGGAAATTCCCGCTTTAGGCCTGATGCTAAATCTAAGGCCCGTTTCCAGTACCAGCGCAAAGACTGATCAGTAGAATTATTACCCTCGTAAGCAGTACCACGCTCGTAGAAATACTTCATGAGTGCTGCGTGCACAAATGCTTGTAGGCCTGTCCCTTGGTAGCTGGCCAACAACCCCTCTAATGCTTGCTGGTAATCAACATGTTTGGCATTGCCCGATAGCTGTTGATAGATCACCTGCAGCCGAGTTAAATAAAGATCCAGATGAGCACGAGTATTAGGACGGTATTCGGCAGACCACGCTAAGGCTTCCTGATACAGCTGGAGTACATTTTGGAAACTCGTAGGCTGATCGGTAAAGGGAATTTCTAGCTGAACGAACTCGTCTATGCTACCAAGCAATTTTAGTTTTTGCAAACTAGGTTCATAAGCGGGTTCATTGAGGAAGGCATCGTTGTAGCGATAATAATTCAGGGCGCGATGCAATAGTAAATCATAGACCGTTGGCAAAAGGTCAAAACCTACCTCCTTAGTAATAAGTAGTGGCTTCACCTCCTCAATGGTATGGTCTCTCAAACTAGAATCGGAGACGGAGGCCAAATACAACTCATTCACTCTAGCCAGGAGGTCGCTTGCTGACCAGGTGGTCGGATCATCGGTCTTTTCTTCTCCCACGCGCTCGGTTCGATTGCGAAGTTGCCAGCTGTTTTGTTGCCAGTACTGAAAGTATTGTTCCGCTAGATAACTGTGGTAGATGGCTTGTGTCGGTTGTGTCGTCGTTTTTTGGACCTCCTCTAATTCGAGGATGGCCTCCCAAAGTCCATTTTCACCCAGTTGTGATTTAATAGATAAACCTCTAACCACCACATTAATGTGATGTGGATATAGGCTTGCATCTACGACCAGGTCTTGTTCAATTTGCGCCTGTAATTCAGTTACCAAATCATAGGCAGACTGTGGTCTACCTAGTTGGAGAAATGAATCAATCTGAGCCCAGGTTTCTGCGTAAGGATTGTCTGGAGTAGAGGAATCAGATTGAGCCATAAGCAAAGTGGTAAAGCACAGCAAGATGGTGGTAAATAGGAGGTGTTTCATACGATTTCCTTCAGTTATAGTTCACAACTACCTCAATATATAGACGCCGAAAGCTACGGTCAGGTAACAGCCGACCCGCAGTCTGGTATCAAAACGCCCCTAGACTGATGGACTAATATAGACACTACGATTAAATGTTCTGCAGGAGATACGTCATCCGCGCCAAATGATGATCGTCGTGTTCTGCAACAAATAAGAATAAGTCCATAATCCTCATCGGCTGGTGCAGGCGGGGGTGCAAGGCAGAAAGGAATATTTCTTCTTCCTGCAAGCCACGTAGAGACTGCATGGTCTCTCGTCTGAGTTCCACAAAGCGTTGAAGTAAAGTAGTGATATCCTGCTCATTATGAGCGGCCTGATCCGTCTGGGTGTTACTTAAGTCTGCTGTGCGTAAATATTCGTGCTGCAGGAGGATATCATTCAATCGTCCCTGCCAGAGTGGTTCCAGGTCAATGAGGTGCCCCAGATTCTCTTGAATAGACCATTGACCTCCTACTTTTGTGGTTAAGATCATTGAAGATAAACCAGCTAGTTTATGTTGTAAGCGTAGTGGTGTATCCGTCAGGCGTTCAAGAATTGCAGGGAAGATATTCTGCTTGTTGGAAAAATCGAATTTGCGCGAGAACCAGGGAATTTGCTGCATTGGTGGTTTTACTTTGCTCCAATATTAAAACGCGCTATATCCACTTCTGGATCAAGAGGCTGATGGTAAATTAAGTATTGTACGAAATGCTGGGCCCAATAAGGAGTGAGCGAGGCACCTTTGGTCCCCATACCGTTAAAAATGTGTAACGGCTGGTATTGAGTGTGTTGTCCAAGAAACGGGCGACGATCTTTAACCGTCGGGCGAACCGCAGCCTGGTGCGCTACCACTTCGTATGGTGTAGTAAGGACCTCGCTGAGCCTTCCCTCTAGATAGGTACGACCATCAGAGCTAGGATTTTCCGCTGTAAACTGGTTATCCGAAGTCGATCCAATCCAGTAAAGATCATCTCGAAAAGGGACCACAAAAATCCGGTGCTTAAACATGCGCTCCAGCTTTACTTCTGGTAAACGAACCAGTAGTATTTCTCCCTTGTTTCCGCCGAAAGGCAAATGTCCAAACCAGGGATTGAAACGCCCTCGCCAGCCTTCGCAGAAGACCATCTTTTGGGCACTGGTGGAACGGTATTTCACATGATCTGAGTAGATTTCCAGTTCATCAGGCTGGAAAGCTTCCGCCAAAAAGCAGCCCTCCGCTGTTCGGCGTTCTTGGAGCGCACTTGCCAATTGACCAATACTAACTTGCGCTGTTTGTGCTACTTCTAGATAAGTAAACGCGGCATGGGTGGCATCCGCAATTCGGCCTATTTTTGGTTCCTTTCGAAAATACGGAGCGTAAGTCTCATCCAACATCCGAGCTTGCCAATTATTTTCGTCACCACGATTGAATAAAGTGCGAATAAGCGGACGCTCATGGTAGATCTGGATCCCGAGTTCCGCTTCTAACTGTTGGTAGGTCTGCCGGGCAACGGGAATTAAATCGGCAACGCGCCAGGCCTTCACCAAGCGCCGGCCCGTGATGGGATTGATGATACCTGCGGCTACCAGAGTAGCTGCTTGTTGTTGTGGCTCATCAATGTATAAACAAGTCTTTCCTTCCTGTTCCAAAAAATAGCCCAGAAGCGCTCCGGCAATGCCGTGCCCCACTATGATGTAGTCCGCTTCAGTAATAGTTTTACTACTTGAGTTGCTCAAGTTTGGCTTGCAGTTTCTTGGTTAAACTTTTGACAATCAGATCGTAACTGTGGTCAATTAATTCACGGATGAGCTTTTCGGAGAGTTCGCCCTCGAAGTTTACGGTATTCCAATGCCGCTTACTCATGTGCCAACCCGGCTCAATTTCCTCGTACTGCTCGCGCAGTTCTAGTGATCGGTCTGGGTCACACTTCAGGTTCACTTTAAACTCTTCGCGATTTAGACCCGTAATAGCAAACATTTTCCCCATGACCTTAAACACTAAGGTGTGCTCGTCAAACGGAAAAGTCTCTTCTACGCCAGGTTTTGCCAGGCAGTATTCATAGAAATCTTCGAGCGTCATACAACCAAATCTTTTTCGTGGTTAATGCATCCCGCTGCTATTTTTGACAAATGATAGTATACTTCTGCTTGTAGGGACAATGACGGCAATTATTACCACAACAGTAACCGCGTTGCTCCAGGAAATACGCCGTCAAAACCATCAGGCCATTTTCCAAGTAATAATCTCTGCCGAGGACCAGTGCCATGTATGAGTTCTACTTTAACTATCGTAAGGCCACACCCCACTGTGGGTAACGCTGGGTGAACCAAGCGTAGCCACCAAATAGGACTCCACAGTAGAACAGATCTCCAGCTAGCGTACCCCAGAAGAAGGGTAAACCCGCAACGTAAGCAGTCATCAAGCCCGCAAAGTCTTTGGTATAAACTGGATCAACCTGCCAGGTGGCAGCATTGGTTAAGAGAAAGAAAACCAGGGAAGAACTAAGGCTAGCTCCTACCACATTTTGGACGTTCACGCGGCCGCGCAGGAGATAGCCAATACCTATGATTAGCAAAAAAGCGAGGTATACAAATGGGCTGATTTTCCAAACGAAACCATTGTAGTACTCAGCGTAAATGACATTGTTGATAAACAAATCACTGAGATACATCGCCCCCAGCAGCAAGAGGAAAACTTGCCACTTATTCTTTAAGTGGGCAGCTCCGAAAAGCGCCATGGCACCCATTGCGGTGAAATTAGGATAATGCGGTATAATGCGGGTCAAAGCTGCGAAAAGAATGAGAACAGCTATGAGGGTAAAATGCTTGGAAAACAACTTGCTCATCTTATTTGGTAATATCAGGTTTAAGGGCAAAGATAACGAAAAAACAAGCCGAAAAATAGTGGTATGAAAAGTTTACCTTTGCTCGCATTACTGCACAAAAGATCAAGGACTTTATTCGGTCAAAGCGTTGTATTATGAAATATTTACCCGTGCTGCTGTTCTCCTTTGTTTTCTTTTTCCAAGCCTGCAAGAACGATTCTAACACACCAACACCTCCACCTCCGCCAGCAGCTACCAACGGGGCTAATGTAAGCCTGTATTCACACCGCTATACCGTACAAGACCAACAGTTGCTGGGCCAGTACAGGGTCCGGGCTAATAAAGCAGTTGATGTATACCTGTACCCCAGTGCGGATATTGTCAAATTAGGGCAAGAAGGACAACTTCGCGGAGATGCGGTCTTACTGGATGATATATACGATGCACACCTGTTACGCAAGGCAGGGGTTCTTTCTCCTTACAATGCCGGCACTTTTGGCGATTACGTGCCCTCCCGCTATGTGGATAACGAAGGCTACTGGGCAGGCACCAGTCGTTGGACCATGAGCTTCATCTATCGCCCCAGCACCGTGAATATGGTGGATATGCGCAAATACGGATCTATCCTCGCTCCGGCTTATCAGGGCCGGGTGGCGATAGCTCATCCCGATAGCAGTGGCTTGATCAGTATGACCGCTAGTATGATCGCCGCACACGGGGAGGATCCCGCTCGTATATATCTCGAAACCCTCAAGAAAAATCTACACGCGGAACCTACCGGAAATGACTTTGAGGCGATCTCAGCTGTTTTGCGTGGCGACGCAGATGTTGCTTTGGTGAATGGTTCGCAATTCATGCGCTACAAGCACTCTGGTAATCCAGAGCTCTTTTCGGCGCTTGACCAGCTCGAAATGGAAATCCCTACCGACACGGATGGTAACAACTACTTCAACATTACTCCCATCTGCATCTTGAACAACGGTGCGTACCGAAACTACGCCATTAATTTGGTAGAATTCCTCACGATACAGGAAAACCAAAGTATGTATGCGGAGTCTCAGCTAGAGTATCCGGTAAATATTTTCGGGGAAATGGCTGAATTGTTGAATAGCACCTTTAACCTACCACAAGGTCAGATTTCGACAGAAATGACAGAGAATCAACTAGATAAGGCAGCTGCTTTAGTAGAGGAAATATTCTAGTCCCAAATTCTGTCTCCCTCTAGAGGGATCTGACGTATTAAAACGGAATTTTAAACGTTAACTTATATACGCAACACACTATTATATGGGTCTTAAACAACTACTCTTACCCGGTGTGCTTCTATTGTTTGCGATACAAATCTCTTTTGCCCAATCTACTTATTGGCAGCAAGCAGTGGAGTACAACATGAATATTGACTTCGATGTCAAGTCCCATCGTTTTACTGGCGATCAAAGCATTCGGTACACAAACAATTCCCCTGATACACTTCATCGGGTTTTTTACCACCTCTACTTCAACGCTTTCCAACCGGGAAGTATGATGGATACGCGCTCACTGACAATACGTGACGCTGATCCCCGGGTGGCAGACCGCATCAAAAACTTAAAGCCAAATGAAATTGGCTACCAAAAAATTGATGCCCTTACACAAGATGGTGAGGCGACTACCTACGAGATAGTCGGGACTATTTTGGAGGTTGAGCTGGCAGAACCAATTCTACCCGGCACTACCACCGAGTTGAACATGAAGTTCAATGCACAGGTACCGGTGCAAATTCGTCGGTCGGGGCGTGATAACCGTGAAGGGATTTCTTACAGCATGTGTCAATGGTATCCAAAATTGGCCGAGTACGATTATCAGGGCTGGCACGCTAACCCTTACATTGGCCGAGAGTTTCACGGCATTTGGGGTGACTTTAACGTGGCCATCACTATTGACAAGGATTACTTAGTGGGCGGCTCAGGCTACCTACAAAACGAAGGCGAAATTGGCGATACTTATAACGACGGCAAGCCCGGTACAGCTACTGGCAATACCCGCACTTTCCGCTTCTTCGCTCCACAGGTTCACGATTTCATGTGGGCCGCTGATCCAGACTACAAGATGACCACCCGCACGCGGGCTGATGGTACTGAGCTACAGTTCTTCTACCAGGAAGGAGACGCCACCACTGAGAACTGGGAAGCACTCCCAGCTATTATGGATCGTGCTTTCGATTATATCAACGAGCATTTTGGACAGTACCCGTATAAGAAATACGCTTTTGTGCAAGGAGGTGACGGCGGAATGGAATACCCAATGGGCACCCTTATCACGGGCGAACGTTCACTATCGAGTTTGGTAGGTGTATCGGTACACGAGCTCATGCACTCTTGGTACCAAATGGTCTTAGCCACCAACGAAAGCTTATACGCATGGATGGACGAGGGCTTTACCAGCTACGCCTCGGATGAAGTAATGAACTTCTTGCGCCAGGAGGGGCTTATTCCCGGTGATCCAGTAGCTGATCCCCATTTGGGTGATGTATCTGGTTTTTTGAATTTTGTCCAGTCTGGTCTAGAAGAGCCACTATCCATTCATTCAGATCACTTCACAACCAATGCTGCCTATGGTGTCGGTTCTTACGTAAAGGGTGCCGTTTTTTTGTACCAGCTGCAATATATCCTAGGTAAGGATGATTTTGATCGGGCCCTCTTGCGCTATTACAACGATTGGAAATTCAAGCATCCAACGCCGAACGATGTGATCCGAATTATGGAGAAAGAATCTGGCCTGGAGTTGGACTGGTTTAAGGAATACTTTGTCTACACTACTAAACTTCCCGACTACGGAATCGCCGAGGTAAGCCCCGGAAAGCGGAAGGCTACAAAAATCTCCCTGGTCAACGAAGGCACAATGCCCATGCCTTTGGATATTACCATAACGATGAAGAACGGTGATCAGGAGCGCTACACCATTCCACTGCGGATCATGCGTGGTGCTAAGACGAATGATGGTGTCATGACTTTTGAAGCCGCTGCCGACTGGCCCTGGACCAACCCGACCTACGAAGTGGAACTTCCAGTTGCCCTCAAGCGCATTACCGCCATTGAGATTGATGCAAGTGGCCGAATGCTGGATACCGATCGTTCTAATAATCGTTGGGAGCCAAAAGATAATTAGGTTCACACTCGTAGTTTAATCCCATTGACTAGTAGTAAGAATGCTGGCGGGTACTCCGCTCAAGTCCCCGCCAGCATCGCAACGCACAACTATCTTAAAGCCAACGCATGAAGATTCTACTACTCTGCAAGAAATTCCCGTACCCACTCAAAGACGGGGAATCAATTGCGGTGCACACCTTGAGCCTGGCGCTTAGTCAATTGGGATGTGAAGTCAGCTTACTGGCCATGAATACCAGAAAGCACTTCTACCAAAAAGCGGAATTGCCACCGCAAGCCGCTCACTTTGCTCGTATCCGGACAGTTCCCATTGATAATCGTATCAAACCCAGTGCTGCCTTTCTGAATCTTTTTTCCAATGACTCTTACCATATTGCACGCTTCGTTTCACCCGCCTACGAACAGGCACTAAGAGAAATGTTGCAAGATGTGCAATACGATGTAGTCCAGCTAGAGACACTCTATCTGGCACCTTATGTTGATACGATCAGGCGCTACTCGCAGGCCCGAATCAGTATGCGCGCACACAATGTGGAGCACGAAATTTGGGAACGCATTAGTAGCCACACCGGCAATGTGGTGAAGCGGTGGTACCTTAAACACCTGACGGGGAAGTTAAAACAATACGAGGTACGTTCGCTGGAGCAATATGACATGCTACTGCCCATTACCGAACGAGATCTGCGTTACTTCCGCAAGTTAGGCTATGAGAACCCTGCGATTGTGACACCAATTGGCATTCGAGCGCAGGAGTTTCCGGAAGCACGCCCACTCACTACTGCTAAGCCCAGTATCTCATTTATCGGTAGTTTAGATTGGATGCCCAATATTGAAGGTCTGCATTGGTTCATCCAAAAGGTTTGGCCGACGATCCATCAGCGTTTTCCTGAATTAGAATTCCACATTGCGGGGCGTAATACGCCAACGTCACTCATGCAGCTCAAACGGCCCAATGTGTTTGTACACGGGGAAGTACCAGAGTCTGCCCCCTTCATTGATCAACATTGTATGATGGTGGTTCCTTTATTATCTGGTAGTGGCATGAGGGCCAAGATCTTAGAGGGCATGGCCCTCGGCAAAGTAGTCCTCTCTACTAGCATAGGACTCGAGGGCATTAGTGCTACGCACAAAAAAGATGTAATGGTTGCTAATACTGTTGATCAATACGTCGATGCAGTGGCTTACACGCTGCGTTCCAACGAACAGCTTAATCAAATGGCTCAACAAGCACAAAACTTCGTGTTTGAGCAATACGCCAGCGTGAATATCGCCAAGCGCGTCATGCAAGCGTACAGTAGCCAATTTGCCGAGTCGGTCTAAGTAGTGCACATGTGGTCTGTTCTCCTTCAGTTGGTATTTTGGTTGAGTGCCTTTGCTCTGGTGTACTCCTACCTGCTTTATCCGCTATTGCTGCAATTCTTAAGTCGCGGCAAGACCCTCTCTACCGAGCAGTTTACGGATCAAGCCGCATTGCCACAAGTGTCGGTACTTATGGCAGTGCACAATGAAGAACGAGTTATCCAAGAGAAGCTCGAAAGCCTAAATCAACAAGACTATCCTAGCGATAAACTGCGTTTTTTCATTGGCTCAGATAACTCTTCTGATCAGACCAATGAGCTTATCGAAGCCTTTGAGCAGCCGCGCTTCCAACTCCATTTCACGCCTTTCCGGGAACGGCAGGGAAAA
The DNA here is from genome assembly GCA_039816955.1 of Bacteroidota bacterium. Taxonomy (GTDB): domain Bacteria; phylum Bacteroidota; class Bacteroidia; order Chitinophagales; family Saprospiraceae; genus Lewinella. Next base: position 33,670 of record JBCBWU010000043.1, read on the forward strand.
CCAGGCGTCATTAATCAGCTAGCGCAACAAGCGGCCGAGCAACATCCTCTCAACGAAAAACACATCTTTATCATCACCGACGCTAGTGTAATGCTGAGCCCTACGGTGGTCTACGAATTGGTCAAACACTTCAAACATCCAAACCTGGCCATTGTCGACGCGCAGATGATTCATACCGGCATGACAGCAGAGGATATTTCCGAGTCCGAAAATCGCTACATCTCCTGGGAAGGACGGCTGAAGTATTACGAGAGTGTGCTGTGGAAGAAAATGATTGGCCCCTTTGGTGGTTGTTATGCCCTACGATCCGACTTTTTTGTACCGGTACCGGATAACTTTTTGGTAGACGATTTCTTCATCACTTTAGAAGCTTTTCGACGGGGAGGATTGGCGATTAAAGAAAGTAAGGCCTTGTGTTATGAACCGGTAGGGCACGAACTACAAGAGGAGTTTCGCCGTAAGGCACGAATTTCAGCGGGTAATCTCCAAAACATGTTGCGCTTTCCCGATTTATGGTTACCACCAATGGGCTTGCCCAACTTCCCATTCTTTTCCCATAAGATTTTGCGTTGGCTCGGCCCAATATGGTTAATTTTGCTGCTGTTATGTGCAGCTTTGCTGAGTAGCAACCTTTTCTACGCCAGCTTGTTTGCCATGTTATGCGGATTATACTTTGGCATTCCCCTACTTGATGAGCTGCTACAACGGTGGCAATTAAATGGGGCAATGCTCCGGAATATCCGTTATTTCTTAATGATGAACTTGGCCCTCCTGGTTGGCTATATCCGTTATGTTAAAGGTATCAAATCTAATGTCTGGCAACCACCCAAACGACAATAAAGAGTTCCAACTGGACTCTATTCAATCCGCAATTGAAGCCATTCGCAATGGTGAGGTTATTATCGTAGTTGATGATGAAGACCGCGAAAACGAAGGCGATTTTATTTGTGCCGCTGAAAGTATCACTCCGGAAATCATCAACTTCATGGCCACCCACGGTCGCGGATTAATCTGTACGCCCATTGAAGAAAAGCGAGCTGACGATTTGGAGTTGCCAATGATGGTCAATTCCAACACGGCCTTGCACGAAACAGCGTTTACCGTTTCCATTGACCTAATTGGACGGGGCTGTACAACGGGGATCAGTGCTTACGACCGTTCGACCGGGATTAGAGCAATGATTGATCCTAGTATTAAGCCTTCCGACTTTGCACGTCCTGGGCACATCTTCCCACTACGTGCCAAAACCGGTGGTGTACTACGCCGTACTGGGCATACCGAAGCAGCTATTGATTTGGCCAAGATGGCCGGTTTTGCTCCGGTTGGAGTACTGGTAGAAATCCTGAACCCTGATGGTAGCATGGCTCGCTTGCCCCAGCTGATGGAAATAGCCGAGCGTTTCAGCCTGAAGATTATTGCCATCAAGGACCTGGTTGCCTACCGACTAAAGAACGAACGACTCATCCGCCGGGAGTATACCACGGAGATGGATACCCGTTTTGGCAAGTATACCGTGATCGCGTATCGCCAGCTGACTACAGATGATCTGCACTTGGCATTCATCAAGGGTGGAACCTGGACCCGTGAGGATGAAGTACTGGTTCGTGTCCATTCCGGCATGGAAAGTGCAGCCTTAATCAACTTGCTGACTGGCGATGGCCACATTGCCTTAGAAAAGGCCTTGGAAAAAGTAGCCGAAAAAGGAGATGGCGTAGTTTTGTATATGCGCCACGGTGAGAAGCACGACGACATCCTGGCTCACCTCAAGCGCCAGCAAGGCGAAACGGAAGGTGAGAACCTAACCACGGGAATGGAACAACGAGACTTTGGCGTAGGCGCGCAAATTCTGCGTGATCTCGGTCTAGGGAACATCATATTGCTAAGTAATAATCCTCGTCGCCGCGTAGCATTGGATGGTTACGGTCTGGAGATTGTTGGGCACGAGCAACTCTAGTCTTTGCGCTACGAACGGAAATACAGAATAGAGAGCATACCGATCCCCTGGATTGAGCAAGTCCTGCGGACACATCCCGCAGGCTTTCGTCCATTGTTTCCCCAACGACAAGTCAATAATATCTATTTTGACACGCCGGCCCTTGATGAGTTCTACCAAAACGTTTCGGGTACCCCTCAGCGCCGTAAGCACCGGATGAGATGGTACGGGGAAACTACACCACAACTACCGAAGACAGTCTTTGAGGTAAAGATCAAGGACAACGAATTGGGTAGCAAGGAAAGTCAAGCGCTAGGTGATACGCTGTGGACTGATCTCCCTGCGCATTTTGAGCAGATTCCAGCCATGCGTTATTTACCGTTACGTCCCGTACTGGTCAATAGTTACGAGCGGACTTATTGGGGTACCGCAAACGGTAAATTTCGAATTACCCTGGATTGGAATATGCGCTTTGCTCCTTTCAGCTGGTCGGCACCGCCACCTCACCTGCACTACCTACCCGATCAGGCGGTGGTGTTGGAACTCAAGTACGAGCAGGAATACGATGGTGAATCCAAGGCCATCTTTTCACACCTACCTTTCCGATTGACGAAGAACAGTAAGTACGTGACGGGGATCGGGTTGGTGATGAATTAGATCTCAAAATCAACTCCCCGCTTAAGCAGATCGGGTTCTCGGTTTTGCAGAAGTTCTTCGTATTTGGCCTTGTCAAAAGCGTAAAGCATAGCTGGTCGGTGGGCTACATTTTGTTGACGCCCAACTTCTTGTAAGACGCCCATTTTGAGAATGCGTGTCCGGAAATTCCGCTTATTTAAATTAGGTACTCCAAGCACGGTTTCGTAGAGCTGCTGTAGCTGTGAAAGCGTAAAATGCTCCGGTAATAATTCAAAGCCAATAGGCTGGTAACGTACCTTGGCCCGAAGTCGGGCAAGGGCAGCGTCGAGAATTTCAGCGTGATCAAAAGCTAGCGCTGGCACTTTATCGATGGCAAACCAACGTGCATCCCGCGCATCAGTTTCTGCCTTAACGGTGTGCGCACTGAGGTTAACCAAGGCAAAATAGGCTACACTAATGACCCGTCCGCGCGGATCGCGCCCCAGCGTGCCAAAGGTGTAAAGTTGTTCCATGAAGACATTCTCCACACTTGTTTCTTCCTGTAGCTCTCGACGGGCAGCATCTTCCAGTGATTCGTCCATCTCTACAAACCCGCCGGGTAAAGCCCATTTTCCGGCAAAGGGATCCCGATCACGTTGGATGAGAAGTACTTTTAGCTGCTGCGAATCATCCAAGCCAAAGATGATGCAGTCGACGGTGACAGAGGGACGGGGATATTCGTAAGTATACGGCATAGTACAGCAGGAGGCTTTATTGATGCTTGTTAGCTAATTGAGATTTCAACTCTGCTAAACGAGGCTCCAGCCCGTAAAGATAAGCCTTCTCAGGTCGACGCTCAAACTGGGCAATTTGCTCCGTGCAGTAATCACGACTTTCCTTAAGCGTTGGGAAATCGTAGACCAATTTACCATCTTCAAAAATGGGAACCAGTAAGTCGGCGTAGTGGTCGGCCTTCGACAGATCTGAACGACCAGCCAAATGATAGGGTTCAATGAGTTGCTTGTCCGTTGGGGCGGCATCGATCAAGTAAATCATATCGCCAATTGGGGCCCCATCGCTTTGGTAGAAACGGCGCACTTGCTGCCGACCAGGGTTGGATGTCTTGATTTCTTGCTCGCTCAGTTTAATGCGGGGCTCTAGCAATCCCAGTTCATTCTCAAAAGCAGCTAGTTTATAAACACCACCGAGGGCTGGCTGTTCGAAGGCAGTTGCTAGCCGCGTTCCGACTCCCCAAGTTGTGATCTTTCCACCTTCTTGTTTAATACGAGTAATGGTCTGCTCATCCAAATCATTGCTGGCGACAATGACTGCATCGGGAAAGCCGCCTTCATCTAAAATTTTCCGAGCTTCCTTACTAAGTGCAGTGAGATCCCCACTATCCAGGCGGATACCCAATAGTTTATGTCCTTGCTCCTTCAGTTTATCACCAACTCTCACAGCGTTACGGACTCCTTCCAGCGTATCATAGGTATCCACTAAGAAGATGCAGTTGTTTGGTAGTGCTTCGGCGTAAGCCTCAAAAGCAGCTAGCTCATCTTCCATTACCATAATCCAGCTGTGCGCATGAGTGCCCTTAACGGGAATGCCTAAGTACTGGCCCGCCCATACATTGCTAGTGGCGTCACAGCCCCCCAAATAGGCCGATCGGCTAGCTGTAAGACCGCCATCAATACCTTGTGCCCGGCGCAAACCAAACTCCATAATTACATCGTCGCCAGCTACCCGTCGAATGCGAGCAGCCTTAGTGGCAATCAAACTAGAGAAGTTGACTAAAGTCAGCAGAGCAGTTTCAATTAACTGAGCTTGAAGCAGCGGAGCCTCCACCCGAATCATTGGCTCATTTGGATACATGACTGCACCTTCGGGCACGGCATAGATATCTCCGGTAAATACTAAGCGCTGCAAATAGTGTAAGAAAGTTTCGGGGAAAAGCGCTTTGCCATCTGCTCCTTTTAAGCTTCCCAGGTATTGAATTTCTTCCACGGAAAATCGTAACCCCTTCAAGTAATCGGCTACTAGGGCCAGACCTGCGGCCACTGTGAAGGTGCCTTTAAAGGGGTGGCGTCGGAAAAACAGATGGAATACCGCTTTGCGCTCGTGTATCTTTTGCTGCCAATAGCCATAAGCCATCGTCAACTGGTACAAATCGGTGAGGTTCCCCCACCCTGCCCGGTAAACTTTCGATAAGTGAGAACCTGGGATCATTACACTTAGTTTAATTTTAAAACTAAGGTAGTAGATTTTTCGATAAATACAACCACCGCTGATAAAAAAGGTGTCTATTTCATGATAATTCGTCTTAAGAGACGTTACTATGTCGTATTGCTATCAACAAGCTCACTTTCGTATGCATTTTTTTCGATTGCTTTTCCTCACTATTTTCTCACTCAGCCTGTGGACTGCCAGCTATGCGCAGGAGGAAGAACCACTAGACCCCAGGAAAAGCTGGGAGATCACGGAGGCGAAATGGGAGGAAATCCGCAGCTATGAAGGCCGCTTTCGCGTAATTAGCCCTTCCAGTTTGTGGGAAAAGAAAGATACGCTAGACACCCCAGTGGGTGAACTGGTCTATCATACCCTCTACTACGCCCCCAACAGCGATAAGGCTGAAAATGAGGTATACATGATTAGCTACGTTGATTATCCCGACGGTGCACTCCATCAGGACAGCGTGGAGCTCATCGGTGCCCTACTCGATGAAACGCAGGCGGCTGCTGCGGAATCCGTACGTGGAGAGGTGATGTTCTCGCAGGACGGCTTTCAGGAGGCTTTCCCCTACCGTTATTGGCGCATTGATTGCCTCAATGGGCGCGGTAGCATACGTACTAAGGCAGTGATAGCCGGGAATCGGTTTTATACCGTACAAACAGTTACCCAGCGGGCCTACGGCATCAATCACTCAACGGATCGTTTTATTGATTCGTTTTTTGTATTTGCCGAGGAGCTAAAAGAGAAAGAACCAGAATAGCAAACAAGCCTAGGCAGAGTATCAAACAGGAAGCGGCTGCTGGAATGATTTCCAACAGCCGCTTTTTAGTGGAGTACCCGGAGCGGGGCTTGAACCCGCACGACCGCAATGGTCACAGGATTTTAAGTCCTGCGTGTCTACCAATTCCACCATCCGGGCAGAGCGGTGCAAAAGTACAAAAAGAGTGTTAAACTGTGCTGCTTGAATGCAAGACATTTCGCTAATTTATGCTTCAAGCGTCATACTAAGCTGAAAGAAAGGCACTTAATACTTAGCAATTAATGGCACATGGGGGCATTATTCATCGCCTCCCACAGACTGAAATCTGCTGGCAACTGAAATTGTAAGGCCCGCCAGATGAGGAAGCCGCCCATTAGGGTCAGCACTACCGGATAGGCTTTGCGTAAATAGGTTTGGATTTTGCGCCCACTCAGCTGGCCCAGCATGGCTACCGCCAGCAGTAAGGGCAAGGTTCCAAGTCCGAAGACAATCATGTAACTTATTCCAGACTGCCAGTTAGCGGTGGTTAACGCACCAGCTAACGCGAGGTAAACTAAGCCACAGGGTAATAAACCATTGAGTAAGCCTACGCTAAATAAAGAGCCGTAGGTACTCTTTCCCATCAAACGACCAAAGGCAGCTTTCACCTTAAGGTGCCAGCTGGAGAGTACGGGCAGTGTCCAAATGTTGAACTCCAATTGGACGGAGAATAAACCGACGACGATCAATAAAATGCCTAAAGCTAAAGTGAGCCAGGATTGTAATCCTACCAGGAAAATACCTTGTCCTAACAAACCCAGCAGTGCACCTAAGGTGGCATAAGTTAGAATACGGCCAGCATTGTATACCAATACCCGGAGCAAGCGATCGCGCTGCCCAAAGGGCATCGCCAAAGCCAAGGGGCCACACATGCCTACGCAGTGTAAACTTCCTAAAAGTCCGAAAGTGAAGGCAGTATAGAGCATAATTAATGGCTTATCGTATGTCTAGTATGCGCTCAGCGAAATACGGTTTCTCCGCAGCTTCCCAATATACCTTGACGGTCCAGCGCCCCGCCGGGGTCTTACTGAGATCGATTGGCATTTGGTTGGTTTCGTTCACTACCAAGGGAATTGCCCAATCGAGTGACTTGTTATCCGGGCGGTAGAATTGTATTTCACCAGAAATATCACTGCTAATCTCCGCGGGAAATTGGAGTTGAAATTGCTTGCTCGAACTGGTCCACTGCATAAGAAGTGGCTCAGATAAGTTCGCTGAGTTCTGCAAGCGATCATATTGTCCTTGATAAGCCAGGTCATACTCGTAGTAATTCTCTACGACTAAACTGTTATCGTGTTGTGTAGAGCGGTAAACGGCGTAAAAAAGAACGCTAGCGAAGATGACATAGAATAGGAATATGCCGTGTCCCCAGTTAAATGTTAGTGCTTTCATGATTGTTAGTTTTTACCATTACCGGATCGGTCCAAGGAAATTGGTACTGGTGCTTTCCAGTAACTCTTCGCCCTGCCAAATCTCGATCCTTATTTCTTGCTTGCTTTCGGTCACCAAATCCTCTGGTAACACAATAAAGAAAGCGCCTTCCGTCATTACATCTGGTGCCAATGTTGGTGCATCACCTACGAATTGTAGTTCGGCTTCGGGATAGTCCGGGAAACGAAACTCTGGTAGATATTCGCCCTCGGTCTTAATGTAGAAGCC
>JBCBWU010000043.1:40914-41178 GCA_039816955.1 Bacteroidota bacterium
ATCATCCTCTAGCTCGTAATAGAGTTTACCGGGTGTACGTAGAATGATGGCTTCTACATTACTGCGTCCAGAGAACAGTACTACATTAACCACAAGCAGTACGATCAGCGCTGCTGAATAAGCGATAGCACGCGGCGTAAAAATGCGCCGTTCTTGCTTAAGAATACCATTATTACTATCGTAGCGAATGAGACGAGGTTCACGTCCAATTTTCTCCATTACCTCATCACAAGCGTCCATACAAGCGGTACAGTTAACACATTC
>JBCBWU010000440.1:0-1230 GCA_039816955.1 Bacteroidota bacterium
AGCAGGTTGAAGTCCGTATTAGGCTTCCGGTTTTCAATGCGCTGCTGTGCTCGTTTGGTGTAATCCATATTAGTTGGAGGTTCGTGCAAATTTACCCAAAAGGATTGTCCTGTACCTGAACTTGCTCCTGACGCAATTTAGTTAGGGCACCTTCGATTTCGCTTTTGAGCAATCCGCTACCACCTCCGTAGTGCTGAATGATAGGTGTATCTGGGCTATGGTGTGCGAAAAGGGCTTTGATTTTCTTTTCCGAAGTTTCGCTTAATCCGCCGCCGAGCAAGACCAGATCATATCGCTTTTGCATAAAAAGTTCAATGATTTTTTCTTCCTCGGTATGGCCTTCACCAGTCCAACCTTCATTCTTATTGATCAGCCGCAGTACGGTCTCCAGAATCTCTGGATGCGTACCGTGGACCAAGATTTTTACTCCATTCATAGCTTTCGTGTAAATTCATTGATAGAAAGGCGACTACGAGTGGTTAGCTCGCGCTGCTTGTCAGGTTCTTCCAATTGTTCTGCTTTGCCTAGGTAGCCCAAGGTTATCATACAAACCGGACGTTGCGCTTCCGAAAGCCCTAGTGTTTCAGGGGTCTTTGTGGCATCGAAACCCGCCATCATATGGCCGTAGATATCACGGTGTGCAGCTTGTAACATGAGTTGCGCATTGGCCATACCCACATCATGGGTAGACCACGGATTAGGCTTGCCGTTCTTGACAAAGGTCTGGCGTTCTATGGACACCATCAGGACTGCTGCTTGTTTAGTCCAAGGCTGATTACCGGGCATAAGGCAGTCCTAAAGTTGCTCAGAGGTCATTAAGCGTTGACACAAAAATGTCGCTTAATCGGTAACGATGCCATGTAAAAATGGGGTGGAGATATATAAAAAAGGAAGTACAGAGTTGACTTCTTAAATGCCCTTCTATGACTTACATGGTTCAAAAGGTCAACTATTCCGAATACTAGCTAATTGCCAATAGATATTGGAGTGTTCACAATACCCTTCTCACCTTAGGTGTTCTCCGGTGTCTTGGTGGTTTTGAACTAACGGGTGTGGAAGTGCAAAGCCCTACATGTGCCTCCCATTTTAGCCTTTTACCGGCGCAGGAAAGCAGAGTAGCGATCAGTAGGATCCCATTTAGCCAGTTTACGCAAAGCTATACCGAAGCCGAAGTGGTTTGGGAATCCAAACCATCTTCGCTACGAGTATATACTCGCGTGAAGTGGTTTG
>JBCBWU010000441.1:0-1172 GCA_039816955.1 Bacteroidota bacterium
AAACTGGCCTGGGCCGAACTACTGGATGGCCGCCCACAAGCTTATCAAGACTATATGGAACTATTACTCCAGCGTGGTACCGATGCCGCTGGTGGTGACCGCAACGCACAACGCGAAGCGGAGGAAAAGGATATCCCGCGGGTGTTGCTCTTACAAGCTCGCTTACTTTATGATGGCGGCTACTATGATCGGGCATTGGCTAAGTTACGCACCTCCAGTGAGGATAATTTCTCCCGCTTCGAACACCGCCTGGAATACATTTACCGTAAAGGGCGGGTCCTGCATGGACAAGAAGCCTACGACGATGCACTAGCGCAATACGATCGCACTATTGAACTGGGTCGTGACCATGAGGCCTTCTTTGCCTGTAATGCCGCTTTACAGGCGGGACTCATCCAAGAAAAAAGAGGGAATACAGCTAGCGCCATCCAATATTTCCAAACCTGCCTTCGCCTCCGCCCAGATGATTACCGTACGGGTTTGCACCAACAGGCTAAAGCGGGACTCTCTCGTCTCGGTCGCTAAAAAACAGCAGGAAGCATCTCAATGAGATAACTTCCCGCTCGTCATAAACTACCAGATTCTTTAGGGTTGTAGGCGTTTTCTTTTCCGACGCGATGAATCGCGTCGCTACGTCTTTGAGGTTTGTCATATCTCACCTCCAATTTTTCAATTCTGACCTCCGACTTCCGACCTAACATTTCTAATTTCCTATTTCTAACCTCTTACTTCTTATCTCCTCCTCCACGCCCACCGGCGGGTCTACGCGCCATTGCCGCTTCAATTGTTGGCGTGCAAAAGAGTGGCCTTGTTGGTGCATCAGCGCATCGTGAGCCAAAACAAACCAGCGGGCCGCCCAGGAAGTATCGGGCAAGCTATACTGCCGCAGCTCCGCTTGTAGGGTTTGGCGATACGTCCATCGAAAGGGATAATCATCCTGGATGCGGGGTTCAAAGGGTGGTAAAAGCCGCAATTTCTCAAAGGGGAAAGTGCCCGCCGGCCAACGAACGACCTGATGCCGCAAAGAAGCACAGGACAAACTACCGGATCCATCCTCTGCTACCGTCAACAGCCAACCATTTTGGTCTTCCAACTCTACTTCAGCAGTACTTAAAGTCTCCTGTTTATCGTATGAGCTTTGACAGGACAATATCAAACAACAAATTCCCAAT
>JBCBWU010000442.1:0-1157 GCA_039816955.1 Bacteroidota bacterium
CCATATTTGGAATACTACCTTAAAGTTACAGAATACTGCTCTCATGGGCAGAGGTGATTTTGATGCGTTTAACCTGTATTTGTAGCGACGATTTGTTCGCTTACAAAATACAACCTGAGTCTTGTCCAGATTCAGCTCTAGTTCGCACGCACGAAGACGCAGCGCAATCTCATTTCTGAGATGTATGGCTTCGTCATAGCTGTGACAGTGAACTATTACATCATCGGCGTAACGGACAAACTTGATTTGTGGGTGTTCCGCCTCTAGCCAGCTGTCCAGTGCATAGTGCAGATACAGATTGGCCAGTAATGGACTGATGACCCCGCCTTGCGGAGTTCCCCTACCCTGCCGGTAACGTAGTTGACCATCTTCGTTCTGTATCGGAGCCGTCAGCCATCTATAGATCAGTGTTCTGATCCAGGGCTCACTTACGTGTCGGTCTAAGGCCAGGCCTAACTTCTCGTGTGATACATTGCGGACTTTGCCGTCCGCTTTGGGAATACTCTTTTCTCTAACCGCAGGAGGAAAATAACTGCCGGAACTCACGCGATTCCACAACCGATATAGGTTTCTCACCAAATGGCTTTCAAAGTCCATGAGACTCTGTCGGTCCACTCCATGACTACCCCGGTTGCGCTTTACCTTCAAATAAGCATCTAAAAAGTGTTTTAATGTAATCGGTAATCCTCTGTTCTCGTACCAATCGGTCTTCCTCCCAGGTGTACCGCCACCAGAAGTTGTCGAACTTGGTCCGGAACGTACATGCTTGCCCCTTCGCTCCAACTCCATTACAGAGTCTTCAACACTACTACGAGCAAGTCCGCCACCACCTTTGAGCTTCGCGTATTCGCCTTGCCGGTCGTCCGCCGACTTGTGCTTTCCACTTGACATCCTAAAGGTGGCTTCCTCTGTTCCATAAACAAGCCTGTGTACAGTTCACGCCTCCTTTATGCCACCCGCCGAGCGCTAACATACAGGTCGCCGCAACTCTTAAATCCTCCGGCAGCAACAAACCGGCAGTTTGGACGGGATTTGTGTTGTCTTGACACTTCATCAGAGGTTCATTTACATTCGTCTTCTGTACACTCACATGATCTGTCTCGCCAGACCTTTTCCCTAACGCTCAGTACCAAGTCGTTACCTCCTCAGCACCTTAG
>JBCBWU010000443.1:0-1116 GCA_039816955.1 Bacteroidota bacterium
GGCGACAGATGTGGATCATTAGCGTAATAAAGCATTGCGGTGCTATCCGCAGCAACTAACCACGGCAGGGCAGAATAAACTTGAATTCGTTCACTCGATAGCGACTTTTGTAGAAACTTGAAAAAGAGAAATTTATCAGTAATCACTTCATCTGGAGTGTCAATTTCAGCCCCAAGTTCAAGCATCCTTTGCAGATACGGTGATCCTAGTTGAATACAGTGAGGCATGATCAACAAACGGACTTGAGTAGATTCCGGCACCTCTACTAACATCTGTTCCAACTCTTGGCTCAATCCATGCATATCAGCCGCTCTTTCATCTTTTAAAAGAATACTATGTTCAAGAAGAGTTGGCTCTGCGCGTAAGAGCAGCTTGGTTCTGGAATTGTAGTTTGACACCGAAAATTTTTCCACTCCCTTAGCGTCTGGTGTAACCTCCTCATAGGAAGTAAATTGGTGCCGCAATGCAGGCAGTTGTGCATTGATATAACCCAACACTAAGAGTCGATCTGCTAGCCACCAATAGATTTTACGTTGCCAACTTAGGTTGGAACTCCCAGTAGGATGTCGATAATCCAGTAAGTCATTTCCTACGTAGAGTTGATAAATCAGTAGATCAGGTTGGAATTCTTTGATTCGGCGTTTAAAAAAGCGACGATGTTGCCGAACTCCTGTACCTGGGACTGCTGCGTTGATTACACGATGGCTAGTAATACTATCACGCAATGTGCGAACGTAGCCATGCTGATCGGCACTAAAAGAATCACCAATAACCAGAATACTTGGCAAATCGCTTTTGGACGTCAATTCCTCTTTATTCAGTCTTCTCAAATTCGCACCGTAGAAGTCCACTATATACCAGCGATAACATACCTCTAGCAGTAATATAGTAGCGAATGCGAGAAAGCAACAGTACAATATTCCATTTAGCAGTTTCCGTAGCATAAGATGGATTTCAAAGATACCGACAGCCAAAAGGCAACCTAAGACGAAAGTCGATATTTTCAGGCATGCTCCCCTACTCTATTGTTGCTTTTTCTATGAACTGATTTAAACTTTTGTGGTGTTGATGAGCCTGAGCCATTGTGGGTTCTGGCGAAGAGGCTTTCCGAGTGCA
>JBCBWU010000444.1:0-1051 GCA_039816955.1 Bacteroidota bacterium
ATTACTAAATCGGCAGCGGCATAAGCCAGATCCATACGATCCAGGAAGGGCATGATTTTCACCTGCTCCAATTGCGCCGTAGCGCTATCCTTGAACTGCTCGATGTAGAGCTTACCACATTGCCAGAGCACCTGCACCTCAGGCTGAGCTTTCAGAATCTCCGTCGCTGCTGCTAAGGCTTGGTTCAAAGTGCGTGCACCCAATGACCCACCAGTGATCATAACGAGTGGCCGGTTAGGATCAAAGCCATAATGTGCGCAGGCGGCTGCCCGATCACCTTGTGTAGCCAGCAAGTCTTCTCTTACCGGATTCCCTACTTCCATCAATTTGGCAGCGGGGAAGTACTTTTCCATTCCTGGATAAGCCACACATATACGGTCTACCGCACCCGCCAACCATTTATTGGTCAAGCCAGCGTAGGCGTTTTGTTCCTGAATCAGCGTCGGGATATTGCGGGCTGCTGCTCGGCGCAGTAAGGGGCCGCTGGCGTAACCGCCAGTACCGACTACTACATCCGGGCGTTCGCGACGCAAAATCTGATCTGCTTTCCAAAGGCTACTCAAGAGCTTGAAGGGAAACATCAGATTGTCCAGACTCAGCTTGCGCTGCAGACCACTGATCCAAAGCCCTTCGATTGGGTAACCCGCTTTCGGGACCCGCTCCATCTCCATTCGTCCTTGCGCACCCACGAAGCTGATCTTCGTATTTGGCCGCAGAGCCTTCACCTGATCGGCAATAGCTACTGCGGGGAAAATATGCCCGCCGGTACCACCACCGCTGAAGATGATATTTAGTTGCTGCTCACTCATTCCGCTACGGATTCAATGAATTTGCTCACACTCAGAATGATTCCGAAGGAGACACAAGTGAACAATAATGACGTTCCTCCCATACTTATCAGCGGGAGGGTTAGTCCTGTGACCGGTAGTACATTCACATTAATTCCAATGTGAAAGAATGCCTGTATTACCATGACCAAACACAAGCCTAATGCTACCATTGCTCCAAAGGCCTTAGGACTTTTCGTCACCAGTCGGGTGACTCGGAAAAA
>JBCBWU010000445.1:0-1006 GCA_039816955.1 Bacteroidota bacterium
TGATGAAGATCAGTCCAACGACACTGAGCGTAGCCATACTACCGAGCAGGTGGCTTATATCGTCTTTGGCGGTGGTGCGCCTGCACCTACCTGTGATGATGGTATTCAGAACGGCAACGAGACAGGTGTAGACTGTGGTGGTCCTGATTGTGCACCATGTGCAACCTGTGATGACGGCATCCAGAACGGTAATGAAACTGGCGTTGACTGCGGTGGACCTGACTGTGCTGCTTGTCCTACTTGTGACGACGGCATCCAGAACGGTAATGAAACTGGCGTCGACTGTGGTGGTCCTGATTGTGCTGCATGTCCTACCTGTGATGATGGCATCCAGAACGGTAATGAGACCGGCATTGATTGCGGTGGCCCAGATTGTGCCCCTTGTACAAGTTGTAACGACGGCATCCAGAACGGTAACGAGACTGGCGTCGACTGTGGTGGTCCAGATTGTGCCCCATGTTATTCTTGTAATGACGGTATCCAGAACGGCAACGAGACTGGTGTAGACTGCGGTGGTCCTGACTGTGCTGCTTGTCCTACTTGTGATGATGGCATCCAGAACGGCAACGAGACCGGCGTTGACTGCGGTGGCCCAGATTGTGCTGCTTGTGTCACTTGTGATGACGGTATCCAGAATGGCAACGAGACCGGCGTCGACTGTGGTGGTCCTGACTGCCCAGCTTGTCCTACCTGTGACGATGGTATCCAAAACGGTAATGAGACCGGCGTAGATTGCGGTGGTCCTGATTGTGCCGCTTGTGTCACTTGTGATGACGGCATCCAAAACGGCAACGAAACTGGCGTAGACTGTGGCGGTCCTGACTGCCCAGCTTGTCCTACTTGTGATGACGGCATCCAGAACGGTAACGAAACTGGTGTAGACTGCGGTGGCCCAGATTGTGCTGCTTGTCCTACTTGTGATGACGGCATCCAGAACGGTAACGAAACCGGTGTCGACTGTGGTGGCCCAGATTGTGCTGCCTGTCCTACTTGTGACGATGGCATC
>JBCBWU010000446.1:0-923 GCA_039816955.1 Bacteroidota bacterium
ATTAGCCGGTGGTGTAACCTTGGCTGATGGTGATGTGCTCTTTGAGATCTGTTTCGACGTTGTTACTACCACAATGACCACGGTGACCTTCACAGGTACGCCTACACCAATTGAGATCATCAATATCGATGAGGAAGAGGTACCATTCAATAGCAACCCCGGTGTAGTTACTGTTGGAACCGTAGGGCCAGATCCTGTGTCGCTAACCTTAGCTGATGTAGTAACCATGCAGGGTAATAATGTCTGTTTGCCGCTGACGGTTACCAACTTTACCGACATCAATAGCATGTCATTTACGGTGAACTACGACAGTAGCATCCTCGGCTATACTGGTGCGCAAAATTTCAGTGCTACCTTGCCGGGCTGGGGTGCAGCAAATATTACGCTGCAAAGTCCTGGCGTACTGATGGTGTCCTGGTCGAATGCTACGGGAATATCACTCGCGGATGGAAGCGTTCTCGTTGAATTATGCTTCGATGCTAACGGTATGACATCCTCCGATGTAAGTATTAGCTCACCAAATTTGACCGACACAAACGGTGCGGTAACGACTAATACGGAGCCGGGTACCGTTACGATACAGACCCCATTTGACGGCTTCACCCTGATCATGGGTGATGCTACGGTCATGACGGGTGACAATGTTTGTCTACCAGTGACTGTGAATGATTTCGAGAATATCCTGGGCATGCAGTTCAGTATCAACTACGATCCTGCTGCCTTGACCTATACGGGTGTCCAAAACTTTAATCCTGCACTATTGGGGTGGGGTACTGCTTCTATTGGACAACCGATGCCCATTGGCCCACTACCACTGGGTAGTGTCACCGCTACCTGGAACGATCCATTAGCCGGTGGTGTAACCTTGGCTGATGGTGATGTGCTCTTTGAGATCTGTTTCGACGTTGTTACTACCACAATGA
>JBCBWU010000447.1:0-869 GCA_039816955.1 Bacteroidota bacterium
GACTCAAGTTTTCTCCGGTGATCGCTACCGTGTAGGTATTGCCTGCTTTTAAGGCAATGTCCTCGGCTTGTAAATGGAAGATACCTTCCAGGTTACGGTCATCGCTAGCTAGTGCATTGGCTTGTGCACTTCCGTTCACATCACCAATCTTCACACCCACAAAGTCGGCATCCAATAGATCACCCGCCAGGTCATTCTCACTGATCAGCTCTGGGAACACATCTACCCACGGGTTGGTCACATCCGTCCAGTCATGATCTTGGTCCACAAAGCGCCAGCTGGTATTGTTCGGGAACTCCGTGGTGATATTCAAGATCAACTTACGGATCTGGATCAAGTCAAGGGTGGTAATCGTATTCGAACGATTCGCATCCGCAGCAATCATCTTGTACGGACTATCCAGTGGATTCACATTCAATACGTGTTGTGATATCTTGATCAAGTCAAAGGTCGTCACACCGTTGAGTGGGTTCGCATTCAGGTATGGTGTTACTGTGTAGTCACCACCCAATGGTAAACCAGCAAAAGAGTAAGTTCCATCACTTCCGGTCATCATCATGTTATCCACAAGACCATTCAGATTCACTTCTACGCCTTCTACTGCTTCATCATCTTCCGTAGCGATGATACCCGCAATGGTGCCGGTTTCACTGTTACAGCTCTCGTGCGCTTGCACCAGTACATAAGTCTCACAGAAGTCGTAGTTACCTTCTTCGTCAAAGGCGTAAACGTACACTATGGTAGTCTGATCATCCTGATCGGTGAGGACTAGACCGGTATCATCTGGGTTTGGCTCGAAGCCGGGTTGTTCAGCGTCCTCGGCGCGATAAATCGCGTAAGTACGTACCCGGAATTGACCGGTTTCGTTG
>JBCBWU010000448.1:0-868 GCA_039816955.1 Bacteroidota bacterium
CGCTCAGTTGCTCCCTCCATTATGTCCTTTTAAATTATTTGATTTTGAACTAGAAATGAATTCAATCGCTCCCGATGGGAATCGGGAGGCTAAGCCAGCTGTAAAAAGTAAAGGCAGGATCGCTAGGGCTCTTCTTTACTTTTAGCATCTGGCGCAACTGTTGGTGCTAGCGGGTAAAGGGCTGATGAGGAGCTACCCACAGTATGGAACGATGTGGAATATTGCTGGGTAGCGATTATTAGCCTTGTGTTTTGTGAGGGTTGGGGACTTACTCAGGACTTTAAGTATCCCATTCTATTTAATCGCGACTTAATCGCTCCTTTTGATCTCTGATGAATTTGACTCAACTGAGCAATAGTATTTCCTTTTTCAAAAGCTATTCTAAGTTCTTGATCTTCTTTTGGCGACCAAGGCTGTCCAGCTTTATTGAGTTGCACACCATTTTTTATGGGATCGTCACTATTGGGTGATACTGTTTTTTGCTGAATGATTTGAATAGCATTAAATAATCCTCTAACGATATAAACATCTTGATAGGGACTGTCTTCGGGGAAGGTCTGACCAGTGACAGGATGTATTCCTTCGGCTAGCGCTTTCAAGAGCAGAATTACTTCCTTTTGTTCCATTACTTTGTTTTATGGATTTGTAGGAATTTATCAGGAAGCGTATGCTTGTCGAGCTTGAGCGTCTCGGAGGACGGTATCAATGAAGAACCACATTTTATCTTTGGTATTATCATCGAGGCTCTCAATAAGCTCTAATCGTTTGAGTGTTTTTTTATCAAAGCTTGCATGTTGCCCCTCTCCGACGAGGAAATCAAGGCTGACTTCAAAGGCATCGGCAATTTTCTTGGCAGCTTCGATAGAAG
>JBCBWU010000449.1:0-838 GCA_039816955.1 Bacteroidota bacterium
CCTCACCGACAAAGTCTTTGATGGATTCGAGTTTGTCAAACCACATAATGGTGGTGAATTCCACTTCATCCTCCATTTCGCGGCGCAGCAGTTGACTTTTACTATGGCCCTTGATTTTTTTATCGCCTATTTCAGGGAAAATTTCGGTGGTCAGCATATGCTCGTAAATATCCGCATTCGCTTTTGTGGTGTAACCGTGCCAAATTCGTAATACCATGACTTGAGTTTTATGTGCAGGTGGATACCTTAATTTCGATACAATTTTAAAATATCTCAATTAGATACGTAAGCTTGCTAAGTTGTATTTTACGTATCCTAAATTTATTCCAAAATAATTGAACACAAATGGCTGATTACAACGCGCAACAAGCTGAATTCGAAACCCACTACCGTACCCTGGGATCGGTAGACTTGACCAGAGAGTTTCATCGTATACGTCAGAATCATACCAAGGAAAATATGATTAATGACCTGGTGAAAATGAGTGCCCTTATGGCGGTAATGAAAGAAAAGAATGTTCCAATCCCGGGAGAAGCCCAAAGACAAGCAAGACAAAGTGCACCTCAGTCCTATTCCGCTTATTCCGCCGAAAAGAACTCGGCTTCGGGAGTGAATGGTGCCAGAATGGCCATTGGTGTCATCCTTATGTTGGTGGGTATCGGCCTGACAGCTGCTTCGAGCGGTGGGACTATTTTTTACGGGGCTATTGGAGTGGGCTTCTTTATGATCATCAGTAGCTTAGCGGGAGGATAGTTTGTAGTAGTTCTCCGAGAACTATCATACGATCAACGCAGCAAAACCACATCCCCCGTGATGAGTTCACTTTTCCCGTCGGTGA
>JBCBWU010000044.1:0-40479 GCA_039816955.1 Bacteroidota bacterium
AGGAGGTTCAACTAACTAAAGCCGACGCAGGAGGCTGAACTAAATCAACCAAATTCACCAACTAAGGCCGCAGGCCTAACCAAATTCACCAACACAACCAATTCAACCAAATTCACTAACCCGGGCCGGAGGCCCAACTAACTCAACTAATCTACCCTTCCTCGTATCTTTGGGCAAAACCTACCCTATATGCTTGACAAGCGTCTACCGATAAAAATAGGAGTATTAGGGCTAATCGGATTATGCTCATTGATGATGGCTTGCCAGACTCCCGCCTCTACTAGAAGTGATTACGATCTTGAACAAGTAAAGCGAGAAGTAACCCAGGCAGTTTGGGCTTTCCACGCTGCGGACACGGCCAAAAATGCCCAAGGCGTTTTGGATTTACTCTGGCCGGAGTATACGATGCTAGCAGACGGTAAGCGGATCTCCTACGCTGATGTAGCTGCGGGCTCTCCTGTATTTATGGAAAGCCTCCGTGTTTTTCATACGGAATGGACCGATTTGCAGATTATTCCTATTTCCGATCAGGCTGCACTTTCCTCTTTCCTATTCAGAGATTCACTGGTGACAAACCTAGGGGAGGTGATGAAAAAACAAGGACCCAATACCTTTCTTTGGGAGAAGCGAGGGGCGGAATGGCGAGTGCGTTACGGTGACGCAGATCATTATCCCTGGGACTAGGGAGTTACTCCTCTGCGAATAACTGAATTCGATTGCCATGAGCGCTTAAGCAGCTTGAGCCTTTACCTCAATAATTACATTACCACGCTTGTGCCCACCATCTACGTAAGCGTGAGCTAGGGGAGTTTCCACCAAGGGGTAGGTGCGGTCGATAATTACCTTCAACTGATCCTTTTCTAGTAAGTACGATAGCTCTTTTAGCATCGGCCGGAGAATTTCCGCTGGCTGCAAGCCGGTAGCATCAAACTTGGCCTTTTTACCGGAGCCCAGTGAGCCTGCCAGCATAGCCGCTAGAATCCCAAAGCGCAGCACCGGGGTGAGATATACCCCTTGTGGGGTAAGTGCCCGTTTACAATCCCGAAAACTTCGATTACCAATGGTGTCGTAAATGACATCGTAGGTATGACCTGTGGTGGTGAAATCGGTTGTATGATAATCGATGACATAGTCTGTGCCCAGGGACTTGACTAAGTCGGCATTTTTGGTACTACAAACGGCCGTGATCGTAGCTCCACGCAGCTTAGCCAGCTGGACACCTGCCGTACCCAAACTACCACTAGCGCCGTTGATCAGAATATGTTCGCTGGCTTGTAGCTGATGTAACTTGGTGAGGAAGTTATACGAGGTCATCGGTCCATCACTAATGGTAGCAGCTTCCGCAAAGGAAACACCCTCTGGGATGGTGGTAAATACCTGGTCCTCGGCGATAGTGACATACTCGGCATTTGCCCCAAAGGTTACACCCGTTTCACCAAAGACTCTTTCACCGATCTGGACCGTCTTCACTCGATTCCCAATAGCCACTACAGTGCCCGCAAATCCAGTACCCATTACATCATGTTTGGGTTTTGAGAAACCCAAGAAAAACCTGCTAACAAAAGGCTGAGCCTGGCGCATCATTGTATCCGCTTTGGTGACAGTACTGGCGTGTACCTCTACCAAAATTTCGTTCGCTACAGGTGTAGGTAAAGGACGGTTTTGGACTTCTAAGTAGTCGGGTGATCCGTAAGAGGTACAAACGATGGCTTTCATGGTGGATGATTTCATGGTGAAGGTATTTTAGTCGGTTAATTTGTTCGTTGTTGATACAAATCTACCGGCCTATTTACCTCCAATCGTTCCGATTTTGAAATGCGAACGTTTTCTGATGTACAGTGTACGGTGTACGGTGTACGATGTACGGTGTACGATGTAGGGTGTACAATGTTAAGGACTTCCTCCTGTGTCTGAGGTCTAAGGACTCGGCGAAGGAAAGGAAAAGGGTGTACAATGTTTAGCTGTGAAGAAGACTAGAAACTCCAAGCTGTATATTCTAATTCTAATCCTAATTCCAGTACCAATTCAACCCTTAATAACCTGCTTCCAATAAGCCCGCGGTGTCATGCCCATCTTCTTTTTGAAGAAGGTATTGAAGACCGTCTTGGAATTGAAGCCCGAATCGTAGGCGAGTGCTAGCAGCGTGAGGTGATGCAACTTGGAGTTGGCGACCTTTTCCTTGAAAGCTTGTAAGCGATAACTATTGACAAACTCCGCGAAGTTTTGCTGAAAGCCCATGTTCAGCAATTGCGATAATTGATTGGCGGGCATACTCATTTGCTCAGCCAAGTCACGGAGCGTAAGCTTGGGGTCGAGGTGCGGGAGTTGATCCTGCATGAGTTGTTCGAGTTGCTGCCGGTACTGCTCTATTTCACTGGCCTCTAGTAACGTTTGCTTGTATTTACGGGCCGGCGCTTCGATCTTTATGGGGGCA
This sequence comes from Bacteroidota bacterium, assembly GCA_039816955.1. Lineage (GTDB taxonomy): Bacteria > Bacteroidota > Bacteroidia > Chitinophagales > Saprospiraceae > Lewinella. Next base: position 2,435 of record JBCBWU010000044.1, read on the forward strand.
CCCAATACCTCCGCTTTTAACTGTTGAAAGCGACGGTCCTTTTGTAAGGGGGCAAGTAGTGGTTCTGTAAAGAGATAGATCAGTAAAGGGAGCCTACGTTTGATACCATCGGTCAGCCAATTCAGCGCTTCTTCGATTTCCCCCAGTAGGGTATAAGTAATAATCAAAATTTGCGCTGCTCTACCCATTTGGTCACTACTAGCCTGTCCGTGTAAGTCTAGTAGATTTGCCCGAACTTCTGCTTCATGGCCTAAGATCGCCAAAGACATCGCCGTTCCTCCCAGTTTAATCATTTCCCCCGGCTCATCATCCCGTAGCGATCGGAAGAATTGTAGTGCTTCTTCGTGGCGATTCAACGCCAACAGGCACTGCCCCTTATAAGGTGGAGAGACCGTAGAGGCCGGGTTGAGCTCCAGGCTACGGTCGAAATATTTTAAAGCATCCTGGTACTTACCTTCGGAGTAATAAATAAAGCCCTTGAGGTGATATCCAATGTGTGAAAAAGGATCAACTTCTAAGCCAGAGTCAATATAATGATGGGCAGCTGTGAAGCGACCCTCTGCTACCAGGGTGCTGGCCATAGATTGAAAGTAGTCCGTTGTTGGGCGAATTGCAGCCGAACGTTGAAGATGATCATAGGCTGCGGCAAAATCCCAGCGTTGAACGAAGGCGTTCCAGGATTGGTTGATCTGGCATTCAGGAAGATTAGGCTGTAACTCGATAGCTCGCTCTAGGTGCGGTTGTCCTTTCGCAAAGGCCTCGGCAGCAGATATCAAGCCTAAAGCCCCTAGCATGGTATAAGCGTGGTGTAGGCCAATATGGGCGTGCGCAAAATCAGGCTCTCGCTCCAGAACTTGTTCCAGAATGCGCAGACCAGCTTCAAGATCACTCTTGCCCATCTTTAAGATGAAGTAACGGGCTCTGAGATACTCCTGATAACTACTTGGTGATGCATTCGGGCGAGTCATCAGTTGGTCCTCCAACTCAAAGTGCCCCAGCTGTTCCCTTAAGCGATCGGCGATGAGCAGGCTGATTTCATCCTGGACGGCAAATAAATCCGCATTAGAGCGGTCGAAACTTTCCGACCAAAATTGCACATCTTCTGTTACGTCAATAAGTCGGGCAGTGATACGGATGCGCTCTCCTGCCTGCCTGACGCTTCCCTCAAGGATAGTGTCTACTTGTAGCGCATCAGCAATTTCCGGTAGGGAAATATGCTGTCCTTTGAAATGAAAAGAAGAAGTTCTGGAGGTCACCTTTAGTCCTTCAATCTGAGCCAGCGCATTGAGGATCTCTTCGGAGATACCATCGCTTAGGTACTCCTGCTCAGGGTCTCCACTTTGATTGGCAAAGGGGAGCACTGCAACAGATTGTTTCGAAGAGAAATCACCAGCTTGGATCATGATCACAAGATAGTAAGGCAATTTCAGGGATCAAGTATGAAATTGAATTACCGCAAAGGTTAACTGTCGCTAGCAACAACTTGTCCCAATCCGGACATGGCTTGTCCGCACATTTCACTTTCTAAATTTTTTCCAATAATATTGCTCTTCTTATCTATTTGCCGACATCTAATGCGACCTTTATTCAACTAAGCTCCGTATGGCGGCATTTTAATTAAATCAAAGATGACACAGAAAATCACGCACCGCTTTTTTCGGAGGCAAGGTGACTCGCTAATTTTTCTGTGTTGATAAAGTATTCCCTTAATGGAAAAGACATACTTCGATCCTAAGGACCTGAAAAAGTTTGGTAAGATTACTGATCTGCAAGAGGAGATGGGTAAGAAATTCTTCGATTGGTACGGGACCGTATTCAACGGAGACACTGCTTTAACAGAACGTGAAAAATCACTGATTGCGTTAGCTGTGGCGCATACCGTCCAGTGTCCTTATTGTATTGATGCTTATACTTCTGCTTCCCTTGAAAAGGGCGCCGATGAGGAGCAAATGATGGAAGCGGTGCACGTAGCAGCGGCTATCCGTAGTGGTGCCTCCCTGGTATTTGGTGTGCAGATGATGAATCAGGCGGAGCGCCTGTCTATGTAAAGAGAGCTGTTTTGCAGCGTACTCAGCAAACTGACTAATAATGGCTATTAAGCAAAGAAGCAAGTCCCTTAAGTCAAGAGGTACCAACCTTTCCGATTCTTTCGTGCAATTAAATGTGCTCAACGGAAAGGATATTGTAGATGCTAATTTCCCACAATTTACCGATCAGCTCGCAGCAATTGGTCATCGGCCTTTACAGGTGAAGCCGGTGGAGATATTCCAACTCAATATCGGTAAGCTGTGCAACCAGACTTGCGCGCACTGCCATGTAGACGCGGGACCGGACCGCAAGGAAGAAAACATGGACCGGGCTACTTTGGAGCGCTGCTTGGAAATCATTGCGGCAGTCCCTTCCATTACTACAGTGGATATTACTGGTGGAGCGCCGGAAATGAATCCGCACTTCCGTTGGTTTGTGGAAGAAGTAAGTGCTCTGGGTAAGCAGGTCATTGACCGTTGTAATCTAACGATTCTAAGGGCCAATCCTAAATATCACGATCTACCGGAGTTCTTTGCTAAGCATAAAGTGCAGGTTGTCTCTTCCTTGCCCTATTTTTCTAAAAAGCGTACAGATAGTCAGCGTGGAGATGGAGTTTTTGAAGACTCTATCAAAGCCCTGCAAATGCTTAACGAGGTAGGTTACGGTAAAGAGGGCACTGGCTTGGAGCTACACCTGGTATATAACCCTTCTGGTGCCTTTCTCCCCGCTGGGCAAGAAACCTTGCAGGCCGAGTTTAAGCGCCAACTAAAGCGCAAGTACGACATTGAGTTCAACATGCTCTTTGCCATTACTAACCTTCCTATTGCTCGTTTCCTGGATTACCTCTTGGAAAGTGGCAATTATGAGGAGTATATGGAGAAGCTGGTTGAGGCCTACAATCCTGGAACGGTAGACGGCCTGATGTGTCGTAATACTCTTTCTATCAGTTGGGACGGCTATATCTACGATTGTGACTTCAATCAGATGTTAGATCTCAAGGTAGATAGCAGTAGCCAGCACATCAATGATTTTGACCTGGATGCCTTGCAGCAGCGTACCGTGGTGCTTAATCAACACTGCTACGGTTGTACTGCCGGAGCAGGTTCCAGTTGTGGTGGCGAAATTACTTAGTACCGTTTACCAATAACTGCCGATTACTGGAAGCGGAGGATAAATTTCTCCCGCTGTAGTTCTTTGCCTGCATTGCCAGCTTGGATATCCTCTTTGGTGCGTTCTGCTTGTGCAGCGGCGACAACGTAGATATCGTCTTTGACATCTTCTAGGTCAATGTATTCCGTTGCTTCGGGATCGTATAGCTGTTCCACTGTGCGGTGGGCTATCACGGTTTTGCCTTCCACTTTTATATCCGGATCGAGACGATGCCAAGATTCTTCTGCATCGTAGAACCAATAGTTGATCCGACCTTCATCACCCAGGTGCAACTTCTTTTCGGCATTGAAGTTGGGCTCTGCCATGGCTTTTAGCGAAATGAAATGACAGGGACCTTCGTACGTATTTAGATCGCAGGCGAAAATATCGTCCTCTGCAGGAACGTCGTAGTAGAGCGGGTCAATGGCGGAAGAGAACATAATACCTTCAATATCGTAGAGCGTAATTCGTAGTTTGAAAGGCGCTGGCTCCAGTACAATTGGACTATCTGTGGCGGTAAATATCTTGCCGTTTTGCAGTACCTCTAGTCTGAATTTTCGGATCGATTGTTCTACAAAAAGCTTAGAAGTAGTACAGGTGCTGAGTAAGAAACAGCAGGCGAACAAAGTCAGGATACGATTCATGATCGAATAGGTTTTGGTGGTTTAATATGGTTGCGAATATTGCAAAAATATTGAGCTGGACGGTAGGTTTGAAAAAGCCCATCGAAAAAATTAAATAACTCGATTTTTGTTGGCTTGATTTCACGTATTTTTCAAACTTAAATAGTTGATTTATAGTGAATTAAAAATCAATTCTATTCATTTAATTTTTTCGATGAGCCCTCCGGTTTTCAACCTCAGTACGTCTGTTTACGCAAACTAACCTCCTGCCTTTTACCATCCTCGTCAAGAATCAATAGGTGAAGCTCTTCTTGGCGGTCAACGCCAAATCCTGCTAGATAATACTGGCAATTATCTTGTCCAGTACTGAGCACGATATCGTTGATTTGTAGGACCCGCTGTCCATATTGTAGTCCCGCCTTCTCCGCTGGCGAATCTTTCAGGACCCATTTGATAATATATTCGCCTGGTAAGGAAGTGAAATCTACTCCAAAACTTGTAAATCGACCTGGAGATACTTTTTGTTCATAAGGACTAAAGTAGAAGCGTTGTTTTTGGTAGTCCAGGCTTACTTGTCCATAGTGTAGGATCCCCGCACCCATTCTTGCGGAGGTCAGTTTTGAGAATTGACTGTGGAAATCGCGGAGGGTTCCACCGCCTATTTTTAATTCTGCTACTAGGCTGCGGTATCGTTTTTCGCTCTTGATCTTCCCCTGGCTCAGACCAAAAGAGAATATCCCTTCAAAGCTTAGACGCTGGTCTTTAGGTATCCGTTTAGCACGTTTGGTTTGTGGACTGTACACATCGCCTGAACCTGAGTCAAAGAGTACAAACTGTTCTTCTCCGTTCAGGCTTATATTGGATGTTATTCTTCCACCAACGGAACGAAAGATCGAACTTATCTTGTAAGAAGTGTAACTAAAGTCTATGCGGTTATGAAGATAGAACATTTGGCAATCTGGGTAAATGACTTAGAATCCATGAAGCGCTTTTACGAACATTATTTTGGTGCTCAGGCGGGTGCATTGTACCATAATCCCAAGAAAGATTTTACTTCCTACTTCCTATCCTTCCAGGAAGGGTGCCGACTGGAGTTAATGAATATGCCTGGCATTCCAACTAACGCCAATGCTTGGGAAGATCAGTACCGAGGAATTATCCACTTTGCCGTTTCTGTCGGGAGTAAGGACAAAGTCGATCAACTTACGGAAGACTTGAGAGCTGCGGGCTATGCGGTAGTAGGTGAACCCCGAACCACAGGCGATGGATACTACGAGAGCGTAGTCCTTGACCCAGAAGACAATCGAATAGAGATCACCATCTGAGGATCTTCCGTACTTTGCCTATCTTCCGGAGGATGTTGGCTAACCAGTAAAAATACTCCTATCAAAGATTTCTTACTCGCAACTCGCTTGCTTCTGGCCCGGCAGCCCTTTTATGCGCGCTTGCTGGCCAGCCTGGTTAAGGTAGAAGTGCCAAACCTAGGCCTCCCTACGCTTTTACTGTGGGTAAATGGTAAGCCAGTATTACACCATGATCGAGTACTATTGCAGGCTATCAGTAGTTGGCCAGAGTGGTATGCTGATTGGTTGGAGGAAGCCTTACTACATCTGGTATTAGGTCATCATCTACTCTGCAACAACAGTAAGAACCGCAATGCCGCCAGCATAGCCGCTGATTTGGAAGTTTGGCAGTTTCACAGCAGGCGCGAGGTACAAACAGCTTATCAGCAACTTTGTACTCGACTTCACTTACCACGACCTTTTGATTTTTACACGGCTTACAAGGCGGTTGCACAATTACAGCAAGCCAGTGGCAAAGCTGCCGGTCTACCCGGTTTAAATATGCTACCTCTAAGCCGTAGAGCGCATCATTACTGGAATAAACATCCCATTGACGGACAAGATTTTCTCCTGTGGCGTAGCAGTTTGCAACCCGTTATTTCTCAAAACGTGTCCACGACAAAAACACCTTGGAGTACCTTGATAAACCGAATTAGTGCCAACGAGAATGCCTGGCAACTACCCTGGCCGGTGCTTCTTCGGCGTTTTGCGCTCACCGCCCAACGTGATCAGGTATTTAGCAGTCTTAGAAGACCCTCCAAGCGCTACCAAAATTTCCCGGGCACTCGTCGCCATCGTAGAGCGCGACTTGCCGTAATCCTTGATACATCCGGGAGTATCAATCATGATCTCCGGCTTCAATTCTTCCAAGAACTGAGGGTATTATTACCACTAGTACACCAAATCGACCTTCTGGAAGCGGATAACCAAGTGCGCAAGACGTATTCATTCACTGGTGAAATTCCCACTCACAGCAGCGGTGGTGGTGCTACCCGTTTTGATCCTGCCTTAGCACAAGTCAATCAGGCAAAGCATTACGATGGTATCATATACTTCACCGATGGGGAAGGACCTGTACCAACGGTTCACCCTCGCTTCCCCTTACTCTGGTTGATCACCAACGGAGAAGATGCCCCTCGGCATCTAGCACAGTTTCCCGGGCGGGTGATAAGGCTGCGGTCTTGAGTTGTTTAGCTCTAATTAGAATTAGAATGGCGATCTCAATCAAAATGAAAGTGGGAGTGAACCTCCGTCGCTACAAGCTCTGGCGGTCAGAGAAAGTGAAAGTCAGGTCCGTGGAATAAAAGTTTGGGGTTTCGAGGACAGTCTAACCTTCAAACTCCATGAATCGACTTTTGACACAGAAATACAAAGGTGTAAAAATCAATAGTTACAGCTAGGGACGTACAGACGCATTGCAATGCGTCTCTTCAGCAGGATATTTGCACATGACTATTTTTTACAGAAGAAACCATCTAACCACAGCCGAAGTGCGCCTACGCTGTAGCTTCGAGCGCAAGCGTAAAGAAGCTGAACTGACCTAACGCTCTAATCATCTAACATTCAAACTAATTCAACTAACACAACTAATCAAGGCCGCAGGCCTAACCAAATTCACCAATTCAACTGACTAAGGCCGACTATGGAGGCCGAACTTACTGTTAAAGTCTTGTGAAAAAAATGCTAAAGCAAGGTCAGAATTTCGCCGCCTCTGGAGAAAGCCGTTTATTGTCTTATTGACGCCTAGCGTCTACTTCGTTCTCTCTAAGAATTTGCTGTTTTTGTTTAGTGTAGGGGCGGGTTACGAATCTTTCGGCCGCCCTTATTTTTTGCTTGCGCTCTTATTCTCGCCTTTAGTGGACGGTCCAAACTAACTTAAAGCGTCACTGGATAAGAAGTGAAGAGTCTATCACGCGAGTAAATTGAGAACACTCACTATTCTACCTCTTACCATAAACGAACCTATCGTCACTTGCGGGCATCTTTTTGATGATCTTAATGATACGATGATGAGAAACAAATATTTCGTGCTCTATCTCATAATCCTATTATCAGCCAATGTCTTCGCACAACAAATACAGAGTGATAATGCGCTCTTTTCGCCTTCGAAAGAGGTGGTTGTTGCTAATACAGAAACGGGCGAGCGGCATAGGGCGACCGTTAACGCTAATATAATTGGTCGATATCCTGAATCCAACTATCAATACTTTGCCTACTTGAAAAGGCTTGAAGACAAGGGGGATACAATTACTTATGCCAAGGCTCTACCTCAGAGCGACTATTTATCGGCAATAGGACTAAGTGAAGATGAAATTCGATTTTTTCAGAGTGAATACTTGCTCAATGAGGCATATGCAAAATACCCTACAGTCGGTCTTACCTATGATCAGCTGTGGAACTACTTTCAGTGGAAGACGCACGAACTTGGTTTTGCCTATCTGGAGTTTGAAGGTTTATATAAAAGAGATACGGACGATTGGCCAACATTTACGGAATGCTTAGCGAGTATTGATAGGGAAAGACCGCTCCTCACAGCGTATAGGATACCCACCCAAGCAGAAATGTTATCAGGTGTCAATACTGTTGATAAGCACACCTCGTCTAGAAGAAGACTACCAGATAGTGGATTGACTCGTTGGATACGAAATAATGAAGCTTACTGTCATTTATCAATTAGCAACTTGAATGATGCTGAATTTCCAAATGCGATCCTGGAAAAATACGACTTGCATCCTAGTAGGTACTATGATTTGACTAAAGCGCAGAAGCTACGGAATACACAAGCTGGATTTAGTGCATCTTTCGCAGATTTAGAGATGGTGGAGATGCTCAATGAAGAGCAGGGAAGAAAAGTGATGTACGCGGAGGTAAAGGGGCTTTTGTCGGTGGTAATTGAACCTGCGGGGAGCATTAGAGTTAACTCGGGAATATTATTAGCTCCGGTATGGCATGTAAGTACTTATCTTGGAGATGGATAAATTAGATTATAAACCCGGAACCTTCATGCTCTCGAAGGAGGCGAATGTTGCATTTATGGATCTTAGTAATATTCTCAATAGGATATTGCTGGCCAATGATATTAGGGTAGGTAATAACCACCTGGATGCGCCAGAAACTCTTGAACCACAATTGACAATGACACAGTTTTTCTCCGAATTCATGGCAATAGTTGTTCAGTTAAAGAAGAAACACGAACTCAGTTTTCTGGAGTTAGCCTGTGTGGGTACTATTACTTTGGCATCATTTATTAATGAATACAAAGACGCTACAGATCCTAGAATAAGCACAGGCTTGGCCGTTTATGGCTTTATTGAAGGGACTAAAACTGTTCCTCCTGCTTTTCCAGATTAATTGATAATGCTTATGGGTCCTCAATGAGTAAATATAGTATTCTATGCTTTAGCTTACACCCACACTAAAGTTGCCTCCCATTCAATAAAAGTCGATATTAGGAATCGAACCCTAGCTAATGAGTAAAGACAATTGTCATCTGCTTTCTTAATGCGCTCAAAGTGATGAAAATACATTCCGTTCTTAGCCACTGCACTTTAATATTGATCATTGGGGTATTCGGTACAATTTCCCTTCATGCTCAAATGAGTTCTTGTAGTAGAGCCAACCCTGCGATGGTACTACTTAGACGTTTGCATGACCTGAAAAGCTCCGATGAAAGCCTACAAGCGACTACCACAGAATTAGCTGAAATTGTTGACTCTTTGCTGGTAATCACGCAGCAAGAAGACTTTATCGCTACGACTAAAAACAGTGATCCTGACATTCGAATAGTGCATGGAACGTTATTTCGGCTAGCTGAAAAATATGATGAGTCGTTGAAGTGCTACCGGGGAATATTAGAAGATGAGACCAACCAACAGGAACGAATACAGATCGCAAGAAAGATAACGGACATTCTGATGGAGAAATTCCATTATAAACGCCCTTATTACATGGATCATCTCTATGGTAAACAGTTGGTCTATTATGGTCTTGATCACGGCGTGGATATTGTTGAAAAGGATCAAATATCGTTTTTAAGGAAAATAGGAGAGTTTGAACTCGCTCGCGTACTACTAGACCCGATTGACCAAGAGGTTTCTTTCGACGAACAATTAAGTTGGAAACAACAAGCTATTATTAGACTAATTAAAGTAGAGCATTCGGAAGAGGAGTTAATAGCTGGTTTAGCTTCTGCCATTATTACCCCTCCCAAAAAACTGAATCGAGAGGCCGCTACCTGTGCCCTTAGTATTTTCGGGTACGATCTCCTATTACATATACCTTCTCTACAGCGCGAAGAATTTAATAGCTCGGATGAGGAAAATCGTCAGAGAATTCTCCGTTGGGTGTTTGAGAATACAACGTTTTATAAGCAGTTGGCAGGGGAAGCAAATGAATAAAATACGAGTTGATCGACTATCTCTACAAAAAGTATCCCGGCTATTTTTCAAATTCAAAAGAAAGGCATCATATGCGCTCATCCCTAACTATGTAGATCATAACCTGGCTTTTAAACCTTAATAAATATCCGCTTTCGATAGAGCACCCACGACAGCGCTAGGAAAAACAAGACATTCGTAAGGGCGTACGCCAATGAGGCCAGTTTAGCGGAGGTAAAAGTGGGTTCGTAAACTTGGGTCCACAACCAGCTTTGGACATTCATGCTCTCTCCCGCAGCAACCTCCCACTTGATGGTGTACATCAGCTTGACCAATAAGCCCGATAAGACGAAGACAAAAAGTGCATTGGTGCCATATACGATAAATGGCTTTGTCCACCAGCGGGAACCGCGCAAATCGACCAACCAATAAATAACACCTAGGCAGACTAGCGCTGCTCCGGAGGTATACAGTACGTAAGAACTGGTCCAGATTTTTTTATTGATAGGAAACACCAAATCCCAAATATTCCCTAAGGCTAGTAGCAACGCGCCAACGGCCAAAAGTCCGGCTGCCTTTTCGTATCCTCCTGCTTTTCCACGCAACCAAACTCCCGTTAGAATACCACTGATTCCTGTACCTACCGCCGGTAATGTACTCAGCAAACCCTCTGGATCCCAGGTTTTACTTTGTACCCAAAGATGTTTACCCATTAAGGTCCGGTCCAGCCACGCCCCGAGGTTGGTACTCGGTTCCAAATTGGGTTCAATACCACCGGGTACGGGCACCAAGGTCGTTAAGCCCCAATAGGCCAGTAGGCATCCGAGGCCAATCCAGAGCAACTGTTTGGGCTTGTAGAACACAAACAAAGTGGCACAAACTCCGTAGACGAGTGCAATGCGCTGCAGTACACCTGGAATGCGGAACGTAGCAAATTTGAACTTAGGAAAAAGGTTGAGAAATAGCCCAATTCCAAAGATGATCAAAGTTCGCCAAGCAATTTTAATTAGCAGCTCCTTGCGATCATAGCCTTCCGCTTTTCGCCGTCCTAAGGCGTAAGCAATAGCCACTCCCACGATGAAAAGGAAAAACGGAAATATCCAATCCGTCGGTGTCACGCCGTGCCAATCCGCGTGTAGGAGGGGGGCGTACACATTACTCCAGGAACCGGGATTGTTGACCAGTATCATTGCCGCGATGGTCAATCCACGGAAGATATCTAAAGATAGAAGCCGTTGCTGCTGATCCATGGTTTGCGTTTTGTACTGATCAAGATAAATATTACGAGCGTGTTTGGAGTTTCGGGTTAGGGCTACCGCAATGGGGCCTCCGCCAAAATCTATATGCCTAATGGCAGTTACTGTATGACATTTGCAAATAGACCGACACAAAAGGAGACAACCTCTTGCGGCTGCTTCTGTTAGATCACAAAAACAGTAAGAATGAAGCCCACAATAGTTGTGTTGTTCCGAGTTCTCTTGTCATCTGCCTTATTCTTTAGCTCTTATACACTCGGTGCCCAGCTCGTTGTTAATGGCACCTTTTCAGGGGCGATAGGTACGACGAGCTTACCCTTTGGTTGGGTTAATTGTGATGAGGAGAGTTCGGTGGAAATTCAACCAGGGCTTTGGAGCGTAAACCTTCCACCTTACGACGGCGATTCTTACCTGGGAATGGTGTGCCGCGGAGAAAATGAACTGGTACCTAACAGTTGTGAAGAGATACTGCGTGATCTAAGTGAACCTCTGGACATAGATTCTTGCTACCAACTAGAAATATTTCTGGCCTACGCTGCTAATTTTCAAGTGAGCCGCTTTCGCGCGCCCATCTACCTTGATATTTACCTGGCTACCGAACCCTGTTTAGATGAACCGCCCATAGCTAGTTTTGGCCCTATCAGTCATACGGATTGGCGTTCCTACACCGCTACTTTTACCGCTAGTGACCGTCACATCATCGTCTGGCTACGGGCTAGTACCGGAGGGGAACCATTTTATTCCGGTAATATTCTCGCCGATCAACTTAGCATTCAAAAGACTTCATTACCTACCTTGGATCTAGGCCCTGACCTGGAGCGCTGCCCCGGCGACGTAGTAGTGCTCGATGCTTCTCAAAGCGGTGATACTTTCCTCTGGCAAGATGGGAGCACCACGCCAACTTTTACCATTAATGATGGTGGCGTATATAGTGTTGCCAGCACCTCTGCTTGTGGGATAGTCGAAGATAGCGTGCAGGTTAATTACGGTGCCCTCCCTTTACCTAGTGGCTTGCCAAGTGATACCAGCTTCTGCCTTGGTGAGAGCCTGACGCTAAGTGTAGATCAAGAAGACTACGATGAGATTCTTTGGCAAGATACAGTACTAGCTCCCACCTTTCTAGTGGAAGAGGCTGGCGATTACCAGCTTACGCTAAGTACGGAATGTGGGGAACGAACTGAGACGATTCGCGTAACGAACATCGAAACTCCAGCGTTTACACTCGGAGCAGACCTGGTACTTTGTGAAGGAGAAACATTAGAGCTTAGCGTACCTGATGATATCGTGGAATTCACCTGGGAAGATCTTTCCACCGAGCGGATCCGGCTCATCACAGAAGGAGGATCCTATCTACTGAGAGCGACTAACGCTTGTGGAAGCAGTATTGATGCTATCAACGTTACCCTTGACCCTTGTGATTGCTTTCTGTACGTACCCAATGCCTTTTCGCCTAATCGCGACGGGGTCAATGATGACTTTGGTCCGGGCTTTGCCTGTGCTATGCTGGATTACCAACTCACCATATTTGATCGTTGGGGGAACCAAGTTTTCGAAAGCGATGACGCCAACCGTTTTTGGGATGGTACCTTTCGCGGTAGCTTAATGGCTACTGGGGCCTACGTCTACGTAATGACTTATCAATTTGAGAATAACCCTCCAGCCCAAGAACAGGGCGTAGTTACCCTAGTGCGATAATGCTAAAGTGGCGACTCTCCCCAGCGGTAGCTATCCAAATTAAAACCCGCCAAATCCATTACCCGATCCACAACGGTGAGCGCTAGCTCTTCGAACGTCTTGGGGTTGCTGTAGAAGGAAGGCGTCGCGGGGCAAATGACGGCACCGGCTTCTGTAAGTTGCGTCATGTTGCGCAGATGAATGAGGTTGTAGGGCGTATCGCGTGGGACCAAAATTAGGCGACGACGCTCCTTCAAGATAACGTCGGCTGCCCGGGTAACCAGATCATTGCTGATCCCCTGTGCAATTCTGGCCATGAGTCCCATCGAACAAGGACAAACCAGCATACTCCCGTATTTGGCTGAGCCTGAGGCGAATGGAGCCATGAAGTCCTTTTTCGCGTAAAAGTCAAAGGCATCGTAGTTTTCGTACGATTTATCCCCTAGCTCCAATTCCCAATTGTAGCGGGCATTGTCACTCATGACTACTCCTACTTTTTCCCATTGATCTTGCACCTGCATCAGCCGATCAAAAAGAACCTTGGCGTAAATTGATCCGCTTGAGCCACCTACGGCTACTACCACTTTGTGCTTCCCACTTGCTGTCATTGGTCGAATTGAGACAATAAAACGTTAAGAAACTATTAATTAGACGCAGAGGAAAAACGAATAAGGGGAATGATACTATTTTTATACCGCTAACGAATTGGTTTCGGCTCTGCCAAAACCTAATTCTTGCGAGTATATACTCGAGACGCAGAAGGTTTGGAAGTCCAAACCTCTTCGGTCTCGGTATACTTAAGCTACACTACACTATGATTTCCTACTGTGCTAATTCCATAAATTATTTTAACCACAGGCCTACGCCTGGACACAGTACTTAAAGTAAGAAAAATGAAAAAAGTTGTCTTTGGAACCACATTGTTACTGGCTTTAGCAGGGATTTTTGCTTTTGCCCAACCAGCAGTTGAGGTTGAGAATACGCCAGTTGAGACTAAAATCAATTGGATGACTTGGGAAGAAGCCATGACTGCCATGGAACACGAGCCCAAGAAGGTTTTTATTGATGTTTATACCGACTGGTGTGGTTGGTGTAAACGCATGGACGCGAATACCTTCACCGACGGCGAGGTAATTGACTACATGAACCAAAACTACTACGCGGTAAAGTTCAATGCCGAAGGCAAGGAAGACGAGGAGTTTCGTGGCCGCACCCTCACGTACCGGGCTAATGCCGGTCGCCGAGGTGTTCACGAACTAGCCATCGTCTTGTTGAATGGTCGTTTAGGCTATCCATCATTTGCTTATCTGGATGAAGACCAGAACATCGTAAAAGTATCTCCGGGTTATAAAACGCCAGAAGTGCTCTTGACGGAGCTACAAACAATTGCCGCTGGCAGCTAGTTATGCGGCTGTCAGAGAAACGCATTGCAATGCGTCTTTAGCGCATTACTATAACAGAAGTGGTTTGCTACAGCAAAGCTGTACAAACCACTTCTTCAGTATAAATGCCACTTTCAAAAAGCGAAACCTATTGTGAGTTTTGCGACTGAGTTCTTTGAGGTAGCAAAGTCCACCTCACTTCTAAAACTGGTCTGCCTCTGTGCTATCAGCCATAGCTACTGTTGATGCACTCTGCTGAATGGTCGTTTGCACATAGTCGAAGTAGCCAGTGCCAACAAAGCTTTGGTGCTTAATGGCGGCAAAACCTTGGTCCGCTAGCGCAAATTCTCGCTCTTGTAGTTCGGAGTAGCCCGCCATTCCTCGTGCTTTGTACGCGCTGGCCAGTTCAAACATGCTGGTATTCAGGGCGTGGAAGCCAGCTAGGGTGATAAATTGGAATTTGAAGCCCAGCTCCGCCAAGTTTTCCCGGAAGGTGAGCATTTCTTCCCGGGCCAAGTTAGCGGCCCAGTTGAAGCTTGGCGAACAATTGTAAGCCAGCATTTTACCTGGGTATTTGGCGTGAATCGCTTCCGCAAAAGCACGGGCTTGTTCCAGATTGGGTTTACTGGTTTCCATCCAGATCAAATCTGCGTAAGGAGCGTAAGCCAGACCACGGCTGATGCACTGCTCCAAACCATTCTTCACGTAGTAGAAGCCCTCAGCAGAGCGCTCTCCAGTAAGGAATTCCTGGTCATTGGGATCGATATCGCTGGTGAGTAGGTTGGCAGCCTCCGCATCCGTGCGAGCAATGATCACCGTCGAGGTGCCACATACGTCGGCAGCCAAGCGGGCGGCGATGAGCTTATTGACTGCCTCTTGGGTGGGGACTAGTACCTTACCACCCAGGTGGCCACATTTCTTGGCGCTCGACAACTGATCCTCAAAGTGCACACCCGAGGCACCAGCGGTGATCATGCTTTTCATCAGTTCGTAGGCATTAAGGTTTCCGCCAAAGCCAGCTTCTGCATCTGCTACAATGGGAGCTAAATAGTCGATGTCTGCATCGCCGTTTACCGATTGTATTTGATCTCTACGCAGGAGTGCATTGTTGATCCGCTTTACTACTTCCGGAACAGAATTAACGGGGTACAAAGACTGGTCGGGGTACATGGTACCGGAGAGGTTATTATCGGCGGCCACTTGCCAGCCACTGAGGTAGATGGCATCTAGGCCTGCAGTAACTTCCTGTACAGCCTGGTTGCCGGTTAGGGCGCCGAGTCCAGCCACAAATTTTTGTGTGTTGAGCTTATGCCAGAGTTTTTGGGCACCTAATTGAGCCAGAGTGTACTCAATTTTGATGCTACCGCGAAGCTTAAGGACGTCCTCGACGGTGTACGGCCGACGAATTTGTGCCCAACGTGGATTGATGGCCCAATCTTGCTTGAGTTGCTGGATTTGGATCTCGTTTTTCATGTCGTTGTATTATATGGTGGATGAAATATTAATTACTGGTTTGTGGATGGTTCTAGCTGCTTGACATAGCTTCTCCACCTGCCCTGATTAGCGTTCAGAACAGTCCTGATTGATTTTGAAATTGCTATTGCAATTGCAATTGCGATTTTGATTACCCTAGATCAATTCGTAGGCGGGTAGGGTCAGAAAGTCAGCGTACTCCGCTTGTTTTACAAGTTTATCAAAGAGCTCAATGGCTTCCGCAAGGCGGTTCTCCGCAGGTAACCATTGCTTCATGGCAGTAATCTCGTCTTGCTGCAGCTGGTCATAGATCGGCACAGTAAGCGTTTGACCATCCCCTAGCGTGGCTCCTTGCTGTAACCATTGCCATAATTGGGTGCGACTAATTTCTGCCGTAGCGGCATCTTCCATTTTGTGGAAAAGTGCGGCCGCCCCTCTGCCACGCAGCCAACTTTCTACGTAGAGAATACCCACCCGGATGTTTTCGCGGACGCCGTCTTCCGTGATTGTGCCGTTTGGGACTGCTAGTAGTTCCTCGGCTGTGATATTGACCTCTTCGCGTTTTACGTACACTTGATTGGGGCCAGTCAGGTACTCGTCGAAGACTTCCATCGCTACGGGAACGAGACCAGGGTGGGCCACCCAACTGCCGTCGTGGCCGAGCTTGGCTTCTCGGAGTTTATCCTGGCGTACCTTCTCCAGGGCGGCTTGGTTGGCCGCGGGATCGTTCTTGATGGGAATCTGAGCGGCCATGCCTCCCATTGCGTGCACGCCGCGGCGGTGGCAGGTTTTGATGAGTAAATCACAGTAGGCCTGCATAAAAGGGACCGTCATGGTGATCTGACCACGATTGGGTAGAATACGTTCGGGGAAGGCTCTAAATTTCTTGATAAAGCTGAAGATATAATCCCAACGTCCGCAGTTGAGGCCAGCGGAGTGCTGGCGTAGTTCGTAGAGAATTTCGTCCATTTCAAAAGCGGCGAGAATGGTCTCAATCAATACTGTAGCCTTGATTGTGCCCTGTGGTATACCCAGGTAATTTTGCGCAAAGACGAATACATCATTCCACAGACGCGCCTCTTGATGGCTTTCTAATTTAGGCAGGTAAAAATAGGGACCACTGCCACTGGCCACTAAAGTACTGGCATTGTGGAAGAAATAAAGGCCAAAATCCACTAGTGCACCGCTTAGTGGCGCCTCACGAAACTGAATATGTTTTTCCTCCAGGTGCCAGCCACGCGGACGAACCATCAGTGTAGCGGTCTGATCATTGAGCTTGTATTGCTTACCAGTGGTAGGGTGGGTAAAATTGATGGTGCGCCGGATGGCATCTTGCAAGTTGAGCTGTCCGTATAAGACGTTTTCCCAGTTGGGGGTATTACTATCTTCAAAATCTGCCATGAAGACTTTAGCACCAGAGTTGAGTGCATTGATAATCATCTTGCGCTCAACTGGGCCAGTGATCTCCACACGTCGATCCAGTAAATCGGATGGGAGATGGGCTACCACCCACTCGGCCTGGCGAATGCCCTCCGTTTCTGGTAAGAAATTGGGCCAGGTACCATTGGCTATGTCTGTTTGGCGTTCCTTGCGGCGTTCCAATAAGGCTAGACGTCGTTCATTGAATTGGAGATGAAGCGCTTCTAAAAATTGAAGGGCAGCAGGAGTTAAGACCCGATCGTAGATAATAGAATCGGTAGCCGCCTGTAAGGAGAGTTGGGTAAAGGTAGCATTATTTGGCATGATCCTGATATTTTATTTCCTTTACACAAAAGTGGTATTTTTTATCAAAAAGCGGAAATTCCGCTAAAATAAATAATTCCGCTTTTGGCGCCGAATTCCGTTAGGGAATGAGAATCTTTTTGCCCGTTTTTGATCTTAAGGTTTTGATTTATAGGAGGTTGTTGTTTCCCCTTTTTACACTCGCAGAGCGATAAATTGTTGGCCTTATGCTTACAGATGCAGACATTGTTAAACTCTTATTCGGCTTCAAGCTAAAGCACTTGCGTACGGAGCAGGGGCTGGGTTTGGAGGAACTGGCGGCGCAAACGGGCTTATCTAAGTCCTATATCCATGACCTGGAAAAGGGCAAGAAGTATCCTAAAGTGGATAAGATCCATATCTTGGCCCGCGCACTTGGAGTGGATTACGATTATATGGTGTCACAGCGCGCCTCGCGCGCTATTCAACCAGTAGTGGATTTATTGACCTCCGAAGTATTTCGAGAATTCCCACTGGAGGATTTTGGTGTGTCGACGAACAAACTCATTGAGTTGCTGGTCAATACGCCGGAACGGGTCACCGCTTTCATTAGTACTATCTCTCAGATGATTCGTCATTTTCAGGTCTCGAGAGAACATCTATATTTTACCGCCCTGCGTTCCTTTCAGAATCTCAAGAATAACTACTTCGAGGAAGTAGAAGCCGCTGTGACAGAATTTCGTCAACAATTCAATCTATCAACTTTGCTAGCTAAGGGTACTGCTGGTTTGGAACAGCTGCTCGAAAAGGAATATGGAATCAGCGTGGACCGAAAGCGACTGCGTGAATTTGAACTACCAAGTAGCTGCCGTTCATTTTTCGGCAAAAAGGCGCGAACGCTATACATCCGTGACGGACTTTCCCAGGCGCAGGAGCGCTTCTTGCTCGGGCGCGAATTGGCCTTTCAATATTTTCAGTGGACGGAGCGTCCTTTTGAAACCCGTATCGTCGAAGTACCCAACTTTGAGATCCTATTTAATAATTTCCGTGCCAGCTACTTTTCCTCCGCTTTGCTAATGGATGAACAGGAGCTTCTACTGGATTTACGTACCTGGGCTGATAGTGTCAGTTGGGATCCGGAGGTAATGCGAAAATGGCTAGATAAATATGAGGTCACACCTGAGATGCTGCTTCAGCGACTTAGTAATCTACTGCCACACCATCTTGGCTTGACCGACTTATTCTTCTTG
Source organism: Bacteroidota bacterium (assembly GCA_039816955.1). Classification (GTDB taxonomy): domain Bacteria; phylum Bacteroidota; class Bacteroidia; order Chitinophagales; family Saprospiraceae; genus Lewinella. The sequence continues at coordinate 20,690 of JBCBWU010000044.1, forward strand.
CGCCTTCAGAGTAGCCCTGATCTTGAGCATTATCGCATGACCAAAGAGCTGCATCTTGATCGCTTGCATAGTCCTTATGCGAATGCCTTTAATGAGCATTACTGTCGGCGCTGGGTATCTGTCAACATCATCAAGCAGGCCCGCCAGGGGAAAAGCAAGGGGGTCTTGGTGGATGCTCAGTTGAGCAGCTATTGGAACTCGGAGGATGTGTACTTCTGTCTTTCCATGGCTCGCGGGCAGGCACAGACTAGTGGTAAATTCAGTAGTGTCACAATAGGCCTACTGGTCAATGAGCAACTCCGGGAAGCGTTTCGTTTCTTGAATGACCCCGCCTTACCCAAACGCCTGGTGCATACCACCTGCGAACGCTGTGGCATAGAGGATTGTGAAGCCCGAGCCAGACCCCCTCTGATCTTGGAAGAAAAATCAGGTGATCAAGAATTGATGGATAGGCTTCGTGCCCTTGATAGCTAAGTGATTGATTTACAGGCGCCGTTTACCTTTAGCACATTCCCGATCGTACTCTTCTAGAATGGAGTACAGATCTTTGTAGCGATAACCTCTCTTGCCAATCTTGCGAGCCAGGCGAGGGGCTTTTTCTTCCATTAAGCGGCGCATTTGCCAGCGGAAGCCAAAACGACGCAGGGGTTGGATTCGATTGCCGGATAGTTCTACCCAGTACTGGGTAATCTTGCGGCTACGACTTACCACTTTACCATCTACCCAATCGTAGTCGATAAGTGTCTCTGGTGTTTGCAGTAAGCTGATGTTACTACCGCCGTATTGTACTCTTAAATACATCCATTGTTTACGGTAGTACTTGCTTTCGTAGGCGTGTACAGCGGGCCCTTCGTAGAAGACAAAGCCTTTAATCAGCGCTGGGTGTAAATAATAAGGTGTGCCAAAGTCGTTGATAAACTCCACCATACTACCAACACGTGAATGCTCGATCACGCCAATTGCACCAGTTAGATGGTAATTATTCTTGGTAACAATATAACCGCTCAGGGCATTTGGGCTTTGTGCCGAAACAACGCTGAGACTAAAGAAGAGGAAAAAAGCAAGGTAGATGTAGCGCATAAGTCGGGGGTATAAGTTTACAGCTAGATTGTGTTTTTACTCCATTTATGAAAATACGACTTTCTTTTAAAGATTAACTATCAATAGGCTAAAGCGTTCAGAAAATGACGATTTAAAGCCCTCTAAGACCGTACAATCAGCGGTTTAGGGTCACCTCCCGCCTAAGACCTGTTGTCTTGTCACTAACCTATGTGTTGCGGTAGGACCAGACATAGGCAGTAATTGTGCTCAATTGAGTAAATCAGTCAAAATGTAATGCGCGAATTTCGATCGTTAGAAGGAGACCAATTCTGGGTCAACTAATTATTACCAGGGGCAAATATTTGATGTATAATTTACACTCGTAATGGGGGTCTAGCAAAAGCACTGTGTAATTCATAGTCAATAAGAAGCGTTCCAATAAGGTGCGCTATAAAAAGAAAAAGTGGATTTGGAGCATCACAGTATTGTTGTCTCCGATTCTTATCCTCATTTCAGTAAATGAAATCACGAGGCATTTTGTAAAGACGAGTGGGCATCTCAGACGAGGGAATTACTCGATTAACTCTTCAGAGAAGCGATATGATAAGTGTTCATGGGCGTGCCATGATCAAACACTGTTTTGCAAGGAGGCTCATGTCGATTTACCAGAAAAATATCTGGAGAAGATTGACCCAATCTATTTTGGAATCATACAAGGCCTAAAAGGAACTGGGAACTATGGATTAGCAAATATCCTATTTCTGGTGTTACTTATTCCTCTATTAATTTACTACTTACTAATTAAGTCAATACTTATGCAAATAAGGATTATTGAGTTAAAGAGAAAAAAGCGAGATGGAAACCATAGTTGATTTTTTATACGTGTATTGTACGGACTTTATAGTCAGCTTAGCGAACATTCTTAAGTTGTCGTATATGAGATCAATGCATTGATATTCTGCTTATTTTATCCTTTATTTTTAGTGACTGGATTAGCAGTGTATTTCATTCAGAGATATAGATTAAAAAAGTTACTGAGCACAACTTAGCTACAGGGACAGCCCTTCTTGGGTAGGATTAGCCCCTTTTTATTTCATAGATGTTAAAAAAAAATATAAAGTGTGTAACTTTTTTACCGGCCTTTCGTTCCTCTACGTATTGAATAAGAATTTACCAAACAGTAAACACAGGTACTTTCGTCACCTTTTACTGAGTACACTTTTTTAGTACATCAGTGGATTATAGAAAAATCCTGTCATTTACCGACGGTCTGTTCAGTAGACCAACTTCTCAAGGGTTAAGCACTGGGTTACGAGGTTTTTCGTAAATTAGCAGCTTTGAAGATCCCTATGTGGTGCAAAGCTGTAATTGGTTAGCATTGTGCATTGATCGTCTATCGTATCGGGATTAACGGTAGGTATTGTTGCACGAGCTAGTCATTGCTTATGCCCAAGTATATGAGAATGAAACACTTGCTCACATGGAGTGTGCTGACAGCTCTGCTTTTTGCAACTATAACTGAGCTCTCGGCACAACTCGAACCGCCAAAGACAGGCCCCTTCAATGTTGCCCTCTACCAAGGTGCACAGTGGCGAAATATTGGCCCCTATCGTGGTGGTCGGAGCGTAACTGCAGCCGGAGTCCCCGGCAACGACCAGGTTTATTACATGGGAACCACCGGCGGTGGTGTCTGGAAAACTATCGACGCCGGCCTTTCCTGGAAAAACATTTCTGATGGTTACTTCAATGTCGGTTCTATCGGCGCTATTGCGGTAGCATCCTCTGATCCCAATGTCATTTATGTCGGTACTGGTGAACACGCTATTCGGGGTGTCATGACGTCACACGGTGATGGTGTGTACAAATCAACCGATGCTGGTAAAAGCTGGACTTATCTTGGCTTAGAGAAAAGCCGTCACATTGCCGATATCCAAATCCATCCTGATAATCCCGATCACCTCTACGTGGCGGTGCAGGGTGCTGCTCACGGACCCACTGTGGATCGGGGCATCTACCGCAGTTTGGACGGTGGAAAAAGCTGGGAACATCTTTTCTTTATCAACGAATCTACTGGTGCTGCCGATCTGAGCATGGATCCAACCAATCCGCGTATTCTGTACGCTGGTATGTGGGATCACGAGCGCAAGCCCTGGCAGATACGCAGTGGTGGAGAGGGTTCTGGCATTTTTCGCTCAAGCGATGGTGGTGAAAACTGGCATAAACTACAAAATGGCTTGCCCGCTCAAATGGGTAAGGTAGGGGTAGTCGTTTCTCCGGCTAATCCGCAAACGATTTACGCCAACATCGAAGCAGAAAAAGGCGGAGTTTTTCGCTCTAGAGATGGTGGTGATAATTGGGTACAAGTTAACGATCAACGCTTGACCATTGGTCGCGCTTGGTATTATACCGAAATTGTAGCTGATCCCACCGACGAGCATACCGTTTATGTATTGAACGCACCACTTTTGCGTTCCATGGATGGTGGGCGTACATTTGAGAACGTGCCTAACCCACACACCGATCAACATGATCTTTGGATTAATCCGGATGCGCCAACAAATATGATTCTCGCCAATGATGGTGGGGCTTGTATTAGTTTTAATGGAGGCCGTAGTTGGTCGCCACAAAATAATCAGCCTACGGGGCAATTTTATCGAGCCATTGCTGATCAGCGTTTTCCATTCTACCATATTTATGGTGGGCAGCAGGATAATTCAGCTATCGCAATTGCTAGCCGCTCACCGCGCTCGGGAATTAGTGAGAAAGACTGGTATCAGGTAGCCGGTGGTGAGAGCGCGTTCATTGCTTTCGACCCGAGCAATCCCGAACTTGTTTACGGCGGTAGCTTTCAGGGGAATATCTCCGTCTTTGACCACCAAACCGAGGAGGTAAAGGATGTTATGGCTTATCCTACGGTTGGTCTGGCCACCCTGCCCCGCGACATGAAGTACCGCTTCAACTGGAACGCTCCCATCGTAGCGAGCCCTCAAGACCCGCGGGTCATCTTCCACGCCGCACAGAAGGTACTGCGTACCCGTAATGGCGGTATCAGCTGGCAAGAGATTAGTCCTGATCTGACGCGCAACGAAAAAGAAAAGCAAGGCCCCGGTGGTGCTCCGTTTACCAATGAAGGCGCCGGTGGTGAGAACTACAATACCATCAGTTATCTGGCCTGTTCGCCCCACGACAGTTGGGTGATGTGGGTTGGAAGTGATGATGGCCTGGTACACGTAACCCGTGATGAAGGGCAAAGCTGGCAAAATGTTACACCACCAGACTTAGAGGAGTGCCTTATCAATAGTATTGAAGTATCTCCGCACAATCCGGCCACTGCTTACGTGGTAGCCAGTAAGTACCGGTTTAATGATTTTGCCCCCATGATCTACCGTACGGAAGATTTTGGGACCACTTGGACCAAAGTTACGCGGGGTATTGCCCCGGAAGACTTTGTGCGGGTTGTACGCGAAGACCCGCTTCGTGAAGGCCTACTCTACGCTGGAACGGAGACGGGACTGTACGTTTCTTACAGTAGTGGAAAGTTCTGGCACCGCTTCCAACTAAACTTGCCGGTTTGCCCTATTTCTGATTTAACTATCCAGGGTAATGACCTCATTGCCGCTACTGCGGGACGGGGATTCTGGATTCTGGACGACCTGGGCTTTTTGCAGCAAAGTGCGGGCTACTTATTGGCACGTGACCCACAGGTTTTCCGGCCAAAGCCAACCTACCGCTTGGCAGGAAATGGTGGAGCCGCACCCGCAGGAGAAGGGCAGAATGCACCCGCAGGAATGGTGATTGATTACTACTTGCCACCGCAGCTGGATACGGCGCTCGCTCAACTTGAGGTACTTAACTCCGATGGAGAACTAGTACGCCGCTTCTCTAGTCTTGCGGATAAAGATCATCGCAGCTACGTTGGTGGTCCTTCGGCACAACCACTATTGCCCAATGGCTATGGTATTCGCCGTTTCTGTTGGGATTTACGTCGGGAGCCCATTCGTCATATTGATGGTATCTTCGTTTTGGGTAGCTACCAGGGGGCTTTAGTACCACCGGGTGACTATACCCTACGTCTCTTGGTTGGCAATAAGGAGTTTGAAGAGCGGGCCCAAATATTGGCTGATCCACGCCTCCAGGCGAATCGGACGGACTATGCGGAGCAGCAAGCTTTTCTCACTAAGATTGAGCGTACGGTGGCAGACATCCATGGTTCCGTAGAGATGATGCAAGATCTGCACGCGCAGATGCAGGTATTGGCAGATCGGCTGGATAAGTTAGAAGACCAACCACAACTGGTTGGTAAGGCGCGCAGCATTATGGAGCAGATTGATACCTGGCAGCAGCAGTTGGTGCAGCCAGATCAAGAAACCTTCCAGGATGTTATCAACTTCCCTAATCGCCTCAACGCAGAGTTGCTCAATCTGCACAGCCGTTGTGATGGCGCTGATCCACGTATGACACAAGGTGCACAGGAACGCCTCACCGATTTAGAAACAGCATGGCTAGCACTAGCTGAAGAGCGTGATTTGATCATCTACAACGAAATGGAAGATTTCAATAAGCTCTACAGTGAGCAGCAACTTCCAGCGCTTTTCCTGCCAAATAGTACTGACGGAACGGCTTGGTAAAGCAAGTTTGCTAAGAAAATAAAACGGGGTGTTGCCGCAGGGTGATGCCCCATTTAAGTTTTAGAATTTGGTCAATACCAGCGTGACCTTTCTAGGGAATCAGCTGCTTATCGTCGATCTCGATACGGGCTACGCCATTAACTTTCTTGTAGGTGGGCCAAATGACCTTAATCTATTACCTAAGGTGGAAACCGAATTTGTGGCTATGCTACGTTTGAGAATTTAGAAGTAATTCTGTGGACTTGAGTAATCAAGACCAAAATAAAAGAAGAAGCCTAGCGCAAGTGACTCGCGCTAGGCTTCTATCTTCTGTCTAAGAAGTTGAAATACGCCTACTTAGATCTTTTTGGTCTTGATGGTGCAGCCAATAGCTTTTACATCGGCTGGATCAGGCTCCTGACCATTTTCGATGGCTTCTACGGCTTTCTCTACGTAGTTTACGGTTACGGCTGAGGCATCTTGTGCATTGTCATCAATAGCACCGTGGTAGCGGACGGTCAGGTCAGCGTCGATTAGGTAAATTTCTGGGGTGCGGCTAGCACCGTACTGTGGATACACCACTTGGCCCTCGTCCATCAGGTAATGGAAAGGAAAACCTTTGTCAGCGGCACGCTCTTGCATAGCAGTGAAACTGTCACCTTCCTTTACTTCCGGGTCGTTAGGCTGGATTGCTACTACTGGATAACCTTGTGGAGCCAGTTTGTTGTGTAGCTCAATGAGGCGATCTTCGTACATCACTGCGTATGGGCAGGTATTGCAGGTGAAGGTCACTACAAAGCCCTTTGGCGCTTCGCCGTTGGCGTCTTTGATGTTCTCAAAAGAGTACATCTCACCGTCAATGTTCTTTAATTCAAAGGCAGGAGCTTTATCACCCACTTTGATGCCCATAGGAACCTCTTCGGTTTCGGTTTGGCTTACCGTTTGGGCGGTTTGTTCTTCAGTGGTTTCTGCTTCTGCAGTATCGGTAGCGCTACTGTTTTGACAGCTAAAGCCTAGTACAAAAACTAGGGCAAACAGCGCGAAAGAGTGAAACATTCCTTTTTTCATACTGAATATTTAATTTGATGATTGAATAGAATTGACAGCTTGGGCCAGTTCATCGTAGTCGCTGAACTGTTCGGCGATGAACGCTCGTTCATCACCTTTATAGATAACAGTAATTGGAATTGCCCCGCCCCATTCTGGATCCACTTTGTCAATCCAGACATTCGTTTTGGTATCCGTCAGGGCAATTACGGGCAGGTTTAGTGGTCGGTCTTGGATAAAGCGTAGTAGCTTTTCTCGCACATCCCGTTTGAAATCCAGGCTTACCATTACGATCTCCACATGTTGGTCAGCAGTTTCCTCTGCTAAACGCTCAAAATAGGGCAACTCTTCCACACAAGGGGCACACCAAGTAGCCCAGAAGTTGATGACGTAGGTCTTCCCATCTCTCCGCTCGAAAATCGGAGCGAGGTCATCAAAGTTCTCAACAATTGGGTAGGGTAGGGCATCAGTAGTCTTGAGGTGCAGTACCTGTTGGGCCTCCACTACTGCTTCTGGCTCAGGTTCGGCAAGACTAGTGGGCTCTGCCGCACTGCTTCCGTTGGCGCTTTGGGTATTTTGGCAAGCCGCAGTGAGTAAGAGTAGGGTTGTACAAACACCCAGGGTAAATCGCAGCATAGATGAGGTGTAAGATTAGTAGACGAGGAGTATAACGGTCTAGTCAATGCGATTGTTGGAGACTTTACTGCATAAACACGACTAGCCATAGCTTTAAGGACGTTGGAAATCTTGGCGAGCTTGCTCCGCTACCTTCCTGAAATAGCAGCCTTCCAGGTGATCATTGACTAGGCCCATCGCTTGCATAAAGGCATAAGCAGTGGTGGGACCTACAAAACTCCAGCCTCTTTTTTTCAGATCTTTACTCATTCTGGTGGAGCTCGGGGTGTGGGCCAGATGCCGGAGGTGAGCGTAGTCCATAACCGGCGGGCGTTCCTCAGCGGGTGGTTCGAAGGACCAGAAGTACTTGGCTAAGGAGCCAAACTCTTCCTCCATTTTTATAGCACGCTGGGCGTTGTTGATGGTACTTTCAATTTTGCGTCGGTGCCGGATAATGCTAGCGTCTTGTAGAAGTCGCTCTACATCTTCGGAGGTCATTTTAGCAACCCGATGAAAATTGAACTGGTGGAAAACGCGGCGGAAGTCTTCCCGCTTGCGCAAAACGGTGAGCCAACTCAGACCGGACTGGAAGCCTTCCAGACAAATTTTCTCAAATAAGCGAAAATCGTCTTTTACAGGATAGCCCCACTCCGTATCATGATAGTGAATATAGTCATCATTGCTTCCGGGCCACCAGCAGCGGATTTTCCCATCTTCTCCTTGGTGGAGTCCTTCAGTGAGTTGGGTCATGTTGAGTTGTTATGAAGCAGTCCCATTAGAAGAGGCTTTTTCCGCTTCCTCTTTAGTACGACACATACTCAGTAGCTTTAAGTGGCGCTGGGAGAGTTGTTGAGCAGCATTGAACAGTTGTTCAAAGTGGCTGCGTAGGAAAACGGCCTCCCGTGGGAGTTCATCTATACCGTCCAGCGCTTTTGACTTGTACGCGAAACAGGTATAGATACCTTGTAAAAACTTATCGAATTCAATGGCACCTTCGTACAAGCCTTCCAGTTTCGCTCGTTCTTGCGGGCATAAACCCTGCAAGCGTACTAACGACTGCATGGTGTCCTCCTGAGTGAGGTCTCGTTGGGCCAGATCGATTAGAGAAATACCGAAGAACTCGGCCATCCGTAATAGATTGCCGATTTTCGGTTCGGCTGAACCATTTTCATAGGAGGCGATATTGCCCCGGTTCAGACCAATTTGAATAGCCAATTCTTCCTGGCTCATCTTCCGACGCTTCCGCAAAAAGCGCAAGTTACCGGCCAAAAAGTGGCTCGCGATTTGTTTTTCCTGCTTAACAGTATCCATTTACTAGCACATTTGAGGGGCATCTTACTCCGCGCTCAGCGTCCGGTAGGAGAAGCAGCCGTTTCCCAAAAATACACAGCGAGTGTCAAATTAGTTTAAAATTGTTAAAAAAATTAACAGATTTTCGGCTGCCATTCCGTCAGAGCGTCGCAATTGGAACAATTATTGAACATTTCTAGTGTCAGGAAGTAAAAAATATTTGCATTTGTACGCAATTGCCTGTATTTTTGATAAAAATAATTACAAAGTCTCAAATCACCCCTTCAGATATGCTATACGCAATTCAAAACCAAATTCAGGATCAGTTGGACACCATCAGCAACTCGCTGAAGGCATTCTCACTGAAACTGACGGGAAACAACGATGACGCGGAGGATCTCTACCAGGATACTGCTCTGCGTATTATTACCAACGCTGACAAGTACCGCCAGGGTACTAACTTCAAAGCCTGGGCGGTGACCATTATGCGCAATATCTTCATCAATAACTACCGTAAGAAAGTACGCCGGAACCTGATTATTGATCAGACGCCGAATAACTACTATATCAACTCTGGTGAACGCCCCGTAGAAAATGATGGAGAAACGCTAGTGGCTTACAAGGAATTGATTGAAATGGTAGATCGATTGCCGGATGATTTCCGCGTACCCTTCATGATGGCCTACCAGGGCTATAAGTACGACGAAATTGCGGAAGAACTGGGCTCTCCACTCGGCACAATTAAAAGCCGCATCTTTTTTGCTCGCCGTAAATTGCAAAAAATGTACGCTGAAGCAACTAAGAACAGACTAATCCCTAATGATAGTATTGCCAAATCGGCATAACATATCTGCCGTAATGGCATTTTGAGACCTAACTTTAAACAAGTAATCGGAGGCTCCCTTGGTATTCCAAGCGGAGCCTCTTTTTTGTGCTTACAGCAGGAAACGGTCCACTAACTGACGTACGCCAACAGTCGCTGGTTCAGCCAGTACTTCTAAGCCGGCTCTTTGTTGTAGTTCGTAGTTGATACTCGGATTGGGGTCTACGTAGTAAATGGAGGCATTGGGTGGCGCATAACCCACCAGGCCCGCAGCCGGATAGACCTGCATGGAGGTACCGACAATCAAAATATGGTCAGCTCGATAGACTTCTTCTACCGCAACCTCCATAGCCGGAACGGCCTCGCCAAACCATACAATGTGTGGGCGTAACTGGTAACCCCGTTCGCAGCGGTCATTCAAGGTCAAGTCATCCTCCCAATCGTAAATGAGATGTTCAAACTGGGTACTGCGTACTTTACGTAATTCTCCGTGCAGGTGAATCACCTTGCTACTTCCAGCTCTTCGGTGTAGATCATCCACATTTTGAGTAATTACGCTAACGTCAAAACGGTCTTCCAGCTCCACCAGAGCGTGATGGGCCTCGTTAGGTTTAACCTCTTTGAGCTGGCGGCGCCTTTGATTGTAGAAGTCAAGGACCAATTCCTGATTCTTGCGCCAGCCCTGTGGCGAGGCCACCTCCATTACATCATGGCCCTCCCAGAGCCCACCAGCATCACGGAAGGTCTTAATGCCGCTTTCTGCACTAATGCCGGCACCGGTTAATACCACTATTTTCTCTTTCTGATTACTCATGTCTTTTCCTTTTGTGAAAGCGCATTGTTCGTGTGCACGCTATCGGTTTTACATTAGCGATCACCACGCATTTGGCGAAGTTGTGAAAACGCTCGGCCCAAATTGGTGAGGATATCCTCGGCAATGAGTCCTTCCATTTCTTGTTGTTCGCAGGCCAAATCTCCGGCTAGACCGTGCACACAAAGACCAAGTACGGCCGCGTTCTCCGGTGTGTAGCCTTGAGCGAGTAGGCCACAGAGGATTCCCGTTAAGGTATCTCCCGAGCCCGCCGTACCCATTCCAGGATTGCCAAGGGTGAAGAAATGTAACTGCCCATTGGGACTAGCCAAGACGGTATTACCACCTTTCAGAACGACGTAACACCCTAATCGCTGTGCTTGTTCCCCTAGCAGTTGCCAACGCTCAAAGCTATTGCTCGTTGGGCCAAATAATCGTTCAAATTCCTTGGGGTGGGGTGTTAATATACTGTTTTTCGGAATCAAGGGCTGCCACTCTGGATGTAGGCCAAGAATATTGAGGGCATCCGCATCAAGGACCAAGGGGCTTTGCGCCTGCTCTAATAGTTCGCGCAAAGCCTGGCGAGTGAGCCAATTGGTACCCAGACCCGGGCCAATACCGATAGCCTGGTAACCTGCCAAGTCTGGAGGACTGGTAAATATTTCCTGGTGGGGGTCCACGAGTACCATCGCTTCTGGAAAGGCAATCTGCATGATGGTGTAGCCGCAGGCGGGGACTTGTACGGTCACTAAGCCGCAACCTGCTCTAAGGGCCGCCTTGGCACTGAGCGTGGCTGCACCAATCTTCCCGTGGCTGCCAGCAATAATCAGGCTGTGCCCGAAGGTGCCTTTATGATCAAAACGGCCACGATCTTTGACTAGTATCGGGGCAGCGTGTAGTGGAAAGTAGTGGTTGGGGGTTGATAAGTCTGCAAGTGCTGCTGCGGATAAACCAATATTCAGTACTTGCCAGCGGCCCACGTAGACCGCGTTTTCTGGCGCAAAGAAGGCCAGCTTTGGTAGTTGAAAAGTATAGGTCTGCTCTGCCTTTACGATGGCACCACTTGAAGCTTCATCCGCCCGCAGTCCACTGGGCACATCAATAGCGATCCGGCTGATGGGCTGTTCATTTAGGTAGTTGATCAGATCGGCCCAGTAGCCTTCAATTGGGCGGTTGAGGCCAGACCCAAAAAGACCATCAATGAGAATTGATTTTGGGGGAAGGGCAGGAAAGGGGGTACCTTTTGTGAGCAAATGAATGGGTACAACCGCTTCTACGCGTAAGCGATCCAGGTTTTCCTGATGATCTGTACTAGCTGCTCCTATTTCTGCCAACCACACCTCCACCTCAAAGGCAGCCTCGTGTAGCATACGAGCAATGGCCAGCCCATCCCCACCATTGTTGCCTGGCCCACATAGGATGTAGGTTTTCCGGTAGGAAGGTCGGTAGTCATCCTCAAAAGCGGTAGTGAAAGCCCGACTAGCTCGTTCCATCAAGTCGATAGAAGAAATGGGTTCCGTGACAATCGTTTGCTGATCGAGGAAGCGGGTTTGTTCGGCGGATATGATTTTCATAATAGACATTGCTCAAAAATAGGGAGATACCGTGTTTTTGGCAACTGTACTGCTGCGTAAGAACTGGATCCTTGGTAAAAAGTGTAGCTTACAATCTGTATGCAACCAGTTCTAATATACCTTGTTTCAAGATCATGACCTTCAACAACGCTCAGCTCAAATATTTACTGGCCGCTTTACCAACGGTACCACTGCTCCCCATCATGTACCTGCAAGGACAGCGCATACGCCGTACCATGCCCCAACTTCCCCCGGCTACGGTGCCACAAGGGGTAGTGGAAGTAGGGGCTGGCCGACCTGCTAAACGCTTAATTTTTTTGGGGGAAAGTACTGTTGCCGGAGTAGGGGTGAAGACCCACGCAGAAGGTTTTGCGGGCACCATGGCCCAAGCATTGGCCGAGAGCTGGCAGAGCAATGTCAACTGGCGCGTATACGCTCAAAATGGCTATACCGCACGTACAGTCCGCAAGCGTTTGCTACCGCAAATGCAAGAGAAAGAAGCCGATTGGATTGTCATTGGCCTTGGGGGTAACGATGCCTTTGGCCTTAATAGTCCGCTGCGTTGGCGCCGTGAGTTGCAGCAGCTGATTGATGAACTTCGCCTCGCCTTTCCAACTACGCCTATTGCTTTTGCCAATATGCCACCGATCAAGATTTTTCCCGCTTTCACACCCTTGATGAAGCAAACCATCGGAAATTTGGTGGAACTCTTGGGAGATACCCTAGCGGAAGTGGTCCAGGCTTATCCGCAGGTCTACTACAATGCCGAGCGTATCGAATTGAGCACCTGGGAGCAGCGCCACGGTGTAAGCGGCAGGGTAGAGGATTACTTCAGCGACGGTGTGCATCCTTCTTTATTGACCTACCAGGTGTGGGCGCGGGATATGGCTCGGTTTATCTTGGGGTGTTGATTTGGTTGTCTATGCGGTGCTAACCAAGATTTATCGCTGTATAGACGCATTGCAATGCCCCTTTACGACAGGAGGTTTATACTTATTCATTTATGTTATGCTATTACCTTTTCTTTGCTTGCGCAATTAACTTAAGCGTAGGGCAATGATTGGGTTGCCGAACGTATCAATAAACCACCTTGAATGAAGCATTCTACTTTTTGTGCTCGTCTCACCTGTCTGTCCCTTGCCATCCTTTTCTTTTCTTATTTACCAGCTCAAGTGCGTTTTGAAGCCGACTTCAATACCAGAGCAACCGGCAGCAGTCCATTATGGATCACCACGGTGGGAGATCGTATTTTCTTTAGTGCTGATGATGGCGTAACGGGCCGCGAACCCTGGATTTACAGTCCATCGGTGGATCAGTCTTTTCGCTTGCGGGACATCAACGCCGGTAGTGCGGGCTCTTTCCCTTGGGAGGTAAGCGTTATCAACGAAGCAGCTTACTTTGTAGCTCAAAATGAGTTAGAGGAACAGCTTTGGGTTTTGCCTCCGGGCACTAACACCGTAGAGCAAATTCCTACAGATTCTACCCTGAGTGAAATTCGTTCCCTCACTCACTATGACGATGCCATTTACTTTCGGGCCAAGCATTTGGGAGATACCCAAGGGAATATTTATTTATACCGCTATCTACTTTCGGAGGATAGGGTAGAGGAGGTGATCAATACCAACCCTGCATTCAACCTCAATTCATCCTTTCCTGCGATGGGCGTACACAGTGAGGAATTGTACTTGCAGGGATCGTTGTTCGATGAACCAACTCAGGTATTGCTCCGCTATTCTTCTGCAACGGATACCTTTGAATTGGTAGAAAACCAATACACTACCAACGGAAACCGCCTGCAGATTTCTGACTTCCGCTCTTTAGGTGATTACTTGGTGATGACCCTGCGTAATCCCCTCGCCCCTAGTGGAGGCCACCTAGGGGTTTACGAATCGGGAAGTGACAGTATTTTTATTGATCTTAGCATTGATCTAGAGACTGGAAACCCGCCGGGTAACCGCACTATCGAAGTACTTGAAGATCGGCTATTCCTACTTGTAGAGGATGAGCCTAATGCTGTGCTACGCTCTTACGATTTGGCGTCCCGTACCCTTGAGGAAATTCCGGGAGTAGATGAGTCCGGAGCGGAAGTGGTTCATATGGAAATCATGGACGGCCAACTGCTGTACTTTCTGCGGGTATCTCCAGGCTTTCATCGTATGCGCCAATTAGATCCCGCGACCGACGAAATTACCGTTCTTCCCAATTTGTCTTTCCTAAGCCAGTCGTCTAATGGCCCGCTACCCGGATCAACTTTTAACGTTTTCGCTGAGTTAGACGGAGTTTGGTACACCAAGGGAGCTGGTGCTAGTAGCGATAGTGAATTGTTTTTCCTTAAGCCCTCCGACGAATCACGGGGTCAATTGACCGATATCCACAAAGGGAATCGCTCTGGATCGCCTTTTGTGATGCGCGCCACAAGCGACGGCCGTCTACTGGTAAGAGCCAATTTTGAGGAGGTCAACTCTTCCGAGTATCGCTGGGTTGACTATGATGCTGGTACCCAAACCTTCGCTGAAGTAATGCCGGAAGTGGAATGGGATTCTCATAGTAAGTTATATTCCTTTTCTGGCTACCTGGTCGCTACCCATGTTAATTACGAAGGTGTACTTTATGATGCGGTTGCCTTTGATTCGATGACGGAAAGTTATATCCCCATCATTGAATACCTGGGGAGCTGTGGTGGCTCGCCAACCCGAGCTTCTGGCACTTTTGTAGCCTACGACAACGCGATCTATTTTACGCATTGTGATGGGGAGGAGATACAACTTTATCGCCATGAAATAGGAGTAGCCGGAGCCACAGCAATCAGTGACTTTTCAGGGATCTCTTTAGTGAGAGGTTCCCTCGTGGAGGAGACCATGGCCCGATTAGGAGGTGAATTGATTATTCCTGTTGGAGAGAACCCCAGTGGTTTATTTCGTTTTGATCTGTACCGCTTTGATGGGAATGACTTTGTAGAGATTGATCTCAGTAACCGAGCTGTACGTGGTGTGGAAGTACTTGAATCGCCAGCTGCGGTCTATTTTACGGTAGTAAACGATAGTGGAAGCCTTAATGTATTTCAGCCCGCTTATGTCAGTGCGGATAATCCAGCGGAGGTACATTTCCTCACCTACCAGGGAGATACCATCAGGCAGGTATTCGGAGCGGAATTCCACCTAAGTGATTCGAGCGTTTATTTCGTGTACCAGGGAGAGGTATTGCGTCATCACCCATCTTCCGAGGAAGCGGAGCTCTACTATTCGCTACCAGATACATCAGAAGACGTGGAATCTCCCTTTATACTGGATGGCCGCTTGCTGTATACAGCGACTACTTCCGCCTTTGGACGCGAATTATACGAAGTAACTGATTTGGGGGCAGAACCAAACCGGGTGACCGACATCCGCCTCGGCTCACTGGATAGCGATATTGTTGGTATGACAGCCCTTAATAACCGCTTGTTCTTTTCTGCTGATGATGGTCTCCGAGGCGAAGAATTATGGAGCTTTAGTCCGGGATGTTTTACCCTGACCCTCAGCTCAACTCCTTCCGGTATCGATCTTCCTACGGGCGAGGTGGTGGCTACGCCAAACGGCGGTACAGCCCCCTTTACCTATCAGTGGAGTAACGGGGCTTCTACCGCAGTATTATCGGAGATCAGCGCAGGCTTTTACGAAGTGACGGTCACGGATGCCGGGGGCTGTTCGGTCAGTGAATACGGCTGGGTCGAAACGAATGGCATTATCAGTAGCAGCAAAGATCAAGATCTGGCTGCACCAAGGATCACAGTGTACCCTAACCCCTTCCGTGATCAGCTTTCCTTACAATTGGAGGAAGTAGCTCCTACACGGATGATGGTCCGCCTATTTTCCCTACGTGGCCAGTTGCTGCAAACGGAGGAAGTGAATGGGGTGGGTATAGTTACTTTGCCCACTAGTCAACTTCCGGCCGGAAGCTACGTAGTGCAAGTTTTGACGGATACTGGGGAACTGCTCGTGGTGAGAAAGGTGGTGAAGTATTAAGTGTTTCGGTTAACCCATACGTTTAGAGAGCATATGGTATGATGCCGAGAAAACGGTTTTGAGGCCATTCCAGACTGGTTGGATCTATCTGAAAGGGATTAATAACTGCGCTCGGTGGGAGCATCATCGTCAATAGCGTTTAGTAGGAGCGGTTAGCAAATACCCTTTCTTGAGAATGACGATTAAGAAAAATTAAAGCAATGGAAGAAACGGATCTCAGTACCTAGAAGAGGCTTGCCCGTAAGCACTTATAACATCAAGTGCTTGCGGGTAAATAGGATGTTGCAATAGTCCTGGATTAGCCTCAAAACTGCAAGGCTATGCCAATTCCATTTTCATTGACTACAGGGACAAAGCCTACTTCAGTTCGGAGCGAAGCATTGTACTCGTCTACCGCTCTTCTGGTCTTCCCGACGCCTACCGCTGCTATGATCCCGCCGCTAAGCACGATGAAAAGCCCTCCACCCACTGCACCAGCCTCACTGCCAGCATTGCTAGAGGTGCCGGTTCGAAAGTTGATACTCGTATTGTCTCTGGAAATGCCATTAACGAACCCAACGGTAATTGTGATCAGTCCAATGCCGCCCAGTACGTAGCCACCAGTTTCCAGGTTTCGGCCGAATCTATAGTCCTGGTAAACTCCCGGTACCGTCAGGAGTTCTTGTTCGAAATCACCTCTGCTAATCAGAGTGAAACCTTCATAAAATCGGCCCCGATTTTGCACGCGCAGATAACGCTCTCGGAGGGCAAAAGTGTTCGCAGTAGCTGGGCTAGCGTCGGCAACGTTAAAGAATTCCTGTCGGCCATTGGAGTAGATGATCATCGCTACCTCTTGTCGAAGCAAAATATAGGCGGGACCATTGTGAGGCAACAGAAAAATATCGAGTGGTAATGAAGTCTAGAAGAGTGCTTGCCGAGAAATCCTTACTTGGTACGTCGATCGGAGATGCTTTCGGAGAGACGCGCTTAATGGAGAAGGCTATATTCCAGCGTAAAATTCCTGAAAGTACTTGGGAGTTCACGGATGATACGGTGATGAGCTTTTGATGGTATGGGTTCAATGGGCAATGGAGCAGCTATGAGAGCTTCAGTAATTGGAGCCTATTTTCATGATGAAAAGGACAAGGTTATTGCAGAGGCTACGAAGTCTGCTGAGGTAACTCATTCGAATAAGGAAGGTATTTGTGGTGCGATTGGTGTTGCCTTAGCAAGCATGTATAGTACACGCATTGGAATAAACAAAGAACGCCTCTCTCCCAAGGAATTCATTGCAAAAGTGGGTGAAATTGTTCCGGATTCAGATACAAAGTATAAGATTTTAAAGGGACTGACATTATCAAGTAACGCTCACATTGAGATGCTGAGAACTGTGCCGCGAACGGTCTTTCACTTTCTCCAGAAGGACCTAGGTATCCCTTTCAGCGCGTAGGATGTGGATAAAACTATCACTGACTCTAGCCGCCAACTTACCTAAATTGGTCAGCGCTTCGCAGTCTTTGCCAAATCCTACGACCGAATCATGCTTGACCCGCCCTTTCCTTTGACGAGAACGCCGAATCCATTTCTCTCTGGGACGCAGGGAACGATGAAAGCAAGAAAAAAGCTCATCTGGAGGTCGACAAATTCGTACTACGGGGCACCTAAGGTATAGCGCATGCACTTATACGGAAAGAAATGAAGTACGCTCTGTATCATCCAATTACAAAGTGACCCTAATAATTAAGGCCATCTGGCCAGTCTTTTCTTAGGCTCCGTTTTCTGGGCCAGGGGTATTAAAAATTCGTTGCGCAGACGTCACTTTCCCACTGTAAAGTAGGCTTTAAGGTCATTCCATATTCTCAAAAATAATTCCATCATGAACTACCCCTCTGCTCAACAATAATCACCGATAAAGTTCTTGTGGACAATCCTAGGCCGCTAGATGAAATAAAATAGAGTTATAATTGTACTCCTTAATACCATACAATATGATCCATCTACGCCTTAGGTATCTAATGATTGCCGTGATTGCAACCTTCATCGTTGGTTGTGGAGAAAGCTCGAATGCTACGGTTGAGAACAGTGAAGAAGACTTACGTCAAAAAGCACTTGAAATTCATGATCGTGTTCTGACGCTAGACACGCATGCCGATACGCCTTTACGGATGATCCAACCGGGTTTCGATATGTCGGTACGGCATGATCCCAATGAAACTGGTTCTAAGGTAGACTACCCACGGATGAAGGAGGGAGGCTTGGATGCCATCTTTTTTGCGGCTTTTGTAGCACAGGATATTCGGGACGATGATGGCCACAGCCGCGCGAAGAACCTATGCCTGCAGATGATCGACTCCATCGTCGTTTCGACCGAAAGAAATGCTGATGTGGTCGGACTGGCGCTTGATCCGGATGATGCCTATGCTTTAGAGGATGAGGGAAAGCGCGCCATCTATATCGGCATTGAAAATGGTTACCCAATTGGTAACGATATCTCAAACGTCGGTTTGTACTATGATCGAGGTGTGCGATACATCACTTTGGTCCACTCATCCAATAATGACCTTGCAGATTCTGCTACCGATCCAGACGGAACGGAACACGGAGGATTGAGTCCGTTTGGCCAGGAGGTTGTACAGGAGATGAACCGTTTAGGCATTATGGTAGATGTTTCGCACGGTAATGATAGCGTATTCTACGATGCGATTGCTACTTCAGCAGCGCCCATCATCGCCAGCCACTCCAATGCGCGAGCAGTAACGGATCACAAGCGAAATATGACCGATGAAATGTTGCAGCTTATGGCTGAAAACGGTGGCGTTGTACAACTCACCATGTTAGCGGATTATTTGCGTGAAGCTCCACCAAATCCGCAACGGGATTCTGCCATGGCCGTGATGCGCGCCAATATGAAGCCATTTAGTGAAATGACCCCAGAAGATCGAGAGGCAGCCAGAAAGGCCAGACTAGAAATCAATGAAAAATATCCTGCCCCTCCAGCAACTGTAGAGCATGTGGCTGATCATATTGACCACATCGTGAAAGTGGCGGGAATTGATCATGTTGGCATTGGTTGTGATTTTGATGGCGGCGGCGGAATTGAAGGAATCTTCGATGCCAGTGAAGTCATGAACATTACCATCGAGCTTGTTGAGCGCGGTTATACCGAAGAACAAATCGAAAAGATTTGGTCGGGTAATCTCATTCGCGTCTTTAAGGAAGTTCAGGCAGTCGCGGAGAAGATGCAGGCCGAATAAATGGGATAAGCCAAAGATGTTATGATGGTATTTCGATTATTTGTTCTAGCAATTGGGATCTGGGTCACCGCTCCGGCTAGCGCTCATCCGTTGAGGTTGTCGTTGTGTGAGATTGAATACTCATCCTCAGAACAACGGTTGACGGTTAATCTCAAACTATTCCTAACCGATGTCAATGAGGCCATCGTCTTCGATCCTTACAGTGAGGAGCTGGCGTTCTGTCAACCCAACGAAGCAGCGAATGCCAACCAATTACTGCTAGACTATCTGAATCAGTTCTTCTACATCAAGGTGAACGGAAAGCGGCTCAATCTGCAAATTAAGCGTACGCATCTTAAGGGCGAAGGTGATAATACAGCGCTTTGGATTCGCTTCGAATACCCGCAGCCATCAGCGGTGGAAGTTCTTGAGGTCAAAAACGCGGTCTTTACGGACCTCTTTTTTGACCAGAACAACATCGTTTACGTTCACAACGACGACGAATCAGAGAGTCTGATGCTCAACAAAAAGAAGGCGGTTCACCAACTAAGATTCTGATATGGGTTCTTTTGGTTTTTATGTGGAGTTAGGGTTCAAGCATATTTCCGATTTTGCCGGTTATGATCATATGCTTTTCCTGGTGGCTTTATGCGCTATTTACCGACTACAGCAGTGGAAGAATATTCTCGTTTTAGTGACTGCGTTTACTATTGGCCATAGCGTTACACTGATCCTGTCTTCTTTGGACATCTTCACCATCCCGTCT
>JBCBWU010000450.1:0-704 GCA_039816955.1 Bacteroidota bacterium
TTTAATGCTTTAAAAAAAGTTGCTTTTGATAGTGGCGATAGCTCTATTGTTGTGTTTGCGGACCAGAGCGACTTTTCAAAAAAGAGTAAGCGGAACCAGGCAGAACCCACTGTGGTTCCGCTGCTCAAAAAATGAAAAGTATTAAGTTGATGTATTCTCTTGCCTCAGGTCCGATAACTAGCTGCAAGTACGCCCGAAGCGTTTGAATTCAACCCAAGATTTTAGGTGAGTTGAACAAATTGCTGGGTGTAATGAACAGAGAGGAATTACTGATGGTCTAAGCGCTGTTGAATTTGCTCTAGCATGGCTTTCATTGCGTTGTTTTGCTGTTCGAGTTGATGAATGGTATCGACTTGTGTTCTGAGCTGAACGACTTCTTCTTCCAAGCTTTCCAACTTTGCTACTCTTTCCTTTAAATCTTCATTCTCTTTCGCCAACTGTTGCGTGGCACTCACATTGAGCATCGAAAGGGCTTGGTAGTCAACGGTGTGAAAGTCGTGGACTTGGCGGCCGTAGACGAAGACAGTGGACGGTTGAAAGTGGTCAGTAGACAGTGGACAGTTGTCAGTAGACAGTTGTTGGTGGTCAGTGGACAGTAAAAAGTGGTCAGTTGTCAGTTGAGAGTTTTCAGTGGACAGTGGGGGGTGGTCAGTGGACAGTGAAAAGTGGTCAGTAGACAGTTGAGTGTGGCCGGTAGGTAGTAG
>JBCBWU010000451.1:0-701 GCA_039816955.1 Bacteroidota bacterium
GTCCATGGTAATGGAGGATTTCCCGGAGCCGGAGACACCAGTTACCACCACCAGGCGGTTCTTTGGAATCTCAAGACTAACGTTCTTCAGATTGTTGGCACGGGCACCTTTGATGAAGATCGCATTGCGTAAATCAGCCTTGGTTAAGTTGTCTTGGGAACGGACAGAATTCATGCGGATGAGTTAAGAGCATTTTTTGGATGGCCTGATTAGTTGAAAGTGAACACCACGCAGTAGAAGCGAAGCTGATTTTTGCTCTGATTGAGGCCCGAGGAAGGAGCTACGCTTGGGCGTAGTGACTGATCGAAGAACGACAAGCAGAGTGAAATTTGCCACTTGCAGGCAATCGAGGTCATCCGAAATATGCTCAGATACTACGAAACAACAAAGATACAGTCTTTGGGTTGAGTAGCGAAGCTTTGTTTTATTTTTTGTTGCCATAGTTTTTGTTTTAAAACAAAATAGGTGTATGTAGTTCTCGGAGAACTCCGAGTGCTCCGAGAACTGGTCAGGAATACGTTAAAACCAGCTATTTCCCCCTTTTGTAGTAGTAATGATGTAGTGCCTGATAGGCAAGAATCAACGATAGGGTGATATCATTGTTGCCACATTGAAAGTCCTTACAACTCCAAAAATTGAAGGACTTGCAGTTTGCAGGCAGACCCCAAAGGCCGATACAGAAAGTCGAAATGAAAAGTGCA
>JBCBWU010000452.1:0-682 GCA_039816955.1 Bacteroidota bacterium
CGACCAAACATCTTGGGGAACCAGTGGTACACACCCGCAAACAGACCGAATGCAGAAGCACTACCCATCACCAAGTGGAAGTGGGCCGTCACAAAGTATGTATCGTGCAAAGGAATATCCAAAGCCGCATTACCTAGGAAGATACCAGTGATACCTCCTGTGATAAAGTAAGAGACCAAACCGATCGCAAACAGCATCGCAGGCGTAAACCGTATATTTCCTTTCCAAAGTGTCGTGATATAGTTGAAAGCCTTAATCGCAGAAGGTACAGCAATAACCAATGTAAAGAGCATGAAGACTGTTCCCAAGAATGGGTTCATCCCTGTCACAAACATGTGGTGTGCCCATACGATGAAAGACAAGAAGGCAATACCTACCATCGAACCAATCATCGCTTTGTATCCAAAGATCGGCTTACGAGAGTTGACGGAGATAACCTCTGAAGAAATACCCAGAGCAGGAAGTAGTACAATGTATACCTCAGGGTGTCCTAAGAACCAGAACAAGTGCTGGTAAAGAATCGGAGATCCTCCCTGATAGTGTAGCAATTCACCACCGATGAAGATATCACTCAAGTAGAATGATGTACCGAGCAAACGGTCAAACATCAACAATAGGGCAGCTGAGAACAATACAGGGAACGAAAGCACTCCGATGATCGCAGTCAAAAAGAATGCCCATA
>JBCBWU010000453.1:0-675 GCA_039816955.1 Bacteroidota bacterium
TAATACCTGCTTCGATGCTACGCGCATTGGTATTAAACTCCAGGTTTCCAGAGCCCGATACACCTACTTCTACCGTATTGCCCGTATTGTCAAATGTTCCTTCTGTATAAATATTACCAGAGCCGCTGAGCTTGACGTAAGTCATCTCAGGAACGGTAATGTAAATCTTGATTTTAGAGTGGTCGTCCAGGTTTTCTTCGGTGTCAATTTTCCATACGCCGCCATCTACGTCAGTTTCTAGTAGGTCGATAATATTTTGTTGTGCGGAAACGCGTACGGACTGCGAACGACCAGGAGTCAGGTAAATATCTGCACTTATCGTTAGGCGAATGCCATCGAAGTTATCAATTTGTAAGTCTTTTTCAACACGGGGGCCTTTTCCGTCCACACCGCCACCCCACCAGCGTTGGGCGTTTAGGAAAGGAGTGGTGGCAAAACAGAGCAAAACAATCAGGCTAATCCAAGTTCTCATTGTGTAGGAGTTGTGGTTTGATTAGAAATCTAAATTATTCTAACCTAAAGACTACACAGAAGGGGAGGGGTTGCAAGAAATGGAGAAATAATGTTCATTAATGAACACTAGATCAAGAGGTCAAATAGCATTTTACTGTCGTTAAGTGTCTGGAAATCAATTTGGTGTTGTTCCATTCGGTGCAGTAATTTTTGATAATCTTC
>JBCBWU010000454.1:0-641 GCA_039816955.1 Bacteroidota bacterium
GCAAAAGCTCAACTGAAAAAACTTATTAAAAAAATACATCATTTAATAACAATCCACCGAGCTGTGGCGTTATCCTATCAAATCAGCTACCCTTGCTGAGTTGAAACCCCCACTTCAGTCCTATTACCAATCTGCCGATTCGGCATTCCTACCTCAGTTATTACCCGGAGAAATTGTTTTCTCCACCTCCCATTGAACGCTATACCGCTAACGAAGTGGTTTAGGCAAAGCTAAACCGCTTCTTGCGAGTACCTGCCCGCCGTACTAAGATACTTTGGCAGGCGGGTATACTCGAGGCGCAGAAGGTTTGGATTCCCAAATCTCTTCGAACTCGGTATAACCTCAGTCGATCCAGGCCGTGATGGCCCTTACTACGAGAAAAGTACACACATTACCTTTTGGCGTAAGCCAATAGCAACAGAACTTTGAGCTTTTTGTGAGCTTATTTTTGGAGCGAAAGAAGCCTGATTTTGTTTTGCATAAGGCGTGATGAGGAAGTATCCCGCAGAAAGTGCGGGACGCGACTGAAAAACAACGCAGTGCAAAGGAAAAACTGGCAATTGTAGCCCAAAATTTAAGGTCTCAACAAGCTCTCTTTCCCAAAAACGAAGGGGCTGGTGCACCGTGCGCATTGGTTCCTG
>JBCBWU010000455.1:0-631 GCA_039816955.1 Bacteroidota bacterium
CGAGAGAGGCTTTTCAAGTTAACACCAGACTTCTCGATACGAACTAGGTAATAGTGTTCCCTCTGCTTATGTACTCAAAGCAATAGCTGATGCGCTTGGGGTAACTGCTGATGCGCTATTAAGTGATGACCAGGTGATGATCAAAGACAAAGAGTTGTTCAAGAAGTTTGAAGAGATCCAAAGCATGGAAGAAGGAGAGACTAAACAGATGATTGTTCGATTTCTTGACCTGGCCATCCGAGATTTTAAAGCGCGCCAAGCCTATGCCTAGCAGTTCAAAAGCCGCCCGGCAAAATGCCCCACGCCTAGCGGCGACCCGCATTTTACCAACCACCTTTTGAGGCATAGAAAAACCCTGACGGACCAGCCGCCAGGGTTTTTCTATGCAATAAATTCACGTCAAGCAAAGTGGAGATCCGCAAGTGCTGCGCACCTGCACTCCCGGTCTGACCGTCAGCGTCAGTACCACTAGATGCTAGTCGACAAGCTTCGTTACCTCAGCCTGCGTCTAGCGGAGCTAGTGGGTTAGAGGTTCGATTCAGTATACTGTAATATCGCTTGAATAAATTCAGAAACCTCTGGATCAGATAGCTTAGCTTTATCGTATATCCTATTTCGTCTAATGCCAAGC
>JBCBWU010000456.1:0-611 GCA_039816955.1 Bacteroidota bacterium
ATCTTCAGGGTGACATTACCCATATCGTCGGTTACAATCTTGTGGCTTGGGCCACCGTTGCCAGATTCCGTTTCGTAGTCTTGCTCACCAACACCGGCACCCGCATCAGCTAAGTCACCGTAGTCAAAGCCCATTACCATAATCTCGTAGTCTTCCACCTCACCATCAGGCGCTGGACCATTGGGATCCATTGCGGTAGCGGTGGTCAAACGGAAGCGTACACCAATATCTTGGTTCAAGGCCGTTGTTAATGGTGGGGTAAGGTTAGTAAGCGTTACGCTAGTCGCATTGTTGGCAACCGTCTCTGAGTACATATCCTCAAAAACACCATCGTTATTCCAGTCCACGTACATCGTCAATTTCGCATCACTACCCGTCATATTCATCACGGGGACAGTGATGTCCTGACTTACGGTAGTTACGAACATTTGGGCAGTTGGATCAAAGCCATCTTCGTCGTCTGCATCAGCTCCATTATCACCATCTGCATCGGCACTTTGCTGGCCGTCGGCTTCGTCGTCTAAGAGGCTACCAATCTTCAGGGTGACATTACCCATATCGTCGGTTACGATCTTGTGGCTTGGGCCACCGTTGCCAGATTCCGTTTCGTA
>JBCBWU010000457.1:0-597 GCA_039816955.1 Bacteroidota bacterium
AAGGTTGGCTGGTGTACACGCCCGTTATGGCCTTAAGTATTGTGGGCTTCGTCTTCTTGTACCGACAGCAAAGGCCTTGGTTTTTACCCGTCTTATTGTTCTTCTTGATCAACCTGTACATCGTCCTGAGCTGGCACATTTGGTGGTATGCTGGCTCGTTTGGTATGCGCGCCTTGGTACAATCCTATGCCGTTTTGAGCATTCCTTTAGCTTGCCTGTTAGCGTATTTTTTGCAAAAAGGCCAGTCGTGGAAGGTTCTGGTTTCCCTCATTTTATTGTTCTTCATTGGACTCAACCAGTTTCAGAATTGGCAATTCCGGAATCGGATTTTGCTCAATGACGAAATGACCAAGACTTACTACTGGAACGCCTGGGGGAAAACCCAATACGAGCCCGAAGCTTATACTTATGTAGATATTGACGAACGATTTCCAGCGGCTGCGCCTGCTACTACTACTTTGCTAGCGCAACTGCTGGCGGGAACGGATTGCCCCAATGATACTACCCTTGCGGGGAAGGTGGCGGAGCAATTAATCCCCGGCAAAGAGTTTAGTTGCACCATCCAATATCCCATCCAGGAGGCGGAGGCTGTTGCCT
>JBCBWU010000458.1:0-597 GCA_039816955.1 Bacteroidota bacterium
CGCAGGTTAAATAAGGCAATAAACCCAAAAGAAGTAGTCGCTGTGTCATCCTAGTGTAGTCCAGTGGTTAGACCAGGGAATGTACGTAATTATTGGAAGTTGTAGAATTGGAATTGGAATTAGAATGAGAATTGGAATGAGAATAAAAGTGGCAGTAAAAGTGAAAGTTTAAAAATAAGGAGTGTAGGTTGCTAGCTTTATTGTCACTGCGATTATGATTCAGAGCCCTAAGACCATAAGCATATTCTACAGCACTGACCGCTGACACCACTTTTCAAATTACATAATATAGGTCAGAACACACAAGGGAATTTAAGTAAGAATGAGAGCTAGAATACTGATCGCGTATAGGGAAGTTCACCCCGTCTACTGCCTACCGCCTACCGTCTACTGCCTACTGTCTACTGTCTACTGTCTACTGGGGCACTAACTACTTTTTTAACCACCTAAGACACCAAGATCACCAAGGTGAATTAGAATTAGGATAAGAATTAGAATGGCCCGACTACGCCAAGGCTTCGTCGGACGAGGAGTAACAATAAAAGTGAAAGTCAGACGAACAAGGAGCAGTGCGCTGTACTAAACCATTTAACTAAA
>JBCBWU010000459.1:0-590 GCA_039816955.1 Bacteroidota bacterium
TCACTGATTTGTCCACCGGGGTTGCGCCAGCTGCCCACATCACTGAATACTACACCTTGAATGGCTACCCAAGGGTTTTGCCAAAGCAAATGGCGATATTCCACATTGAGAATCACCATAGCCGTTCCACGATCTACCCGGTTTCCAGAACCTCGAATATTCACTCGGCTATCTACCACGAAAGGTGCGAAGGGGGTATCATTATTCGCCGCATAACCCAGGTTGAGCC
Organism: Bacteroidota bacterium; assembly: GCA_039816955.1. Lineage (GTDB taxonomy): Bacteria > Bacteroidota > Bacteroidia > Chitinophagales > Saprospiraceae > Lewinella. The sequence goes on from JBCBWU010000459.1 coordinate 230, forward strand.
TGGTCGCCAGCAGCCCCTTTTTTCCTACTGGCCGATACCTGCGGAATACCGCCCGAAATAGATAAAAAGGAGTAGTATTGCGCTGAAAGACAAACTCGCCAGATAAACGCAAGTCATTGCCTTGTGGCTGTAGCAAATCATAAAGTAGGCGTCGGCGTTGGTAGGCAATACGGGTCAACTGCTTTCTCTCGGTGCGCTGTGCTGGACCCGGCACCTGCTCTAGATCTACCTTTTCGTAATCTTCTACAAAGTAGGTAAAGCCTAGTTCCAGGTCAGTTTCCGGATCAAAGTGATATCTCCAGTTTACACCAGCATTGTGGTTATCGTAGAGGTAATCGACTTGTTGACTCCCAAAGTAGAG
>JBCBWU010000045.1:0-40013 GCA_039816955.1 Bacteroidota bacterium
TATTGCTGAGCAACTCAGTCCGGAAGAACTGGTGGAAGAGTTGGACAAATGCTTCAAAGCTTTTGACTTCATCATTAGTCAGCAATAGAGGTAAAATTTTTGAAGTCTGAGAAAAGGACGGTGGCTTCCTGATATTGGCGCGCTTGGGCTTTACCCTTTAATTTCAACTCTTCGGCAATTGGTGCCGGTAGAATATTGAGCAGCAGTTCGTCCGAACGCTGGCGTTCTTCTTCAATTTGCTGGTTCTTTTCTTCCAGGGACCTGGCTGTACGACGTTTCGCCGCGAAACGACTATAAAGCAATAGTGCCAACAGTAATAGTATGCCGGCAACACCAGCAGCGGCGAATAAATAATTCTCTTGGGCTTTGGCCTTAAGTTCAGCCTTCATTCTGTCGTTCTCCGCTTCCTGAGCAATGAGTTGCTCTTTCGCTACTTCCTCACTCAACTGATCTACTTCGATGGCACGTTGCTGAGCTTTACGTTCAGCAGCCTGTTTTTCTTCTGCTATTGTTGCCAGTTCCTCCGCCTTGTTCTGCAGCTCATCTTCCTTAGCTTGATTGGCTTCACTCAGCTGGGTGTTGCTTTGCTGAAGCACTGTTTTATCTGTACTCAATTGATCGGTTTCCAGACGAAGATTGCGGACTTGAAATTCCAGCTGATCTTTTTCCTGTGCTAAGCTTCGTTTATCGCGCTCGATCTGCTGACGCTGCTGTTCGTATTGCCGTTCCAGGTCACTTATGCTGGTCCCATTTTCACTGAAATAATTGAAGGCTTCCTGATTGATCTCATAAGCCCGACGATAGTTACGGCCTTTCACGGCTATACGTGAACGTTGCTGCACCGACTTCATGATCAGATCCGAATCACCGGCTCGTTTAGCATGATTGAGCGTAGTGCGTAGCCAAATTTCAGTATTGCGGTCATCGCGTTGGCGCTCAAAAGCCTTAGCGACGATAAATGCGGCCTGCGCCGACATTCCGTAGTTATTCAGATCAGTGGCATTGCTGTACGCTTGCTTGCCATAGTCTTCTGCCTCTTCGGCATCTACACGCAGATAGGCCTCCGCTAATTCGTAGCGCAGGATCATCTTCTCATTTTTAGTTTCGGCTTCCGCCAAAGCCTGCTTGATTTCCTCAATCTCATCGGCTTGGCTCCAGAGCGTAAACGTGCTGAGAAGAGCAATCACCAGAAAACAAAAATGCTTCATTATCCGCTTCAGAAGTTGTTGGAAAATTAGAAGGGTCTAGATTAGGCTACCAAAGATAAGGATAGTTCACACATATCCTTTGTAGTGTTCGACAAACTGGGATGGGTATATTTCTAATAACGGACGAACCTACGAAAAGATACAGCAACCATTTCAAATTCTCCTTGTTTTGGACACTACACTAAGCCGCAAGCGTAACAATGGCCGACTTTTCCAACGAGGTGGTAACGATGAGTCTTTTCAAGTATTCGAGTAGAAGTACGCGCTGGTGGGCCTTTCGGCAAATGGGTTTCCGACCCCAAAGTCTTTTTACCACTCCTGGATTGAAGCAAGCCAAACTCCTGGGGAGTGGGGCAGGTAATGGTTTCAGTATTTGGCCCAACTTTGGGGTCTATGCCCTTTTAGCAATCTGGGAAAACGAAGCTGCAGCTAAAAGCTTTTTTGCCAACGATCAATGGTGGGCTGATAACCAGGCTCGTACCACGGAGTGTTACACCGTATACATGCGTGCCGCCGTTGTCCACGGTGAATGGGGTGGAGAGCAGCCTTTTGAGTTGGCTACGGAATACGACATGTCCGCCCCCGTAGCTGTGATCACCCGCGCTACCATCAAACTACGGCACATTCCTGGCTTTTGGCGTTTTGTGCCTACAGTTAGTAAAAAAGTAAAAGGCAAACCGGGCCAGCGCATGAGTATTGGGGTGGGTGAATGGCCCTTATTTATGCAAGCTACCTTCAGCATTTGGGATAGCTCGAAAGCCATGATGGATTATGCTTATAATAATCCACACCACCGGGAGGTAATCCAAAAGACACGAGAACTGGGCTGGTATAAAGAGGAACTTTTCGCCCGCTTTTTGCCCTACGCAGAGGAAGGCAGTTGGTCAGGTCAGCGGACCTTTATTAATTCTGTTTCCCCTAGTTCTGCATCATCTGTATAGTTCGCATAGCTTGTTCGTATTCGTCTTTGGTCAAAGAAAATCAAGGCACTTTATATGAGCAGGTATCAGACGATTTGACTTGGAAATCATCAAAAGAATTTAGCAAACAATGGGAATATGATCACGGCAGGTACGAGTTGCGTAAATGTTCAATAGTAGCTGCCAAAGAGGTGCTGAGTCCAGATTTACTAACAAAATGGAGGGGGATTAATACGCTTGTTAAAAGCGAAGCGCAACGAACAATAAAAAACACATCTTCCTCACAGACAAGGTTTTACATCAGTATCGAGGATAAAGATGCTGTTTATTACAACGATGCAGTAAGAGGACATTGGAGCATTGAAAACCACCTGCACTGGCATTTGGATGTTACCTTCAATGAGGATGCCAATCGAAGCAGGAAGGGAAATGCTCCGCAGAATTTGAATGCTTTACGAAAAATGGCATTGCACCGAATTGCCAAAATGACCGACAAACTGAGCCTCAAAAAACGAAGGTTTAGGGCATCCATGAACGTAGAGTACCTACAAAAAGTGGGCGGATTCTAATTTTGGTGCGTTTGCCCTACTAAATCATGAAAAGCATATTTATTTTCTTATTGTTATCATGTAGTATGATTCTAAATAGTCAAGCCCAAGACTGGCCCAACCTCCAACGCTTTCAAGCGGCCAATGCCGTACTGACCAGCTCTGCCGAAGATGAAGCCAGAGTAGTTTTGCAGAAAATTGCTTGATGTTAATAATATACAATTCCAGCGCACTAGAGCACCCGACCTTTACGCCAAAAGAAAATGATGAAACAAGCCTTGCTGTGTATCCTAATCCTATCCTCTCAATTACTTTTCGGTCAATCAGAATGGCGTACGCATGATGCCTGGGCACAAAGTCCACTGCTATTAGAAGCTGATAGCTTAATTCAAGCTGGTGATTTTGAACGCATCTCCAGCATTGCCATCGTACACAACGGTCAGTTGGTATTCGAGCGTTATTACGGAGATAACGATATCGAAACCCTACATAACACCCGCTCCGCTACTAAAACGATAACTGGCACCTTAATTGGCAGCCTCATTCTACAGGGCAAACTTTCTTCCGAACAAGAATTGGCTGCCCCCTATTCCAAACCAGAAACTGTACTGTATCCTGATCCTCGCAAGGATGCTACCACCATAGAGGACCTCCTTACTATGAGCTCAATGGTAGAGTGCGATGACTGGAATAATTATTCGCGTGGCAATGAGGAGCGGATGTATCTGGTGGAAGACTGGCATCAGTTCTATTGGGACTTGCCCATCAAAGGGTTTCCAGAATGGATGACTAAGCCAGAGGATGCACTTTACGGCCGTAGTTTTAGCTATTGCACTTCCGGTGTAGTGGTTCTTGGTGATGTAATAAATACCATTACGGGTTCTTTAGAGAACTTTACCGAAAAAAGCCTCTTCAGCAAATTGGGTATTTCTAACTACCACTGGCAAATGACTCCAACAGGCGTCCCAATGACGGGCGGCGGACTGGGCATGCGTAGCCGCGATTTGCTAAAGATTGGACAGCTTTACCTGAATAAGGGCGAATGGAAGGGTGAACAAATCATCTCTCCAGAATGGGTGGAGAAGTCCACTACTCCCCACGCAAGAATCGAATTTGGCCCGGGCTATGACTACGGTTACCTTTGGTGGATAACTGAGTTTGGCGGTGAACCAGCGTACTATATGACCGGTACCGGAGGTAATAAAGTTGCCGTTTTTCCAGACTTAGATGTAGTAGCAGTAGTAACGAGCACATATTACAATGGTGGTATGAAAGCGCACGCCCAATCTGAGCGTATTTTGGGAGAATTCATTGTGCCTTCCATAAAAGAATAAGTAATTAGAAGTGAGGTTTTTTTGAAATATTGATCAATCAGTACCCGTATATTTGAACAAACCTCACAACAGTTTATGAAGGTGACTAACATCCACGAACGGACCATTGCTAGCCCTTTAGCTGAAGTGCAGGCCGTCTTTTCCACGCTGGCTAGTAAGGAAGATTTAATGTGGCCACGAAAACTATGGCCTAGAATGAAGCTAGATAATGGATTAGCGTTGGAATCCCGTGGTGGGCATGGCCCCATTCGCTACCAAGTAGATGCTTTTGCTCCGGGTCAATCCATCCAATTTCGTTTTGAGCGGCCACAAGGATTTGTGGGTGTACACCGCTTTACCATCAAGTCCGTTGATGACCAGCACACGCACCTTCATCACATTATCGATATGCAGGCCCGAGGCCTGGCTATTCTCAGTTGGGCTACTGGTATTCGCTGGCTCCACGATGCGCTCATCGAAGATGCATTCGATCAGGTGGAAAATCATCTCTGCGGAACGAGTAAACGAACAGAATGGAACTGGTGGGTGAGGTTTTTGCGGGGGATATTGAAGTAGGAATTTGGTTGAATTGGTTGAGTTAGTGGATTTAGTTGAATTGGTTGTGAGGAACTCCAATCCACGGAATTCCCGCACAACCAATTCAACCAACTAAGGCCGACGTGCGCCTACGCTGTAGCTTCGAGCGCAAGCGTAAGGAGGCCTAACTAAATTCACTAATGCAACTTATCGCTCTCCAAACATTGTTAATGCTTCATCCTCCAACTCCCGCATACGGGTAGCCTCTTCTGGCGTTTTATCGCCATAGCCGCAAAGGTGAAGTACGCCGTGAATAACCACTCGCCTCAGTTCTTGACCAAAAGAAAGGGAACGATCTTGGGCATTATCCACTACACGATCAAGGCTGATGTACAGATCTCCACTGACCATGGGTGGTTCAGCGTAAGGGAAAGTAATAATGTCGGTGAGAGTATCATGATCGAGATACTCTACGTTGAGCTGGTGTAAGTAGGGATCACTGCAAAAGATATAACTGAGCGCCCCTAGCGTACATTTGTGTTGCTGGATAACTGCCTCGATCCACGAGGGAAGCAGGTCGAAGTCAAAGTCCGGCTGTTCAATGTTGGCAAATGAAAAAGAAATACCCGGAGCGGTTGCTTCTTCGGGTAGAGACGGAAAGTAATCTTCCAAACTTATATCTTAAACTGCATTTCGACGGTACGGCCACCATTGCGGAAAGCGAGATGATCTGAAAGATGCTGCATCAGAAACACGCCCCGGCCTCCGCACTTGCAGAGGTTTTCATCCTTAGTTGGATCTGGAACCTGCTTGAAGTCAAATCCGCATCCTTCATCAGATACCTGAATGGCTAGCTTATTCTTGCCTTCACGGAGGCTAATAGAAACCTGCTTATCGCGATCTTCACAATTACCATGTATGATAGCATTGTTCACGGCTTCAGTGAGACTGATAAGAATATTGCCGTGTTGATCATCATTGAGGCGGTAACGTCTTACCAATTTGGTAACGAACTGCTCTACTTTGGCGATACTGGTAGGTTCTGAGGATAGTCTTAGCATAAAAGGTTGTGCACTAGTCTTCGTCATACGCTCTCAATGTAGTATTTTAATGAATACGGCGCAAGTGTGGATTGTTGCTATCGATTCACATTACTTAAGACGTCATTTGGAAATGGGGTCACACCTGGGTTTGATAGGGATTGGAAGGCAAAAATAAGGGATGCTGGCTAATAAGTCAATAGCTTGGCATCCCTTATTGTATATTTTACAGTTACTCTTCGGTGCGTAAGCTCTTAAAATACTCGTCTACCAAGTACTTATAGTAAGGCTTGAGGGAAGGAGAAACGGTCTTAAACATATCGATTTCAGCCTCCCGTTGCTTGAGGTATTCCTGCAAAGAAGGTGGAAATTCACGCTCGCGCTGGCGGGCAGTATCCGACTTACGGCGCTCATCCTGATCCTGCTGGCGCTCGGCTTTTTCGTGCTCAAGCAAACGTGACATGATTTCCTGCTGGCGGGTCATCATTTCATTGGTCAGGCGCTTATTTACCAAGTCTTCTTCGGATTTATCCATTTCGTCAATCAGCTCCTGCAGTTTAGGATCAATTCCATCACCTTGCTGCTGGCGTTCGGCTTGTTTTTTACGCAAGGCATTCCGCAATGCCGCTTGGCGAGCGGCCATTTGCGCATATTCCTTGCTACTGACCCCTTGGCCTTTCTCCAGTGCGTTTTTCATGCGCTGAAGGCCATCGTTAATCGATTGCTGACCAGGGCTCATTTTATCGCTAGGCGTATTGCCTTGTTTGCCTTGTCCTTGCCCATTCGGGTTATCACACATCTGATTACCAGCCATCATGCCAGACATCTGCTGCTGCATCTGGTTCATCACCTCACTTAGCATCAGCGCCAAGTCGTTTACATTGGTCATGGTGCGCTGCTGGTGCTCCGAAGCTTGGGGAACGCGGCGTTCCTCGAGCTCTTTTACGCTCTCGCGCATGTTTCCACGAATTTCCGTCACTTTCTCCGTTACGAAGGACTCAATTTGGTACACCCGCTTACTCAAAGCATGTAGGCTATCCTGGATCAAGCGGAAGTCGTCCTTCAACTTGAACTGCTGTTGTACCAGATCTACGTAACGTGGAGTGTTGATATCGGCGCGACCAAAGTCGTCGATCAAGTCTTCCTGGTCAAACGATAAGCCCACCAAATTTTCCAGCAACTGGCGCAAGGCCTTCATATCCTCCTCCATTTGCTCCATCTCCTGGCTCTGCATTTGCTGCTGCATCATGCTCGCCATGCTCTTCATCTTTTGACCGGCCTTCTGCTGTGATTCGCTAGCACCGCTATTTTCTTGCTGCTCCAGTTGTTCCTGGCTGTCTTGCATATCTTGCTCGATGCTCTCAGACTGCTCCTCGAAGTCGCCCATTTCCATGGGGTTTTCCAGCTCTTCGTTCTTCTGCTCCATATCCTCCATCTTCTCCTGGATGTCTTCAAACTTCTCGCTGATCTCCTCTTGCTTTTCCTGCAATTTTTCTTGCTTATCCTGGCGCTCTTGCTCCGACATTTCTTCCTGCTGCTGTTCCGCTTCCTCTGTTTCTTCGGCTAGCTGCTCTTGCTCTTCCGCTAATTGTTCCAGCTCATCGATGGTCTCTAGCATGTCTTGCTCCAGTTCGAGTTGCTTATACATTTCCAGCATGCGATCCAGCTCCATTTCCATCTCCTCGTCGCTGAGTTCCATTTCCTCCATCATTTCCAGCGCCTCGTCTTTCTCTAGCTCTTGGAGCAACTCTTCAATCTCCTTCATCAGCTCCTGCATTTCCTCACTGAGCGACTCTTCAAACATTTCTTGCAGTTGCTCCTGCTTTTCCTGAATGCGCTGCTCTTGTGGAGATAGCTCTTCCTGATTTTGCTGATTTTCTTCAAACAGCTGCTGCGCCTCTTCGATTTGCTCCTGTAGTTCTTTTTGGCGCTCTAGCATCCGCTCCAGCTCTTTGCGGTCTTGCCAGTCTAGTTCTTTTTCTTGGAGGAGTTGCTCACGCATCTCCTTCATATCTTCCTGAATCTCTTTCGACTCTTTCAAGGCAGCCTCTAGATCTTCCTTAATTTGCTCTTCGTTTTGCTCAATCTTTTCAGCCAATTCTTCCTCAGTTGGCATCGCGTAGGTCATCAAATTAGTGCGAGCTGATTTGCGGCCGTTTACGCCGTCATTATCTAGAATTTCGAAGTAGTAAACAACGTTATCACCAGGATTCAGACCCAGTTCGCGTAGATCAAAGGTGTAGTCGTAGCGAGTCGCTTTCTTACCATCAATCGCCAACGGCACGCTAACTGGCTCCTGAGCAGTACCCTCGATATCACTAATAGTATAGGTGAAGGTCAATTGACTCAAACCATGATCATCAGAAGCATCTCCAATGAAATACATGAGACGCGAAATAGAACTGTCCTGGAAGGCTTCTACACTAATCTCTGGATATAGGTCAGGAATCACGCTCAGCGTATAGCCGATAGAATCTGCATTAGGTAGTAGCGCATTTGATACGTAGAGGCGATAGGTAAGATCGCGCAGCGCGCGCTTCTCTATACTGAACAGCTCATCATCAAAGCGACGGGCTTGTTCTACCTCCTCCGCATCGGAGAAAGCAATACTCAAATCATCGGTATGCTGAGCGTTAAATACCCAGTTGACTTGCGTACCTACAGGTACTGTGAGATCACCAATGTTATCAAGTTTTTCGCTGCGTCGACCCAAGTAAGCAGGATAATTGAGTTGCACCTCAAAACCGCTAATATTGGGTTTCTTTAAGACCTCTAGCGTAAACTCTTCAGTACTCACCCCACCGGCAAAAATGCGGAAGGGCGTATCTTTTTGTACGTTGCTGAAACGGTGCGAGAATTTATTCACCGCATCCTTGCCCAATCGGTACTGGTAGTTGTCAACTTCAATGTAGGCTTCGTTAGGAAACTGTTCTCCTTCTACTTCGATAGCCAGCGGAAAATCGCCAAACTGTACTACGGAAAGGTCATCCGTTATTAATTTGAACTGGAAGGGCGCTGGGCGCTCAAATTCCTGGCCGTTGCGGATCAAGCGGTTGGTCGAGTCCTTGATCATACTGGGTGCCGCGAAAAGCAAAACCAACAACAGCATTAAAGGAGGCAAAGCGTAGCGCAGGTACTTGCGATTATTATTCAGATCAATAGCAGAACGGAAAGGTACCGGGCGTATTTCCTCCGTCTTCTGATTTACACTAGCCATGATGAGTGCCTTATTCTCGGCGATATCGGCTTGGCTTTTCAGTTGTAAGACGTTGAGAAGCTTATCTTTTACGTTAGTGAAGTGGTCACCAATGATTTGTGCCGCTCGTTCGTGCGAGATTACTTTTCCCAATTGGAAGTAAGCCAACAACGGACGCACTATCCAAATACCGAGTGCGGCCAAAGAGCCGGCAAGAAACCCAAAGAAGAGCACTTTTCTAGCTCCGGTACCGAAGTAAAAGTAATGTTCTAGTAAACTTACCGCTAGGAAAAGTACGAGGATAGTCCCTACACTGTACAGGGCTCCACGAATCAATTGATTCACGTAGTACTTGCGGATGAACTGATCCAACTTCTCTACCAGTAACTGATAATTATCCTTAGCCGCCATTTCTTCTACTTCGATGGTTCAAATTGATAACATCCAAATATACGCTTTAGTATGGCGAATGGTTGCTTAAGCTCGGTTGAAATCGGGGGATAAGCCGGGAAATGCAGTGAATGGTAGGTTCACGACTAGAAGGGCGGGCACTGAACAGCGTAAAGCAGAAGGCTAAGTAGGCGGCTATTCACAAGCCCCCAGTATGTTTAAACAGGCACTTAAGGGTGGAAGTAGAAAAGCAATCAAAATATCAGTAGTAATGGCAATTTCAATTTACCCTTGTAGTAAGTTTATTGCCATTTTGATTGTCTTTGAGGTTGTTATTACTATCTACTGATTTCCTACTTTGTTCTTACTCTCAGTGGATATCGATTCCGCCTCGCCGCCTTGAAAGAGCAGTATTCTAGCCATTAGGCAGCAGGGGAAAGATGGTAATTTTGGTGTAGACCCGTTAATGCGTTAACGTGTTTATACCTAAAATTCGGCTTTTCTCACTGACCTCCTCCCCATCTCTTTCGCCAGTATTTTTGGTCTAATACCGCTTCGCAATTTCATCAATCGCCTGCGCCAAATTCCGATCCTGATCGGTAACAGTACCGCCCGCATCGTGTGTATTTAAGCGAAAGCTTACTCGATTGTACACATTGGTCCAATCTGGATGATGACCCTGCGCCTCGGCTACAAAAGCCACTTCGGTCATAAAAGCAAAGGCCTGGGTAAAGTTGGTAAAAGTGAATTCAGCTTGTAGGGTATTGTCTATTTCTTGCCACATGAGGTGTAAGTTCTGATTCACCTTGCAAACAGTCGGGGACTAAAAGATGTTGAAAGAATTTATTTTTGCAAAAAACAAAGAAGCTCCATGGCCTTAACGGAATCTAATATGCTAGCCTTGGGTACTGCTGCCCCGGCTTTTGAATTACCAGACACTATCAGTGGAAACACCTTAACTTACGAAGATATCAAGGGAGAACGTGGCACCGTAGTAATGTTCATTTGCAACCACTGCCCTTACGTTATCCACGTGAATGAGGAATTGGTTCGAATAGCAGCTGACTATCAAGCTCAGGGCATTGGTTTTGTAGGTATCAGCTCCAATGATGTAGTCAAATACCCAATGGATGGGCCAGATAAAATGACGGAACACGCCAAAGCGGCAGGTTACAACTTCCCCTACCTTTTTGACGAAACCCAAGAGGTGGCACGCGCCTATGATGCGGCTTGCACGCCCGACCTTTACGTATTTGACGGTGAGCAAAATTTGTATTATCGCGGACGACTGGACGGATCACGCCCTGGCAACAATGCACCACTTACGGGCGAAGATTTGCGCCAAGCAATCGACGATATGCTTACTGGTAATCCAGTACCAGAAACTCAATATCCCAGCGCGGGTTGTAATATCAAATGGAAATAGATAACCGCTGGCTTATCTGGGCGCAGTTGGCTGTTTAGTGGTCGATATAAAATCCCTATTTTTGCGCACTGTGGAAAACGGCAATACATCTACGGAAGAGTGGGAAATTAATTTCGAATGGTTACGCATTCGGCATTTCCTAAAAGATCGCTTTCAGCGGGACACACTACCCGACCTGAACGGTATCCTGTTTCTAATTGGTATCCAAGAGCTAGGACGGTGGAAAGAGCGCTTTACCAAAGAGGAAAAGCAGGACTTGATGCATATTGCTACCTGCCGACTCATGAGCTACTATGGATACTACGAGTTTGCCGGCCGGGATGCCGACGGATGGCCCCACTGGGAGCTATCGCAAAATATTCCACCTAGCAATTTGAAGGAACAAGAAGTATTGTTCAAGCAAGCTATTATCCGCTACTTTAGGGAATGGGAACAGGAAACAGCTAATCTCTCCAACGACATAAACGAAAACTGATGATACAGAGACTATTTCTGGGCCTAGTGATTCTGGCCTCACTTGCCGGTTGTGGCCCCAATGATGGCTACACCTACGCACTTATCTCTACTGATTTTGGTGACATGAAGGTGAAGCTTTACAACAGCACCCCGCTCCACCGCGACAACTTCATCAAGCTCGCTGACGAAGGTTACTACGATGGCACCCTATTTCATCGCGTTATTTCAGGCTTTATGATCCAAGGCGGTGATCCGGATAGCCGTACAGCAACTCCTGGGCAAATGCTAGGACAAGGAGGCCCTGGCTACACCATACCTGCTGAGATCGGTGCACTACACATCAAAGGAGCACTGGCCGCAGCTCGTACCCAAAATCCAGAAAAAGCTAGCTCTGGCTCTCAATTTTATGTAGTTCACGGGAAGCCCCAAACCCAGCAAGCACTTACTACTATCGCGTCTCGTTCCGGGCGAAGTTACAGTGACGTACAAATGCAGCTGTACGAAGAGCTGGGCGGCGCACCGGAGCTAGATTACCAATACACCGTTTTTGGTGAAGTAGTAGAGGGTATGGATGTTATTGATGCCATTGCTGAAGTTCAAACCGCTGCTGGTAATCGCCCCTTAGAGGATGTGAAGATGACTGTAAAAATTATCAACTAATGCAACGACTGCTCTATATCGCCCTGAGCCTGGCCCTACTCAACAGCTGCGCTCGCCCCATTGCCAACTTTGCCGCCCAAGAAGAGGCTGCACGTGCTGCTACCCCCATCAGCTTTTCCAACCAAAGTGAAAAAGCAGAATCTTATCTCTGGGAATTTGGCGACGGCCAAACCTCAAAAGATAGCATCCCGGAGCACCGTTACATGGCTTCCGGCACCTACACGGTAAAATTAACCGCCTTTGACGCTAAGGGGAAAACAGGTACTAAAGAAAAAGAGGTAACCATAGTCCCTCCAGATCGCTGCCTGGTGAGTATTGAAACCCCGGAAGGCAACATGCTAGCCGAAATCTATGATCGTACACCGCTTCATCAGGATAATTTTGTCAAGCTTGTGGAGCAAGGTTTTTACGATAGCCTCCTTTTTCACCGTGTCATCGATGGATTTATGATCCAGGGCGGTGACCCTGACAGCCGCGGAGCTAACCCGGGCGCGATGCTGGGCAGTGGAGGCCCTGGCTACACCATACAGGCAGAGTTTGTAGACTCTCTAGCACACGTAAAAGGCGCCTTGGCGGCAGCCCGTACCAACAATCCTCAGAAGCGGAGTTCAGGTTCTCAATTTTACATTGTGCAAGGCCGAGCTACCAAAGCGAACGACTTGGATGCCAAAGAAGGACGCTACGGCTTTCGTTACCCTTCCTATATTCGGGAGGAATACATGGAATTAGGAGGCACTCCGTTTTTGGATCAGGAATACACGGTTTTTGGGAAAGTAATCGAAGGTCTAGATGTAATTGACCGCATTGCCGCCGTAAGAACCAGCCCGCAAAATCGTCCAGAAAATGATGTGTGGATGGTGATCAAACTTATCCGCTAATCAGCTTAAATTAAATCAGGCATTCACGTACTGTAGGAATAGATGGAAAAGGTACAAGACAATATAATCCTCGGTGTTGACATCGGCGGTACCGGTATCAAAGGGGGGCTCATCGATATCAATACCGGTGAAATGATCACCGAACGCTTTCGCCTAGCAACCCCCAAGCCAGCAACCCCCAAAGCGGTAGCTGCGACCTTTGCAGAGCTTGTAGACCACTTTAAATGGGACGGGCCTGTGGGGGTAGGATTTCCCGCAATTGTCAGCCACGGTGTTGCCTTATCAGCAGCTAATATCGACGATAGTTGGATTGGCACCAACATTGAAAAATTACTTTCTAAAGCAAGCGGCTGTGCCGTGCACGTCCTCAACGATGCAGATGCTGCTGGCGTAGCAGCCATGTATTACGGCGCCGGCCAGGGCGAACAGGGCGTAGTAATGATGCTTACTGTGGGTACGGGAATTGGTTCAGCCCTATTTATCAATGGTCAATTAGTTCCCAACACAGAACTAGGGCACTTGTACATGAAAGGCGAGGAAAAAGTAGTCGAGAAGGGCATCTCTAAGGTAGCTCGGAAATCAAGTGGTAAATCCTGGCGCGAATGGGGTCAAGATTTCAATAAATATCTATTACACCTGCAGCGACTGTTCTCACCTGACTTAGTCATCATTGGTGGCGGTGGCAGCAAGCATTTCGAAGATTACGAGGGGGAGATGACGGTCAATTTCCGTGTCAAACCAGCTGGCTATCTCAATAAGGCCGGAGCAGTAGGTGCTGCGCATTATGCGTGGGAATTGGAACAGGCCAAGGTATAGTTATTGCGGTAAAGGCGCATGGCTATGCGTTTCCGTATCCTAAATCAATGTACCTCCTTGCGATGAATATGCAGCAAGGCATTGACGTCCGCATCCATGCGCAGTAGTGGATGCCATTCAAATAAGTGTGGATACGCTTGAAAGTTGTCTTCCAAAGCATCAGAGAGTCGAGCGAGTCCTTCCTGGCGGCGACCAGTGGAGAACAAACAAGCCACGAAGGCGTAAGCCAGCTCTGGATGCTGTACCAGGTCACGTGCTTCACTGAGCAGTACCAACGCATCAGCAGGCCGGAGCATTTCCACCATAAACCAAGCTAAATCCAACCAGATTTCACTGTTATCCGGAGCCAAGTCCAGCGCATTATTATAAGCTTGTTCGGCTAGCTCAAATTTTTCCTTTTCAAAGGCAGCTTCCGCTAAAGCCAGGTAATAAGACTCATCATCCGCACGCATGCGAATGGCCTTATTAAAAAACGCTATCGCCGAGGTCCAGCGCTCCTGGGCAGCGTAGCACTGCCCAATGCGAAAGATTACTTCATCGTTATGTGGCTCAATCCGAGCAGCTTCTTCTAATTTTTGTCGAGCAGATTCGTGCTGCCCCAACTGGTGTAGGCAACTTCCCATCCGAAACAGTAAATCACTATCCGAGCCAAAACGCTCTAGTATATCCTGATAGGTTTCCAGGGCATTTTCCACTCGGCCACTCTCATAATTTAGCTCGGCAAACTCCAGATACGCTTCCTCAAAGCTAGGCTCACTTAAGAACGAAAACTCAAAAGCTTCTAGCGCCTCCGAGATTTGTCGGAGATAGGAATGAGTATGCCCCAGGTAATACCAAGCTACGCTATGGTAGGGGTTGTCATCAATGATTTCCTGATAGAGCACAATGGCCTCCTCGTGCATGCGGCAAATATCCGTGCACAAAAAGAGACGCTCCAAAGCCCGCTCATTTGTATAATCCATTCGGATCGCCGCACACAAAGTATGGAACAGCTGGACGTAATTTGCCGACTTCTCATAAGCCGAGGCCTCTGTGAGGAGCAGTTCACTTAGTTCTTGTTGATCGGCTTGCGGTTTAAGGTCCTCTAAGAGGCCCAGCCCAATACTGATGTGTCCGGTGTGGATGTAGGTCTCACAAAGCAGCAGCCGAAGCTCAAAATCACCGGGCGTGAAAGTGAGGCCTGCCTCTAGAATATCTTTCGCCTCCTTAGCTCGGTTGGTATACAGGAGCAACTGGGCCTGACGGCCGTAAAAGTCGGTGGAAAAACGATATTGATCGCCAGCCAACTGAGCTACACGAAGTGCTTTATCAAACTGCTCTTCGGCATGGTAAAAATCGATGAGATCGTGATAACTTTCAGGATCAAGGAAAGTGTTAATGGAATCTGCTTCAAAAGCAGCCACTAAATCAAAAATGCGGGCATCCCAATTATCCTTCTTTCTCCTGTGCATAAGTGATATCAGCTGAACATTGCGCGGTAAGGTTAATGTCCTTTTACGCAATTTACGGGTCGCATTGTTACAAAACAACTAAAAAAAGCGAATGGTCAGGACCCCAGCCTCTAATTCCCCCCTTGGCGTCGCCGCAACTGGCGCAACAAATCACGGCGGAACTCCCGCTCCGCTTGCGGTATCATCACCAGCTTTCTAGCGGGCACTTTTTCCTGTAGCCGCAGAAAGTATTCCTTCTTTAAATCCAGCAGATCTTGCTCTTTTTGCAAACTTCGCTGAATCAATTCCTGTGCTTCCTCCTCCGTTTGTGGTCGAGTAACCGACCGGCGGAAGTTGGAGTTAATGGCTTTTTTCTGCTCTTCAAACTCGTTAAACAGGGTCCAAAAATGGGCAGCTTCCTGGCTAGTCAACTGTAGCCGTTCTGTAATGTATGCCCCACGCCGCGCCCGAATCTGATCATTTTCTGGTATCGATTCGTCTTGTGCGCTGGCAAAAACAGGTACTACTGCCAATAGTAGCAGCGCGATAAGATGTTTCATTCTTGTGTTTTTCAATATCGTGGTGATCAAAACTAAAACCATTCGTCAGACTCCAAATCGTCTAACCATTCTTCGTCGTCTCCTAAAAATTCTTCTAGCGCCTCAATACTGATTTCATCCGCTGGTGTAGGAGGCACTACCGCCGAACCAGCAGTTTCTCTTGCCCCTTCTGTCAATAAGTCTAAATCAAATTCCTCTATATTATCAGAGACGTATTGCTGTAAATCCTCGGTGGGAATTGAATTCCAATCCAATTCCGCAAATTGCTCGACGGTCCCAACCTCCTGGTTGCTCATCCACCAAAGACCTGCTGCCAGGATTACTGCAGCGGCAACTGCCCAACGGGCCACCACCTGCAAATGCCGGTATCTAGTTACTGGTTTGGTCGTAGCCTGATCCAGTGTTCGATCGGCCAGCTGGTCCAAATAACCTGGCGGAAGTTCCCACTTGGGAACCTGGCCTTGTTGCGCACGGAGTATTGGTGCATCCTGTGCGTCAAGTTCTTTTTTAATATCGTGTTCCTCCATTAGCCTTGACTTAAGTAAGACTCTATTTTTTTCACTGCGTGATGATAACTGGCCTTAAGTGCGCCCACCGAAGTGGTGAAGATATCCGCCATCTCCTGATAGCTTCTTTCTTCAAAATAGCGCATACTAAAAACCGCTTTTTGTTTAGGCGGTAAGGTCGCTATCGCTTGATCCAATCTTTGACGAATGTGTTCTCCGTCCAGCTCTACCTCGGCCGCCCTGGCCATTGGTAGACTTCCTTCCGGATTATATGTAAACAACGTTCGCTGCCGTTTCTGGCGTTCCAAAAAAGTCAACGATTCATTCGTGGCAATTCGGTACAACCAAGTGTATAATTGGCTTTGCCCTCTAAACCGGTCCACACTACGATACACCTTTACCATGGTATTCTGTAGTACATCATCCGTATCCTCATGCGTGTGCACCATCCGACGGATATGTTGATACAACCGATCACCGTAGGTGTTTACCAATAGTCGAAACCCCTGCTCTCTTCGAGCCGGATCTCCTAGTAGTTGCAATATCTGGGTGTCTTTTTCAGCTGGCTGCAAAACCTGTTTGACTATTGACGTAGGGGGCATTTTAAAGTACCAAGATCATCTCTTGGACCCAGGAATATAACCAAGGTTTAATCTGACATATTTTATTATCAAAAATAAATGTACGAAACGGTTTATACGTTTTTTAACAGTGGGTACGTTCAGGATACAATCAAAATGCCAATGACAACCAAAATATCAATAGGTGTAATATTGGGTCTTGAACAACGGTCATTGTTATCTTGATTGAATTTGATATTGCCATTGAAAAACATCACTACCCTCAAGTACAGTATATGAATAATCACCGCTTACTACTTCTCTTGCTTGCTGGTTGCTTTAGCATTTTACTCCCGGCACAAGACTACTACACCGCCTTTGTCGGCTCTTTTGTTAATGCCAGACCACAAGAGTTTAACGAAGCTCGAGAACTGGGTTTCATTTACACCCAGACCAATACTGATCAATTAGAGGAGGTCTTCTTAGGACAATATCCCACACAGAAGAAAGTGGAAGGCATTGTCGAGCGCTTAAAGGATTTGGGCTTTAGCAACGCCCAAGTCGTTAGTGGTTACTACGGTGATCCTAGCGAGGTAGCTGTGATCCAAATTGCAACACGATATAATACCAAGAGCATCAATTGGGAAAACCTAAACCAGGCCGGCTCATTGAATGTACTCTTAGCTGATGGTAACATCAAGGTCTTAACTGGTACTTTTCCAAATCTGGATGCTGCTAAAGCAGAACTTCCACGGGTACGTAACCTGGGCTTCAGCGATGCCTTTGTTAAAGTAGTAAAGCGCGGGCAAATTTTACCGGTAACCTCTATTGCTACGGGCATTAAGGAGGAGCTTATCCCATTAGAACTCACAGAAACGCCAGCACCGCCCGTTAATCCAAATCCAACGGGTACCGTCCGCCCAGAAGCAACAAATACCGGCCTACAAACAGAAACGGTGGATACGAGGTCTCCTTACGTACCACGTCCAACAAATAACGAAACGATTCCCGCACCGCCAAGTAATTTACCCCCAGTACAGACTATATCAGCACCTGCTACTCCCGAAATTCCTGCTATCCGCGGCGATGTAAAACGAACTTCTGTAACCGATCTACAGCGTATGCTACAAGCCGCAGGCTACTACAATAGCACCCTAGATGGCTATTATGGCAATGGCACTACCACTGCCTATGAGCGTATGATTCGGGAGGACCAAAATATTCAAAAGTACCGCCTGCTGGTGCCATTATATGCTTTGGGCCAGCAAGCCGCAACGGGTGCTTTCCAACAAGCTATTGATAAGTTGCCTTATGATGCCAATGCACCACTGGTGATTCAAGGCAACAATACCGCTACTGGTCAAGCCTACCAAGCTTACCTCTTATTCACCTCCCTGGGGGCTAGTCAACAGGTTAATCAATTGATGAATAGTGCAATTAAGCGCGCCTACGCTAATACACGGGTTAGTACCCAGATCTTTAACTACCAGGCTACCTACGCTTATCAGGATCTTCAGCAGTTGCTTTTGCACCTTTTCTACGTGCATGCCTCACCCACCAATAGCCATACGCTACCTTGCTGGTTCAATGACCGGCACCCGCAAGAAACAACTCAAGCCTTTCGGCAAATGGGCAATTACAGTGCCCAGGTAGGCCGCTCCGGCTGTGATCCCTTTAGCCAGTGGGAAGAGGCACAATTGTTGCAAACGATTGCTTTTGATTTAGCCCCGGAAACCGCTCAACTTGCCGTAGAACGTCAAGCTGCACAAAGCTTGGTGAGTGAGTTAGCATTGAGCAGTAGCGCCATTAATCCAACCCAGGCTACCCTGCTGGAAACTTGGCAGAATAGTACTTGGCGTAATATTAATAACTGGTCTGCCGGTAATGCCTATCTGGAGACCGTAGCCAATAGTCTACGCTTTGCGTATTTACAGACTGCCGTACGCATGGAGGATTATTACATGAATCAGGGATTAAGTGCGGCAGAGGCTCGAGCACTCTCCATTGCTACCTTACGCGCTATGTTAGAGGTGCCGTTGGGGCAGTTTGAGTGATCAACCTAGATCGCACTAAGATGCAATCAAGCGCTACGGCAGTCTACCGGGTTGAAGGTACTTACGCCTTTTGGCGGCCTTAGCTTACTATGGATAATAAGAAAGGGGATTGGAGTAAAGCCCCAATCCCCTTTCCTGGCTAATTACTGATCTTCTTTATCAGGAATGTGAAATCGTTGTAGTAGTGCAGGGTCAGGGCAATCCTCAATACAGGCACCTTCAGCATCAACTTTGAAACGTTCCCCTTCTAGCACTACACCGAAAAAACTTTGGCGTTTCCCATTGATTACACGAGGCTCGTATCCATAAATATTTTCATAAATCAACGGGATGACTTCCTTTCCATTTTCGTCGATCACTCCCCATTTTTTATCCTGACAGACCACCGCCAGGCCATTCCTGTGGACTTTTGAGCATCGACCATAGACGCTATCCGTAATCCGCTTCCGCTCGCTATCAAAGTACAGCGTACTATCACCTTCAATTACTCGCCAGATTCCATTGTCACCCAGATTGATAAAATCATAAACCGCCGACATGAACAACTCTCCGGTTAAGAAATAAGCACCTCTTTTGCCCTCATGATTAATAACGGTTATGCTTTTGGATACAATAAGCTTGTCGTATTCCAGCGGGACTATTACCCTTCCAAGGGTATCCACAATCCCTGTAAAGCCATCTTTTTCGACCTTAATCAGGTTCCCTCTACTTAGAATGCCGATAGTGTCAAACTGAAACGGGAGCCTGTCTTCGCCTTCAAAACTCACCATTCCCCATTTTCCATCCTGCATCACAAAGTGTCCGAAGGCATTACAGATGTCTAGATAATCATCGTACACACAGGGAACGGTTATTCCTTTCTCAGGATGATAGTATCCCCACTTATCTAGTTTGGCATAATACCCACGTCCGTCACTTTCGCAAAGCGTTTTACTAAGAGACTCGTATTCAAAGGGAATCTGCATATTACCCTCCATATCGATTACGCCAGTCTTTCCTTCGTAAACTGCAACGATTTCCTTTTCGCCACGCCCCATTCTATACAGCGTATCATAGATAAGATTCGGTTTGTTTTGACCTTCGGTGTCGTACAATCCAAATTTTCCGTCACGGCCAATGATAAAATACCTGGACTCATCTGACAGGGGCCGATATATTAAAGGCTTTAATACATCAGCGTCAATAGCTACAATCTTCTTGCCCTGGTTCGTATAGACGGTTTGTTCTTTTCCCAGGCTGGCTATGATCAATTCACCAAAAACCTGTAGGCTATCGTAGATAGTAGGTATCACTACTTCCCCATTTGGCCCAATTACTCCACAAGCGGCCTCTCCTTCTAGTACTAATCCAAATTCGTAGGCTTTGTAGTGATCGAACTTAAATTCCGGCTCTCTTGTGGGGTTCGCTGGATCAAATATGCTGTACGCTGACGGAGTTGGCTCATACCGTAATACGAGGAATACTGACGCATTGGGAATATACTCGACGGTTTGAAACGCCTCTTTCAAGATCAATTCCCCTGCGGTGTTCACAAGGTTCTGACTGTAGTACTTTTCATTTACCTGGATCGTGGCGTACCCATGGTGGAAGGGGCCTACTGAGAAATAATCAAAGGTTTCTTTTATCTCCTCCACGGAAATTACTTCCGTGCTTTGACCCCAAAGAGAGGTAAGCGAGAAAAAAGAAGCAATGATAAATCCTGCTAATTTCAGATAGTGAGCGCGCATAAGAATTTCAGATAGTTATTGTCAATTCAAGCCTTCAAATGTACTAGATTTTCTGCGACAAGGGTTTTGCACAACATCACTGCATACTCCGATAGATTATGGGGGAAGGTAGCAAAGGAAGTCCAGCTATAGCACTAAACATCATTCTCCCCTAAACTTCGTCTTATGAGCCCCTTACAGCAATAGATTACAGATTATTTCCGCTCCCCTCTTGCTTTTTACATATACTTTTACTTATCTTTGAAAATCATAATATGTTTCCAGATTTGGGTATCCCGTGAACACCTTTTGAGAAACTACCGCCTTACTCACTGCCAGCCCTATTACTTCCCCAGTTAAGTGAGTTCAACAACTTTTATGACATTGTTAGCTAGTATGCTCGTGGTCTTACCATTCCCCTGGTAAGGTCAGGTAGTAACTGTGTATTACATTAGATTACACATCAGTTATCGCTGGTGAGTGGCTAGCTAGTCCCAAAAACGACTTCAAAATGGTACCCTCATTTCGCGAACTTCGCGTGGCGGTAATGATACTGCTGTGCACCATGCTGGTTAATGGGCCCAGCTTACACGCCCAGGACTTTATTTTTTCTCAGTTTTTCAATGCGCCCATGCACCTCAACCCCGCATACGTAGGTATGAACGGCGGCTTGACGAGCACCATTTCCTATCGGCGCCAGTGGAACCAGATTCCACAAGGATTTAATTCCCTTTACTTTTCTGTTGATAGCTTCGAGCCTTGCCTGCCCGGCGCAGTTGGCTTCAGTGTAGCCCGTGATGTTGAAGGACAAGGGCTTTTAACAACTACCGCTGCCAAAGTCCAGTTTGGCTTTGTCGCTCGTGCAGATACCCGCAAAACAGTCAACAACTTCCGCTTCGGCATCAGCCCCTATTGGATGGAAAAAAGCATTGACTGGGATAAACTGGTGTTTTCGGACCAGCTCGATCCTCGCTTTGGCAATGTCAATGCTTCCGCTTTTGATCCTGGCACCCGTACACCGGTGCGCTTTGGCGGCCTTGACTTCGGTTTCATTCACCGGGTTGACCTCAAACGTGGCAAAGGAGAAGACATTCAATTTGATTACGGCTTTGCACTTAACAATCTGCTCAACATCCGCTTCAACACAGGTCCGATTGAGTCGCTACAAGGACTTGATACTGGTTTACCACTGCGTTGGACCGCTCACGGTAGCGTCTACTTACCATTCCTAAGTGTAGGAAATGGCCAAATCAATCGCTTCCGTATGGTTCCCCAGTTCCGTCTCGAAGGGCAAGGGGGACTCACCGTAACCACGCTTGGCGTAAGCGGATTGTACCAAGGTGGCACCATTGGCCTCTTCTACCATAACAGCCATCCATTGGCTGGCTTTCAAAATACCGATGCCCTCATTGCATATTTGGGCATTGCCTTAGACCTCGATAAAAAACAAGCATTAGAAATCGGCTTCAGTTACGATATCAACATTGGCGGACTGCGCTCTGCTTCTGGTGGTGTGTTTGAACTCAACATGCGCTACTACATCCAAAGCGGCGGCCTTTTCTGCGGACTCCTTAGTCCTGGATCAGGCTCCAAACGGCGTACGGGCCGTGGCCGTAAAGGCAACGTACAATGCCCCCCCGTGGGGCGTAGCCATCACCGCCGCTGGAACAACATCTGGCATCGCTAAACATTTGATCGTACCGTAAATTCCGAAAACTGTAAGCCGTCATGCAACAATTTCTACGTCTACCCCTACTGATTATTCTTTTTGCTACCGCAAACAACCTCATTGCCCAATGTATCACGGACGAATGTGGTGACATTTTTGCCGACTGGGCTCTGGCCAGCCAAGAGATTACCGTCTGTGAAGGGGCCACCTTCGAAGTGATCAACCAGACCGTGATGCCGGATATTGATTTCTATGTCTGGGACTGGGGCAACGGTGAGCGCGATACCGTTTTTGAGGTATCTAACTTCTTCTACACTTACCTCTTTGAAGATGGTGCAGCTTGCGCCACTGACAACGACTTCATTGTTTACAATATCAGTCTAGAGATTTATCGCTTTTGCGACGAAGGTCAGAGCTGTCACACCCAAATTGCACCCGTTGCCATTCGCTTTGCGCCAAGGGCCAGCTTTCTGGCTCCAACTATTGTGTGCGCCGATGAACCAGTAGAACTCGTTAATGGAAGCTGTAATGGAGATGAATTCCTCTGGGTGTTCGGTGATGGAACTACCTCTACGGAGGAAAATCCGGAGCATGTTTTTGATACCGCTGGTGTATACGATGTCCAGTTATACGTCACCAATAGTTGTGGAACCGATAGTCTCAGTGTCCCCGTACAAGTCATTAATCAACCCGAAGCCGAAGCTTTTGCCAACGGCAGCGATAACGCCATCGGTTGTGTCCCGCTGACCGTAAGTTTTGAAAACGCTTCCGCCTTTGCGGATACGTATAACTGGACTTTCCCCGATAGCGCAGGCGTTGTCTTCCAAGATACTTTTAGTAATCAAAGTCCAGCCCCCACCGTCACCTTTACCGAACCCGGGACCTACACGGTAAGTTTAGCTGCGAATAATGATTGCGGTAGCAATGAATGGACTACCACCATCACGGTATTGGAACCACCGCAACTAGAGCTCGCCCCTCTCCCAGATGCTTGCGAGTCGGCGGAGTATGCGCTCGGTGACTTTCTAACCACCACCGGTGACATCAGTTCTTATACCTGGACCATTACCGGCCCCGCGAACCCTAGCGTGCCCGATAACGCCAACCCCCTGGTGAACTTTCCAGCAGCGGGGGATTACCAAATAGAATTAACGGTAAGCAATGGATTTTGCGAAACCGCAACTGATACGAGCGCGCTATTCATACAAGTGCCGGACTCGATAGTTTTGGAGTTGCTATCGCCCGGCCCCATCTGCGATGCCTCCGATCCAGTTTCCCTTTCCGCTTCCCCCGCGGGAGGATTCTGGACGGGGGTGGGCATCGATTCCAGCGGTCTGTTTGATCCTGCTGTAGCAGGTTTAGGCAACCATAGTCTGCAATACCAAGTTTTGGACGGTGCCTGTATCTACGGAGACAGCTTGAGTGTGGAGATCTTAGTTGGCCAAAACGTCAACACTTCGGATGAAGTACTCGCCTGCGAGAACGACACAATTATTAGTCTGGACTTTTCCCCCACGGGAGGAGCCTGGAGCGGTATGGGAATTACTGACCCGGCCGCTGGTTTATTCGATCCCAACACTAGTGGAGCTGGTACTTTTGAGCTGCTTTACGAGCTCACCGATCCTAGTGGTTGCCTCATTAGCAAAACCACAATGGCCGAAGTACAAGCGCTCCCACTCATAGCTGCTCCTGATACATCCGTCTTCTGTATTGATGCAACAACCATTCTGCTTCAAGATGAATTAACGCCTACAACAGATCCCGGAGGAGGGAGCCTGAGTTGGTCTGGTGATTTCATCACGGATACCAACAATGGCACCTTTAATCCGCCAGGAGAAGGAAGCTACCCTGTACAGATCAACTATTCACTAGACCAATGCGTGGCCACTAACACTATCGTTGTTAATATCCAAGACCCGGATGAAGCGGTAGCGGGCCCCGACCAAAGTGTATGTATCAGTGAAAATACGCTGAGCCTGAGTGGAACACCGGCTGGTGGGCAATGGTCTGGCCCCGGAGTGGTGGATGCTTTTGCTGGCTTAATTGATCTCAATCAGGCCGGTAGTGGCGAGCACCCTTATTACTATACCCTAGCTGAAGGGAGTAGCTGCGAAGTCAGCGATACGGTAATGGTGGATGTACAAGGCCCCGGCAACTTAGATGCCGGACTCAATCTGGCCTTCTGCGAAGGCCTTGGACAACAATCCCTTCCTACACCAACACCGGCGGGTGGCGTATGGTCTGGGCCAGCACTGGACGATCCTGCTCAGGGACTTATCAATACCGATCAATTGACCGTTGGTGACACCTATTGGTACAGTTACTCTATCACCAACGCTGGCACTGGATGTAGCTTCGCCGATAGTGTAGCGGTAGAAATACAAGCCATACCTGATGTAAACCTTACGCTGCCCAACTACGTATGCGCGGCGGGAATGATAGAACTCGGCACAGAACCACAGGCCGGGATCACCTATAACTGGACTTTGAACAACAACACCTTCAGCGGGGATTCAATTAGCCTGACTATTGCTGATAGTGGCACTTACGAAGTGAGTCTTAGTGCGACCAACTCAGCTGGCTGTGTGAATTCCACGAATAGCGACCTACAAGTAGCAAATTTACCAAACCCGGCTTTCGCGCTTGACTTAGCAGAAGGCTGCGGCCCCTTGTCGGTGAGCTTTTTTGATGCAAGCAATGGCATCGACATGCAGTACAGTTGGAATTTTGGCAATGGCCAAACCAGCAATCAGGCTAACCCCGCTGATATTATTTATGCACCTGGCATTTTTGACACGATCTACCAAATTAGTTTGACCGTGGGTAACGACTGTGGTGTTGCCCACTATCTAGACACCGTAAACGTGTTGGCTCGCCCGGTAGCTGACTTTGGTACGCCCGTCGATAATGGTTGTGGCCCATTAGAGATCAGTTTTGCCAATGTTACTACCGGCAATGCAGATAGTTACTTTTGGGATTTTGGCAACGGCCAAACCTCTATCGATTCGTTACCTAGTAATCAAATCTTTACGACTACCGATACGGCTGCAACCACCTATCAGGTACTGCTCATTGCCACCAACACCTGTGGTAGTGATAGTATCCAAAAACCTATACTGGTAGAACCTAGTAATGTGACGCCCTTCTTCGGCGTGGACGATAATCAGGGATGTGCTCCACTCAGTGTACAGTTTACTAACTATTCCACCTTTGGTGCCAGCGTGACCTGGGATTTTGGTGATGGAAATACTGGCGTAGGACCAGATGTTGGGCACACCTTTACCGAGCCCGGGTTCTACACGGTCTACCAATATGTGAATACGGCCTGCGCCTCAGATTCTACCATGACCGGTATTGAAGTACTGCCCAGCCCGGATGCTTTGTTCGATCACCCCGTTACCGTTTGTCCGGATCAGAGTATCCTGTTTGAGAACCAATCGTCTGAGTTTCTCACTATTTTCTGGGACTTCGGCGATGGAAATGTTAGCACAGCTACAGACCCCGAACATACTTACGCTGAACCAGGTACCTATCCAGTAACCATGGTGATCAGTAGCTCCGCCTTTTTGTGTCAGGCCACGCATAATAGTAGTGTGGAAGTACTAGAACGCCCCAGTAGCAGTATCATTAGCGAAGGCGGTAGCGGTTGTCCCCCACTTGATCTTTGTTTTGAAGCAGAAGTACAGGGTGCCAATTTCTTTGAATGGACCTTTGGCGATGAGAACAGTTCTACCAGTATCAACCCTTGTCATACGTTTGCGGAAAGCGGTCAGTATACTGTCCAATTCCGCGCAGCGGATGATCAAGGGTGCTTCTCCCAATTTGATACGATCAGCGTACGGGTATTTGAAGAACCCGTGGCGGAGATTAGCATACCTGAAGACTTGTATTGCGGTGAAGAACAAGAAATCACTTTCAGCAATAATTCCAACGGAGCTACCAACTACGAGTGGAGCTTTAGCAACGGTTTAACAAGTGCTTTACTTAGCCCGACTATCACCTTCATGGAGGCGGGAGAACAAACAGCCACTTTACTCGTAAGCAATACCTTCAACTGTCAGGATGAGGCTAACTTGAACTTCACCATTGTACCGCAACCATTAGCAGATTTTGCACCGATTCTAGTAGATAATTGCGCGCCACAAACCGTCATTTTTGACAATGCTACACTAAATGCTACGGAGTTCTTATGGGACTTTGGCAATGGCCAAACTTCTACAGAACCTAATCCAAGTTTGGATTACAACGAGGCTGGCAGCTACGATGTGAGTCTAGTAGCGACCTATGATGGCCTTTGCTGGGATTCTCTACGCTTAAACGGCAGTGTGGAGCTACTCCCTCGACCCGTGGCAGCCTTTAGCTGGGACATTCCAACTGATACCTACCGTGGCATCGTTCGCTTCACCAACGAAAGCGTTAATGCTGATCAATACCTCTGGAGTTTTGGTGACGGCGGCACAAGTGAAGAAGAAAACCCAATCTACGATTATGAGCGCAACGGTAGCTGGTCAGCAGCCCTCATTTCGCTAGCTGATAATGGCTGTGTAGATACGGCTTTTGTAGATGTGGAGCCAGATTTCATGTACGATCTCTTTTTCCCCAATGCACTTTCACCCGAAAGTGGGGAAGGGGATGTGAAGGTATTCCGCCCGGCAGGCGTTGGTCTATCTTCCTGGAAGCTGGAGATTTTCTCTCCCTGGGGTCAGCGTGTCTTTATCTCGGAAGAGATGAATGAAGATCAGCCAGCTGCTGCTTGGGACGGTAGCTACAATGGTGATATTCTGCCGCAGGGTGCTTATGCCTATAAAGCAACCGTGGAATATGAGAATGGGGTGCGACGGATATATACGGGGAGTGTGACCTTGATTCGTTAAGGTTGTGCTAATGGAAACCAATAGTTGGTCTAAGAATTTTCAACCCGGCGGCTGGTCGCTACTCATAAGCAATCAGCCAGTCGCACGGTAAAAGAAACGACTTTTGCAGTAGGTTTAAAAGATGTCAAAGCGATTGCCTTGAGCTTTAAGGCGCAATGCGGAATATTTCCATCTGAGCTACTTTAGGATCAGCTTGCTCTGATTATCGCCCCAAACGAACTACTTTTAGTCCAAAACCCAGTAAAAACGGAAAAAACACGTCAAACTCTCACAATTATCAATTATCATGCCAAAAATATAAACGAAATATTTACGTGTAAAATATTCTTTAATGCGAAAAAAATCGAAAATATTTCGCGAACAGGCTTGGTTTTTTCCATCAAAGCTCTATCTTTGAAACATAAGTATTATGTACACTGGATTTTTGGTTTTCCCACCCATGAACATCACAGCTATCTAATAAGCCTTAGTTATGACCGATGCGAGGGTAATTTGGATTTGCGCTGACTTTAAATTCAGCCTGTCCAAACCACTTCGAACTCGGTGTAGAGCAAATACCTATTAGCTTTATTAGCTTCCCCGGTTAATTATTTAAGTGAGTTTCAAATTTTTATTGGATTAGGTTTTGGCAAATTCAGCTCAAAATGTCATCCCTGCCGTGAAAGATAGATTGGATTCCTTTCACACGGCATGGTCTCCCTTGTCATGTTCATGGGCTAGCTGATTCCCAAAAATTGACTTCAAATGGTACACTTTATTCAGCTGCTGCGCACTGCAGCAATGGTAGTCGCATGCTGGCTACTACTGGCATTGCCTTCACTTTCGGGACAGGATTTTATTTTCTCGCAGTTTTTCAATTCACCACTGCACCTCAATCCAGCTTATGTTGGAATGAATGGTGGGCTGACTGGTACTGCTACCTACCGCCGCCAATGGAATCAGATTCCAGAAGGTTTCAATTCACTTTATTTCGCCGTTGACAATTTCGAGCCATGCCTACCGGGGGCCTTTGGTTTCAGCGTTGCCCGTGATGTAGAAGGTGAGGGATTACTCACTACTACCGCCGCCAAGCTGCAATTTGGTTTTGTAGCACGTGCTGATACACGTAAAGCCACTCACAACTTCCGCTTCGGAATCGCTCCCTACTGGATGGAAAAACGCATCGATTGGGATCGGCTCGTATTCTCTGATCAACTAGATGCTCGTTTTGGCAACATCAACGCTTCTGCCTTCGATCCAGGAAGTCGTATTCCGGTACAATTCGGCGGAGTAGACTTTGGCTTCATTCACCGCGTAGATATTAAGAACCGCGGCAAGGAGGCTATCCAATTTGACTATGGCGTGGCTTTAAATAATCTGTTAAATGTTCGCTTCAACACTGGTCCGGTAGAGTCACTTCAAGGCTTAGACACTGGACTACCATTACGCTGGACTGCTCACGGTAGTGTCTACCTCCCATTCTTGAGTGTAGGTAACGGACAGATCAATCGTTTCCGTTTGGTACCGCAATTTCGCCTGGAAGGACAAGGTGGTCTTAACGCTACTACCGTTGGTATGACGGGTGTCTATCAAGGTGGCTCCATCGGCCTATTTTACCACAACAGTCATCCACTAGCTGGCTTCCAAAACACCGATGCCCTCATTGCCTACGTTGGCATTGGCCTCGATATGAATAAGCGCCAGGCTATGGAGATTGGATTAAGCTATGACATCAACATCGGTGGCTTGCGGTCTGCCGCGGGAGGCGTACTGGAGTTGAATGTCAGGTATTTCATTCAAAATGGTGGCATGTTCTGTGGCTTGCTTAGCCCCGGCCAGGGTAAAGGCCGAAGAACTGGACGTGGCCGAAAAGGCACGGTTCAATGTCCACCTGTGGGTCGCTCCCATCACCGTCGCTGGAATAATATCTGGCACAAGTAAACAGCGATTTGGAATTCCCTTTTGTTGACGCGAGATGATTACTACACACGCAACGTCTCCCAAATCCTTATGATGACCATGCAATTGTTAACCCGCATTTCCCTGACTTGCTGTCTGGTGAGCTTAAGCTTGCTGACCCAGGTCTCCGCCCAATGCATCACCGATGACTGCGGCGATATATTCGCCGACTGGGCCTTACTGAGTGAAGAAATTACCGTTTGTGAAGGTGCTACCTTCGAAGTAGCCAACCAAACCATTATGCCAGACATTGACTTCTACGTCTGGGACTGGGGTAATGGTGATCGGGATACCGTTTTCGAAGTAGCCAATCACTTCTATACCTATACAGTTGATGAAGGAACGGCTTGTTCTGCCAATAATAGCTTCATCGTTTATAATATCAGTTTAGAGATCTATCGCTTCTGTGAGGAAGGCCAAAGTTGCCACACACAGATTGCACCAGTGGCTATTCGTCTGAAGCCAAGAGCTAGTTTTGACCTTCCCGAGGTCGTTTGCGCGGGCGATGTAGTCCCTGTGCTAAACGGCAGCTGCGCGGGTGATGAGTACCTCTGGATATTCGGCGACGGTACCACTTCTACTGAACAAGACCCCGAACATGTTTTTGATTCTACGGGCGTGTTTGATGTAACACTTTACGTAACGAATGAATGTGGAACAGATAGCCTAAGTACTTCCATTGAAGTCGTTAACCGCCCCGTAGCAAACGTGAGTGTTGGTGGCAGTAGCAGTAGCACTGCTGGCTGCGCCCCATTCACGGTAAGCTTATCTAACGAAAGCGAAAACGCGGAGTATTTCAGCTGGACCTTCCCTCAAGGGGCTGGCATCACCGTAGATGATGAAGACCCTTACAACCCTACACTCAGCTTTGCCTACCCTGGCTCTTACCCTATAACCTTAACGGTAGGGAATGACTGTGGCGAAAGTGAATGGACTACAATGGTAGATGTGTTCACACCACCACAAATCAACCTGCTCACCCCCGCAGATGCCTGTGGATCGAGCACTATAGCACTAGGTAACCTGGTACAGACAACCGGTGATGTAGACGCCCTGGAGTGGACCATCAGCGGCCCCAATGCCCCTGAAGTACCAGAAGGTAGCAACCCAACCGTAGTATTCGCCCAACCGGGTGATTACACCATCAGCGTTGTCGCTACGAGCGAGTATTGTCCTACAGCTTCGGCCAGCACTACCTTACATATTCAACAACCGGCCGATGTGGCCATTAGTCTGGATTCTCCAGACCCTATTTGCGCAAGCTCTGATCCTGTTCTATTATCGGCCTCTCCCGTCGGAGGTACCTGGTCAGGAACTGGCGTAACACAGAGTGGCCTTTTTGACCCCGCTATTGCCGGAATGGGAGAGCACGAATTAACCTACATCATCCAAGATGGTGCGTGTACCTACGGCGATCAGCTAGAGGTAGATATCGTACAAAGTGAAACCATGACCACTACCGAAGCATTAGCGCTTTGTGAAAATACTGCTGCTACTCCGCTCAACTTCTCCCCAGTTGGTGGCCAATGGAGTGGCCCGGGCATCGTTGACGCTGCTAATGGCGTCTTTGATCCCAATACTACCGGAGCAGGCAGCTTCGAAGTACTTTATGAATACACTGATGTTAATGGCTGTTACCTTGCGAAAACGAGTACCGTGGACGTTCAGGCATTGCCAGTTATACAAGCACCTGACACATCTATTTTCTGTATTGAGAGCGAGACCATAATCTTAGCCCAGGAACTCACGCCTAGTGCCCTGCCGGCAGGAGGAAACTTCAGCTGGTCGGGCACCTTTATAGGCGACGCGGATAATGGTACTTTCAACACACCCGGAGAAGGTACCCACCCAGTGCAGTTGAGCTATAGCTACGAACTGTGCACCGCCTCTACCCAGCTTTTTGTCGACATCTCTGATCCCGGAGAGGTCGTCGCCGGCCCAGACCAATCAGCTTGCCTCACCGAAGGTGAAGTACGCTTGATTGGCTCACCGGTGGGCGGACGTTGGTCTGGCCCAGGTGTGACTGATCCATTTGGTGGCGTGGTTGATCTCAATCAGATTGAAAGTGGTGCTCACGAATACGTATACACTGTCGCTGACGATAGTAATTGTGAAAGTAGCGATGTAATGCAACTGGAACTAACCGGCCCTGGCGATTTAGAAGCAGGAATAGACTTGGCGTTCTGTGCGGATGCTGGCGAACAAACACTCCCTACTGCCACTCCTGCGAATGGCATTTGGTCAGGTCCACATTTGACAGACGCTAGCAATGGTATTATCAATACGGATCAGCTAGTCGTTGAGTCAGACACCTGGTACACCTATACTATTCTTGATGAGATTAGCGGATGTGTATTCTCCGATAGCGTTGCCGTACACATCAACGAAGTACCGGAAGTGGCCTTTGAGGTTCCTGAATACCAATGCGCTGAGGACGAGATTCGGGTTGAGATTCCTGCCCAAACAGGCATCACTTACACCTGGACAGTAGATGGAGTCGATAGCTACGACGGAAACGTACTAGAACTAACTCTAATTGAAGGTGGTAACTATCCTATTCAATTGGAGGCCACAAACGAAGCAGGTTGTGTAGGTACAGCAAGAGAAGAGCTGACCGTTGCCGAAGTACCAACTCCTAGTTTCAATTTAGACAGCTACGAAGGTTGTGGTCCACTAACATTAGACTTTGCAGATGCGAGTGCGGGTGTGGATATTCAGTATTACTGGGAGTTTAGCAATGGTGTGAACAGCACTGATGCCAACCCTAGTGGTATCACCTTCCTTCCTGGTGTATTTGACACGACCTATCAGATAACATTGCAAGTACGCAATGCTTGCGGTGAAGCGATATACAACGACGATGTGACTGTACTAGCAAAGCCCGTAGCGGATTTTGGCGTCCCTGTCAACTCCGGCTGCGGGCCGCTAGAAATCAACTTTGCCAACACGACCACCGGTAGCGCCGACAGCTACTACTGGGACTTTGGCAATGGCAGTACTTCTACGGAGGCCATCCCCCAAAACCAATTTTATACAACTACTGACAGCACTGCCACAATTTATGACATTATGATGGTGGCGTATAATACTTGCGGTAGCGATACCATTACCCGTCCGGTAACCGTAGAGCCCGCTAATATTGTACCGTTCTTCAACGTAAGTGCTACCGAGGGTTGTGAACCATTAACGGTAGACTTTACAGATTACTCTAACTATGGCGCGAATATCAGCTGGAATTTTGGTGATGGTACCACATCTGTATTGACCGATCCTACTCACACTTTTGATGTAGCTGGTTACTACACCGTGCACCAATATGTAACTACGGCCTGTGGTACAGATTCTACTACCGTAAATATTGAGGTACTCCCTGGACCTGATGCGGCTTTCAGTCACCCACCCGTGGTTTGCCCAGATGAAGAGATCAAGTTTGTGAACGAATCCTCTGAATTCTTGACCATATTCTGGGACTTTGGTGACGGCAGTAATAGCACTGAAGCTGAACCTACGCACCAGTTTGATGGTCCTGGCACTTATCCAGTAACGATGGTAGTAAGCAACGCAGATTATCTCTGCCAATCGAGCTATAGTAGTTCAGTGACTATTCTGGAGCGTCCTACTGGCTACATTACAACCGAAGCTGGCAGTGGTTGTCCTCCTTTTGATATTTGTTTGGAAGCAGAGTTCTCCGACGCCGACTTCTTCGAATGGACCTTTGGCGATAGCAATACCTCTACCACGCTTAACCCATGCCATACCTTTACGGAACCTGGGCTGTACAGTGTGAGTTTCCGGGCAGCAAACGAACTAGGTTGCTACTCTACTTATGATACGGTGAAGGTGCGTGTATACGATGAGCCTCTAGCCGAAATTGCAACACCACAAGAGGTGTACTGCGGCGAAAATCAAACGGTGAACTTCGTTAATAACAGTTCAAGTAATGCGACCAGCTACGAATGGCACTTCAGTAATGGTATGACGAGTACGCTTTCAGAACCAACGGTCAACTTTGTAGGTACAGGCAGCTATTCAGCTGAACTAATTGCCCGTAATACCTTTGGCTGTGAAGACCGCGATAATACAAGCTTCATTATTGCACCGCAGCCGATGGCTGATTTCGCACCGATCACCAACGACGGTTGCGTGCCGGAGATGGTCATATTTGATAATGCCTCTGTTAATGTAACCAAGTACAATTGGGACTTTGGCAACGGTGAAACCACTGAAGAAGAACAACCAACGACGATCTATCGTAATCCTGGCAGCTACGACGTGAAGCTAGTCGTGAGTTACGAGGATCTCTGCTTCGACTCCTTGAGTCTGCAAGGTAGCATTAACCTGCTACAGAAGCCTACTGCGGCTTTCAGTTACGAATACCCAACAGATACCTACCGTGGCATTGTACAGTTCATCAACGAGAGTGTAGACGCTGATACGTATCGCTGGGATTTCAGTGACGGAAACACTAGTAATGACGTCCACCCACTGCACGATATTGGCCGCAATGGTAACTGGCAAACAGAGTTGGTCGCAATTGCGGATAATGGTTGTACCGATACCGCCATGGTAGCCTTTGAGCCAGAGGTTATGTACGAGTTATTCTTCCCGAATGCCCTTTCACCGGAGAGTGGTATTGGCGATGTGCGCGTATTCAAGCCCGCGGGCATTGGTTTAGAGGATTGGACTTTGGAGATTTTCTCTCCTTGGGGGCAGCGCGTATACGTTTCAGAAGAAATGGAAGAAGACCAGCCCGCCGCTGCCTGGGATGGCTCTTACGAAGGAAAAATACTGCCACAAGGAGCCTATTCTTACAAAGCCTCCGTAGAATTCATCAACGGCATACGAAGAGTTTATACAGGAAGTGTCACCTTGATTAGGTGATGCATCGGAATCAATAGCAAAAATCGACTGAGTATATACAATTGAGCCCAGCTGGTATTTTACCAACTGGGCTTCTTTATATTCGTGATAGTGGGGACGATAGAGACGCATTGCAATGTGTCTTTACAGCAGTGGCAATGCGTCCCTACTAGATCACATTATCATCCTATTTCGAAGAGATAGCATAAGTCAAGCCAAGTATCCAGTACGTCTGTAGTGGGTTATCAGACAATTCGGCCGCATTAGCTTCCTGTTGGTTACTACGCAAACCTAAGTCAAGGCCTACACCGATTCCCTTCACGGCAGTAGATAAACCGTTAACCCAAGTCCAG
Source organism: Bacteroidota bacterium (assembly GCA_039816955.1). Classification (GTDB taxonomy): domain Bacteria; phylum Bacteroidota; class Bacteroidia; order Chitinophagales; family Saprospiraceae; genus Lewinella. Next base: position 33,899 of record JBCBWU010000045.1, read on the forward strand.
TTGGAAAGGTCGCTGCCTTCGTAACTTAAGAATGCCGAGAGGTTTGATTTCCAGGTTACACCCTTGGTAATGGCACGCGTGTAATCTGCTACAACCTTAGCACCTAGAGACGACTGGAACTCGAAGTCCATGTCCGAGAAAACGAAGTTGTAGTTCAACGGATGAATAACCACTACAAGATCAGTGATAGGGGTCCAGGTAGCACCTGCACCAAGGTCCAAATAGCCAGGATTATTGAAGCGATTCTCCAGGATAGAAGTACGGTATTCGCCTAAGGCAGAAATCGCCCATTTATCAGAAAGTTTCACCCCGTATAAAGAAGAAACGTTAAACGCATCCGCTGACACCTGAAAATCATCTACGTCATCTGGGTTGTCCTTGTCATCAAACTTGATCCAACCTAAGGTCATGGTCAAGCTATTGCGCCAGAAAGACTTTTCGAAATCCGCATTCGCGAAAGCAGTCGTTGAAAAACCAATATTCACCGCCGAAGTATTAGGTTGATCACGCAGGAGCCAGTCGCTGAAATTAGAGAAGTTAACTCCAACATTACCCAGGATACCCTGATCCCAGCGAGGGTAGGGGGTTAGCTGTTCTGTCAGAGAAGCCACCTCTCCTTTGAGGGCATCTACTTTACCGGTCAATTCAGAGAGTTCGCCTTCCAATTGAGAGAGTTCAGCTGCCTTTTCATCTTTCATTTGCTGCAACTCTTCCGTCGTTTGAGCAATGGCAAATTGCCCAACCAACAAGAGCGCCAAAAGTGTACAGAAGTTTTTCATTTCAATTTTTGGTTAATGAGTGAGATTACCTTTTGGCGCAGGCAATAGCTATCACCCAGCTACCATAAGGCAAGCTGCTATAATACGTGTGTTAGTGAAATCAAATGGGTACTATTCCTTCACCTCAGCTTCATCAAGGGGCATAAAATTAGCCCGGCGATGAATGGTGTACTGATCTTCGGAGAGTTTGCTTAAAGGGATGATGACCTCTCCATCCTCTACTCGTAGGGTTAGCGTGGTATTATCCATACCGATGACTCGTCCGCGCCGACCTTCAACCGTCAGCTCATCGTCCATCTGAAAACGATCTTTATTATAAAATGCTGCCAGCATATTGGTCATTAGTGGCTTTGAAGCCAAACCATAACCAATAGAAAATGCCAAAATAACTCCGCCTAGAATTATGGAAATGTTGTTTTCCATAAATGTGGTTTGTAGTTCGGCCTGCTTAAGGGTAATCAATGCTACGTTGAGAAACAAAAAATAAAACACAACATTAGCCAACAACTTAGCCGAGCCAATTCCGAGGGACTCACAGGTAGCCTGCACCATCTTCTTAATAAGATCACAGAATAGTAGACCAACTAAGAACACAAAGAAGGCAGAAATAGCCTTAGGCAAATAGTTGATCATATCCGTCATCAAATCCGAAATGGCTGCCATTCCCAAAACATCCACCGCAGCCATGATAAAAATGAACAAGACGATGTAGTAGATGATACTTGAGATAAGCACACTGGGCTTAATCTCCACTTTAGTATTTGAAATTAGATCAATATCATTGAGCTTTTCCGCCAAACGGTCAATCCCGCTTTTGGCTAGGAGTCTGCCTATGATATTACGGAGCATTTTTGCCAAAATAAGACCAATCACAAAGACTATCAGTGCCGTCAATATGCTTGGAATAACGCCAGCCATGGCGATCAACTGATCCTGAATTGTCTGAATAACTTGCTCCATATATGCAGCTGGATTTTAAGTCTCTTTAGTGGTTTAGAGGTTTGGATATTTATTCCCAGTTCTGGGATGATCTCCCAATTTGAGGCGCGACTGCTCTGGTTGTTCTTCCTGTTCTGCCGTTTCGGCAGCACCATTAGCCATACCAACCATCGTATCAACCAGCCGATTAAGATACACATCCGCAATGCTACCTAACAAGCGAAAAGTACCCATCCTGCTGTCCAGGCCGGCTTTAATTTTGCGATCCGCATCTCCATCAAAGAAGGTACGAATCTGCCTATTTTGCATTTCCTCGAAGGGATTGGGCTTGTTGCTCATATGCGTCCGTGTTTAACTCATCCGGAAAGCTCTTTGCTCTGATCTTACGCGCCCTTTCTTTAGCTCGTTTGATCTGCATTTTAATTGCGCTTTCAGACTTACCAAATTGTTTGGCAATATCTTTAATCTGCTCCCCATCTTGATATTTCATCAATAAAATAGCGCGGTCACCTGGGTTAAGACTACCCAGAACCTGCTCTAACTGTGCCAGATTTAACTCTAACATCTCCTTGTCCGGAATGTCATCAGCTGCCAAATCTGGAGCACGCTCGATGTCATCTGAGAAAATAGCTTTCTCCTTTTTCTTCCGGCGGATATAGTCGATACAAAAATTATAGGTGATCGAATAGAGCCAGGTGGAGAATTTAGACTTCTCGTTAAATCGGGCCAGGTTCAAAAAAATCTTTGTGAATATCTCTTGGGTCGCATCTTCCGCCAACGCCGTATTCCCCAATAAGGTTAGGCACTTAGCATATACCTTACCGGAGTAGCGTTCGTATAACAAATTGAAACAGCGTGAAGCCTGGGAATCCAAGTAACTATGGATTACCTCCAGGTCTTTCATTTGTGCATTACAGGCAGCCATGCATTACCGACTTTAATCTTTTGCGTCCTGTGCACAATTATTGGTCTTTAGACGCAAAATCATGCAAAAGATACAGGTAAAGGTTAAGTTTTTTAAGTCTTGGGCACGGAATTGTTAAGAAGGCCTTAAGAGTAGATAGCTTTACGGGCACAAAGGTACTAACAATCTGGTGGAGAAGGTAGCTAATATGAGGTTGTAAAAAACAAAACAGCCTCCCAATTCACCAAGAATAGGAGGCTGCATAATTTCCGAAACCTGTCTTTCTTTTTGAGCGCTTATTGATCAAATGTTTCAGTGCCGTTGCACGAAGCATAATCGTCGATAATCATGCGATAAGATGTCTCATTAGACTCATAGGTGCCTTCGTTGGCTTTGGATACAATGGTAGAGCAGTAATCTTCAAATTTATTGGCCAAGGTTCTATTGAGGTTGATAAACGCCAGCCCCTCTTCGATACCATACACTTTACGAACGGTCTCTCCTTTGCGGTTGCGAGCTCCGTGCACCAGCCAGTAGGAATAGTCGCCCTCACCTTCGTTCAAGCGGTTTAAAATCAATCCATCCGTACCGTAAATCGGTTCTTGGAGCGTCATAATAGATATAGGACCGAACGAGATACGAACAGGAAACAAACGAACAGCACCACGTTTGACGAACAAGAACTCTTCTGTTTCCAAATAGCGCTTGGCCTTCTCCGGATTAGCTCGGTCTTCAACGTAAAGCCCCTTAAAGTTTTTTGCTCCGTCGCTTCCTTTGATTTCTTTATAGTCATAAGTGATAACACCGAAAAGCGTGTCCTGTCCGTTCTTTAGCACCACGAAGCCCGACAAATCTTCTGCGGGGGCAGCCACAACTGGGGCGTTAGCAGTATTCTGCTGCGCCATATATGCGGCATGACTATCGGCATCAAATGAAGCGTGGAAGTTAGCTGCTACATTTTGGTTCGCCTGATAACGCGCCTCTTGATCATCAATTAATGGCATGATAGCGCGTTGTAACCACTCTCTACGTCCCGCTTCTCCTATACGGTTAGCCATCTCGCGCGCACCCGCATAGTCGCCAGTGATCAGATAGGCCTGGGCCATATTGTAAGCAGCCGCCTGAAAAGCAACTGATTCTTTCTTATCATCAGCCTTAGCGTTAGCAAGTGCTCCTTCCCAGAGGCTGATGTTGTTTCCAAAAGCATCCATCGTTAATGGTGCTTCAACTGTTGCACCTTCTATAACCGATTTTAGAGTTGGTACCGCTATGGCCATATCTTCGTAGCCGATCTTATCTGCCTTCTTTATACCATAGAAGATTGGCGTGTAGGTAGCTGGGCGAGTATCATAGTTACTTTGCAAGTGGCGTTGAAAAGCCGCCATTTGATTAGCGAACTCAGCTTTAACCCAGCTATCAAGAGAAGCTTGCCCGCTATTCTCCCAAGCTCGCTCTAGGCGAGTAACACTCGAAGCCTCTCCGAACTCCTTGGTAAACGTACGATCGTAGCCGGAGAAAATTTTATCGGCTACTATTTCACGCTTACCATCTAAAACACGATAGGTGATAGGAATACGAAATTTCACCAGATACTGGTAGTAAGTAACGGTCTTGGCATCATCTCCCCGCCCCTCTGTCTTCTGCTTCTTCTTAGCTTCCTTGGAAACGAAGAAGTCCCCATCCAGATTCACCTCCAATAAGAAGTCACCGGACTCAGGTGCGTAATCGTAATTGGCAAAACTGAAGTAGTTTTTGATTAAGGAAGCCTCAACCATCCCCATCTTCGCCAGATTGACGGTGCCGGAGTTAAACTGTACGGCATAGGTTTGGAAATCGGCCGCCAGTGGTTCTTTAGGGAGTTGTAAATATTCGTGGTTAAAACGATGGTCATCCAATCGTTGAGCATAAGCAGTAAATACGCTCAGTCCAAGTACAAGGGTAATAAGGGCTAACTGTTTCATACCTTTCAAATTCTGTTGTTTGAAAGCTTAATTACACATGAGACAGAATGGTAATCAGGAGTAGTCCAGTTTTTGAAGAGTATTATTTAATTTTTTCGATGAGTCATTTTTTCGGCTGAGATTCAAAGAACACTAAGCATTGTTTATCAGCAGTTTATACATGCAGATTCGCTCATCGAAAAAATTAAATAACTCGATTTTTGATGGCCTTTTCTGCCCCAAAAACCACAAAAGCCCAACCGCGACTACCCGATTGAGCTTTGCTCTACCTATCTCCCTAAATGGAGAAAGCCCGACCGCGTTAACGATCAGGCTTTCATAAATTGGCAGCGACCTACTCTCCCACCTAAAGGCAGTACCATCGGCGCTAAAGAGCTTAACTTCTCTGTTCGGAATGGGAAGAGGTGAACCTCCTTGCTATAGCCACCAATAATTTTTAATTGCAGTACGGACACAATGTGTCCCAACCGCAAATGTTTCTTTAATGCATACCTTTGCATACATCGGATACGGACGAAGTGCCCACGCACTTGTCAGCATTAATGTATGCGGTGCATACATTAACAAGATGAGGGATAAAGTAATAATAGTAGGACTCACAACACTCCAGCGTTTGTGGAATCTATTTTTTAAAAAGGAAGCTATCGGGTAATTAGTACTACTCGGCTCCATACATTACTGCACTTCCACCTGTAGCCTATCAACGTGGTCATCTTCCACGACCCTCATGGAATACTCATCTTAGAGTTGGCTTCGTGCTTAGATGCTTTCAGCGCTTATCCATTCCGCACATAGCTACCCTGCAATGCAGCTGGCGCCACAACAGGTACACTAGAGGTGCGTCCATCCCGGTCCTCTCGTACTGGAGACAGATCTCTTCAATATTCCTACGCCCACAACAGATAGAGACCGAACTGTCTTGCGACGTTCTGAACCCAGCTCGCGTGCCACTTTAATGGGCGAACAGCCCAACCCTTGGGACCTTCTCCAGCCCCAGGATGTGACGAGCCGACATCGAGGTGCCAAACCTCCCCGTCGATGTGAGCTCTTGGGGGAGATCAGCCTGTTATCCCCGGAGTACCTTTTATCCTTTGAGCGATGGCCCTTCCATACGGAACCACCGGATCACTTGAGCCTGCTTTCGCACCTGATCGATCTGTCGATCTCCCAGTCAAGCACCCTTATACTCATACGCTCTTCGCATGATTACCAACCATGCTGAGGGTACCTTTGCGAGCCTCCGTTACTTTTTAGGAGGCGACCACCCCAGTCAAACTACCCACCACACAATGTCTCCCGAGGGTATCGGGATTAGGATCTAAACACAAGAAGGGTGGTATTTCAAGGATGACTCCACAACCACTGGCGTGGCCGCTTCATAGTCTCCCACCTATCCTACACATCTTATAGCCTAATACAATGTGAAGCTGTAGTAAAGGTTCACGGGGTCTTTTCGTCCCGTTGCGGGTAATCGGCATCTTCACCGATACTTCAATTTCACCGAGCTCATGGCCGAGACAGTGCCCAGATCG
>JBCBWU010000460.1:0-585 GCA_039816955.1 Bacteroidota bacterium
TAGTTAAGCGGAAACGCACACCAACATCTTCGTTCAAGGCGCTGGTTACGGGTGGAGTAACGCTAGCGAGAGTTGCCTCTGTAGCATTGTTTGGAACGGTAACGGAGTACATTTCTTCGAAGACACCGTCGTTATTCCAGTCAACATACATCGTCAGTTTGGCATCACCACCGGTCATATTCATCACGGGGACGGTGATATCTTGACTTACGGTAGTTTCAAACATCTGTGCTCCTGGGTCGAATCCGTCTTCATCATCTCCGTCAACAAAGTGATGATGCGGATGGTGATGGCGATGATGAAGATGGCTTCGATCCAACTGCTCAGATGTTTGTGACCACAGTTGCTCAGGATATCGACGTTCCGGTAATGAATATGACCGGAGGTGACGCGAAACTGACCATGTACGTGGATTGGAATAACGATGGTGTCTTTGAAGACATGTACTCCGTTACCGTTCCAAATAATGCTACCCAAGCTACACTAGCTGCGGTAACTCCGTCATTGACTACTGCTCTGAACCAGGATATTGGTGTACGCTTCCGCCTAACTACTAGTATGGTGATGGATCCAAACGGTGATGCA
>JBCBWU010000461.1:0-553 GCA_039816955.1 Bacteroidota bacterium
GGACGTATGTACCTGATGTGGGCTGAGAAAAACGACTATAAGATTTCTGAGCTGGACCGCCAGGACGGTGATGTAGCTGGTGTGAAGAGTCTCTCCCTTGAGATCAAGGGTAGTTTCGCCTACGGAATGCTTAAAGGAGAGAATGGTGTACATCGTCTGGTGCGTATTAGCCCTTTCAATTCTCAGGGCAAGCGGATGACTTCCTTTGCCTCCGTCTTTGTGCATCCAATGGTGGACGATTCTATCGAGGTAGAAGTAAATCCTGCCGATATTGAATGGGATACCTTCCGGGCAAGTGGTGCGGGTGGGCAGCACGTGAATAAGACGGAGTCTGCCGTGCGTCTACGACACCTACCTTCTGGTGTTGTGGTGTCTTGCCAAGAAGAACGTTCCCAGCACATGAACCGAGAGAAGGCCATGCAAATGCTAAAATCTCGCCTCTACGAATTGGAGTTGGAGCGACAACGGCAAGAAAAAGACGATTTAGAATCGCAGAAAATGAAAAACGAGTGGGGATCTCAGATTAGATCCTACGTATTGGATGATCGGCGGG
>JBCBWU010000462.1:0-536 GCA_039816955.1 Bacteroidota bacterium
ATTTCTACACCCTGGACCTGCTAGTAACTGGTACTACAGCTGGAAATGGTAGCATCTTCCAGGATAATAGTGTAAAAGTGCTCCTCCTCACCCATGGCAGACCCAGGGTTAGTCGTAAAGGTAGTGAGGGTTAGGGTGGAACCACGCTCTGGTGAGATCACTAAGTCCGGGTCAGTAGAACTGATTAGGTATTCGCTGGAGAGGTTATCGCCTATAACCTCGATATTAAACGTTAGGAAATCATCCGTTGGGTCCAGGCCAGTGCCGTTATCATTGCATTGTACATTGGTAATGTCTATTTCGGTAAAACCACAGGCGTCCGAGCAACTACCAGGATCGAGGACAGTGATCGTTCGATCACAATTCATGTCATCTGCATCTTCAAGGATAATCGGGAAGTCACCCATACCTGCTGCCCAAAGGCCTTGGGTGTTGATGGGGTGGCTATTGGTGTAGGTGTAAGGACCTTCTTCGGTACCATCTGGGAACACGATGAAATAGCCGTCATCGCTACCATTGAAGCTCCAAGCAGTGAG
>JBCBWU010000463.1:0-534 GCA_039816955.1 Bacteroidota bacterium
ATTCGTCATTGAAGGTAACCCAGCCTTCTTCATTGATGGTGGCGGCTTGGTAGATATCTGGGACAACTTCCGTGATGTGTTTTTCTACCGCCTGGGGAAATACTTCGGCTACTTGTTGGGCGATGACTTTCTTTTGTTGTGTACCGCCTTCCTGGACTTGATCGATGAATTCGTAATCGGTGATTTCAATCTGCTGGAGCGTGGCTAAATCTGCTTCACTATCGCTGATGCCTTTGATGTCTTTGATGCGTTTGTCCGATAGCGAGATAACAAACTGGCCTACGATGCGGTCGGTAGCGTAGATGGATACTTCTTTAGGGTCAGTATTGGCGGTGACGTGGACGGTACTGTTATTAAAATTGCTTAGGTAAGTATAGCCGTTAATGGTATTGTCGATGTGGCCATCGATTTCCAATTTGCCGTTAGTGGCAGTAGTACCGATACCCAAATTCCCGTTGAGCTCGGCGTTGCCACTTTTGTAAATAATCAGTGCATCAGAAAGGTCAGAAGAGTTTGTTCCATTTCCAACTACTA
>JBCBWU010000464.1:0-521 GCA_039816955.1 Bacteroidota bacterium
TGTACTGCTAGCTTTGGGAAGCTAATCGGGTAGGGAACCCAGTGATTAGCGCTTTCTGTGTTATACTCTACCACTATGAGCCGACCCATGGAATGAAGACAAGGCTTGAGCTTTCGCAGGAAAGTCGATTTGTTTTGCACATAGTGCAGTGAGTTGGCCATTAGTATACCATCGATAGCGCTAAAGGAAAGTTCGTCTTGCAGGAAGTCTAATCGCTGAGAATGGATGTTAACCGTATCCGTTGAAGGTAGGTGTTGTGGACGTAGGTCCGTGGCGTAAATAGTGCTTCCTGCTGGGAGGATGCGAGCGAGTGCTTGTGTGAAGGTACCACTACCGGCTCCTAGCTCTAACCACTTTACAGGCTGTTCACCCAATAACGGTTTTGCCGCCACGATCAGCTCTACGGCCTCCTGTATTTGCATAATGTTAGCGTGAAATTTCTATTTAGCTATCTGCTCCGCGAAACTCAATAGAGCTGCCTCCTGGAAAGCCGGCGCCATTAATTGCATACCCAAGGGTAG
>JBCBWU010000465.1:0-517 GCA_039816955.1 Bacteroidota bacterium
CGCAGACTGTGGTGATCCGGAAGTGCCAACAGTAATTACGAGCACGAATGGCTGTGATGTACTATCCATCAACATTGGTGATCCAGTGGTCTTCTCGGCTACGGGCGATGAGTGCTATAAGTACTCGATCACCTACGATGTGATCAACTGGTGCTTGTGGGATGGTGAGTACACCGGACACATCATCGATCGTCAGACCGAAGATGACGGAGAGAGCTTGCCAGTGGATCGTGCAGTAGAAGGCAATGAGCGTCCAGTAGTAACTTATACTGATGCGGATGGTCTGTGTATCGATCGCCGTCACAATGACCGCGATGGAGACAGCTTCTTGAGCAACTGTGAATCACCACAGCTGCCCAACTTCGGTCGTTACATCTACACGCAGTTTGTGAAAGTATACGACTCTACCTCACCTGAAGTAACCGTAGGTGACTTCGGTGGACCAACTGATAACTGTCCAGACCTACTACCAGGTCAGTTTGGAGATGATGATGGCAACTGAGAATGGAATGCTCAC
>JBCBWU010000466.1:0-517 GCA_039816955.1 Bacteroidota bacterium
CGCAGGCGGCCTATTAAGTTAGTGGTGAAATCGTCCCGCTCAACGGGATACCCGCCATTGATACTGGTAGGCTTGAGTATGAGAGAGGAAGTTAGAATGCGTGGTGTAGCGGTGAAATGCATAGATATCACGCAGAATACCGATTGCGAAGGCAGACTTCTATTTCATAACTGACGCTCAGGCACGAAAGCGTGGGTAGCGAACGGGATTAGATACCCCGGTAGTCCACGCCGTAAACGATGGTCACTAGCTGTTCGGATTTCGGTCTGAGTGGCTAAGCGAAAGTGATAAGTGACCCACCTGGGGAGTACGTTCGCAAGAATGAAACTCAAAGGAATTGACGGGGGCCCGCACAAGCGGTGGAGCATGTGGTTTAATTCGATGATACGCGAGGAACCTTACCTGGGCTACAATGCCTCTGCCATCTGGTGAAAGCCGGTTTTCCTTCGGGACAGAGTGCAAGGTGCTGCATGGTTGTCGTCAGCTCGTGCCGTGAGGTGTTGGGTTAAGTCCCGCA
>JBCBWU010000467.1:0-502 GCA_039816955.1 Bacteroidota bacterium
GGTGCGGTAATTGGGCATCAGGTCCGTATTGGTAAAGATTGCTACATCCAAGCCAATACCTATGTCGGTGATTATAGTATCATTGGTAATGAAGTCATTATTCAAGCTGGAGCCATAATTGGCAATGACGCTTTCTACTTTAAAAAAGGTAGTGAAGGATTTCAAAAATGGCGTTCTGGTGGCCGAGTGATCTTGGAAGATCGCGTCGACATCGGCTCTAATTGCACCATCAACAAAGGCGTGTCGAGCGATACTATTATCGGTGAGGGAACGAAATTTGATTGTCAGGTGCAAATTGGTCACGATACCAAAGTAGGTAAGCACTGCCTCTTCGCCGCTCAAGTGGGGGTAGCAGGAAACTGCACCATAGGAGACGGAGTGGTGATGTACGGTCAGGCCGGTATTGCCCAAAATGTAACCATTGGTGATCAGGCCATTGTCTCTGCCAAAGCGGGGGTAAGCAAAGACCTGGAGGGTGGAAAACTATATTTTGGCATTCCTG
>JBCBWU010000046.1:0-39579 GCA_039816955.1 Bacteroidota bacterium
AACAAAAACTAGCCTGACCAAAGACGATCTACTGCGGGCTAGCGAACACCTGCGTCCAATAATTTCCCTGCCGAGCAACCCCAATTTCTTGGAAACTAGCATTCATCAAATTTCTACAATGGCCGGGACTATTTATCCAAGCTTGTAGCACCGCATCCATACTGGTGAACCCACTGGCAATATTCTCTCCGTAGCTGCGCCAATCGTAGCCGTTTCGCTCCAAACGATCGCCAGCCACACTACCATCGGTGCCAGTATGATTCAGCACCCCAGCCTGAGCCATATCCGCACTATGCTCAGCAGCTGCCCTGGTAATCTGGTCATTCCATTGCAACGGACCTACTGGTGGCATATTAGTATTACCACAGCGGCATCCTGTAGCACGCAGGTCATTAATATCCAATATCATTTCTTGAAAGGTAGCACTTCCCTCATTCAAGATCACTGAACCTCCTGTTGGTTCTGGAATAAAATCTTCGTCGGGCTGGCAGGCGGTGAAGATCAAGGAAAGGAGCAGGAATAATGAAAGACGTGAATAAGGATAGGCAGAGCCTTGATTTTTTTGGTTCATGGAGTCCACTTAGTCTTGAGATTATCTACGCTACATATAGCGTTTCGCTTAATCTGTTTAGTATAAAGAGACTGTTAAAACCCATCTACAAATAACTTCAGTTACCTACACTTAGGGTTCAAAATAGATCTACATGATTATTGGTACGCGCGCCGTTGCTCACTTTAGAAAATTCAAAAACAATATCTCGGCTTACAATTTTTCATGATTGGCTTCCCGCTCTTTCCCGTGAGGACTATTTATGGAACGGAGCGTGATGAACGCTTTGAAGTCCCCATGCGCTTGATAGATGTTTTACACGTGTATTCTCGTTTTTATCTTATTCCCTTAGGGTTTTGGTTGACCATAATCGGAAATAACCGTCACGGTTTTGAGCCCCACAAGAGTGACTTCCTCTACTACCTGCTGACTATAATCGGGTATCTACTAATCGGTGTCTCTCTTTATTCCTGGGTCTTTTGGACGCGCCTCAACAGTGAAGAAACACGAAAGCGCCGTATTCTTAGTACGGTGCTGGACTACAATAAATATCTAAATGGGCCCGTGGTTTTCCACTAAAGCGGAGCATTTTGATGGTCACCAAAATACTTGGCGTGGGCATAAAAAGTACCTGCTGGTATAATAGAAGCCAACAAGGCTATACCGGTAACCTTCCAGCTCCACTTGTACAAATATGCACACTGCACAACTAGCAATACGTACAAGAGAAAGAGTACGCCATGGGCCATTCCCACTACTTTATTCGGTCCGGGAATTTCCATCATGTATTTCAACGGCATAGTTAGGCCAAATAACAAGTAACTAACACCTTCGGCAATTGCCGTCCAGCGGAGGCGACCAAGCGCAGTTGTTGGTATCATAGTTTTTCTAGTTGTGCTACCCTTATAACCACGCAAAGAAAGGAATGGGTAATCGCAATAGTGTATTCTGGGTAAAATATGACACTAATCAGGCTTTTGGGTAACGATTAGTGACGTAAAGACAAAATGCTCCTCAATAGCTATCGGGAGCGTCTCTACAGCTAGCCACACCTAGGGCTTAAATTAACTACTTACGTACAAGTACCACCAGTGCCAAGACCAAAGCCACGGCTGCACCAGCAAAATATAGATATGCCTGTTGGGTTACTTCCTTATCACTAGCCGAAATGTCAATACCCAGTACCGAAATGCCCGCATTGGCATCTTCATAGAGCTGATAACCGTAATAAGCTGCCCCCAAACCGACAAGAGCTAATACTAGTGCAATACCTTTTTTCATTTTCTATTATTTTGGGACCAAAATAGTAAACCAGCTTGGCCGAGCACAAATTATATCATTCGATTTCCGCCTTCTTTCAAGCCATTGGTTTAAAGATTGAGCAGGATTTTGATTTTACGATTCACACACTGAATTATCTTCACGGCAAACCTCCTACCCAATCGCCACTCTTCCGTACTAACTACTATGCCTTCTTACTTATTGCCGGTGGCAAAGGGCACTATACCATAGATGATAACTACTTCACGGTACAGGCAGGCTCTTTTTACTTTACCAATCCTGGCCATCTAAAGTCGTTTTTTATCGAAGAGAACCTCCAGGGTTATATGATCACTTTTTCGGAAGCCTTTCTCAAGATCCACCACCCACAGCGGGTAGAACAGGCTTTCCCGTTTCTGTACCATGAAACGACGCCCGTCATGCAGTTGCCGCCGGAAGTCTTTGCAGACTTAAACGCCAGCTTGGGCGTGATGGAACGCGCTTACCAAACCCCCTCCAGTTTTAAGAAACAAGTGGTTGGCGGGCACCTGGTCGCATTTCTCTACCAAACTAAGGACTTACTGCAACGCTTTCGCAGCCCTGCTAATCCAGCAACCCGAGCCGCAGCCATTGGGTCTGCCTTCCAGCAGTTGCTTCAGCGCAATACTCAGCAACTCTTGCGTGGAGAAATTCCGGCAGCCTGGTCCGTGGCGGATTACGCAGAATGCCTGCACCTACACCCCAACTATTTTAGCCAGACCATCAAATCTGAAACTGGCAAAACCGCCAAGCAGTGGATTGATGAAAAACTAAGCACAGAAGCCAAGACCTTACTCCGCCAAACGGATGATACCACCTCGCAGATTGCTGCACGTTTAGGCTTTAGCGATAGCTCCAACTTTTCCCGTTTTTTCAAGAAAATGGCCGGCCTCTCCCCTACTCAGTACCGTCAATCTTAGAAATTGACCAGCCTTTCTAGAAAATAGACCTGTTGTAGCCCTACAACGGCCACTACTTTTGTAATCGTCAATTGAATTCATCATGACACAAACGATACAAAATGAGTGATCAGAAAATTGCATTGGTAACTGGCGGTAGCCGTGGACTTGGAAGAAATACAGCCCTGACTTTAGCCACTCAGGGCGTTGATGTGATCTTTACCTATCACAGCAATCAAACTGCTGCGGAAGAGGTACAAACAGCGATAACAGAAATGGGCCAGCGGGCAGAATACCTACAACTGGATACCGGTATAGTCAGCTCTTTTGAAGATTTCAAGACTAAGCTAGAGCAAACCCTACAAGCCACCTGGCAACGTTCCAACTTTGACTTCTTGATTAACAATGCCGGTGTAGGTGCCCACGCTATGATTGGCCAAACCAGCGAGGAAACCTTCGATCATCTGTTAAACATTCAGTTCAAAGGCGTTTACTTCCTCACCCAGGAGCTGCTATCAGTGATGGCAGACGGCGGTAGAATAGTGAATATCTCTACGGGGCTGACTCGCTTTGCGCTACCCGGATACGCCGCCTACGCTAGCATGAAGGGAGCAGTGGAAACCTTTACCAAGTACCTGGCCAAGGAACTGGGTGGGCGCGGAATCACAGCAAATAGTGTTGCGCCAGGCGCTATCGACAATGATTTTAACAAGGCAGCCTTCACACACAATCCACAAATTGTCGACTTTATTGCCAGTCAAACGGCCTTGGGCCGAGTGGGTAAGAGCAGCGATATTGGTAGTGTGGTAGCCTTCCTTTGTAGCGATGCTGCAGGTTGGGTGAATGCCCAGCGTTTGGAAGCTTCTGGTGGGATGTTTTTGTAGAACCTATTAGACGTCAGGCATCTTCGAGATGCCTGACGTCTACAGGACAACTAGATTCACTACTTTTGCCCATTCCTAACCCGGATGGGCAAAATCATGTTAATCCGTTCAGCAAGTAGGTATCTCAATGGCACAATTTATCAGTAAACTGCGCGAACACGAAGTTTTTAGAAATCTAGATCAAGCAGAGTTAGATCACCTTATTCCTATTATGGAAACGCAATCCTTCAAGAATGGGGAAATCGTACTTAGTCCTGATCAACCTACGAATTTCTTTTATTATATACTTAGTGGTAAGTTGATGCTACATCTTACTAATAACGAATTCAAGCCGCTGCTACCGGGGCAGTTGTTCGGCGAAATTGGCATCATCAATCCTGATTTTCGCTCGGGTGTAGTCATTGCCACCGAGCCCACGGAGGCAGTCTGTATTTGCGGAAAACGTCTATTTACAGAAGGGGTAATCCCACCCCATATCAGCCTTAAGGTACTGCGTGCATTGAGCAAACGGATCACCAACTATCTGCGCTCTAGAGAACAGATTTCAACCAAGGAAATCATCGAACAAGGGGAGACCGATTCGATTGAATTTAAATCCACCTTGCGCTGGAACCTTTACACCCAGAAAAAGGACAAGGCTATGGAAAAAGCGGCCTTAAAGACTATTGCCGCTTTTATGAATACTGCCGGGGGTATTCTACTAATTGGTGTAAAAGACGACGGCACCCCACTAGGCCTTGACGAGGATCGTTTTGCCAACCATGATAAAATGCTCTTACATCTTACTAAGATCATCCAAGAACGAATTGGTCCGCTGTTTATCCAGTTTCTCCACTTCAGTATTGAGCAGGTAAACGGTAAAGATGTCTTACGTATTGACTGTGGCCCCGCCACAAAACCGGCCTACTACAAAGAGGACCAAGTAGATCATTTCTATATCCGAACCGGACCTTCAACCACCGATCTTAGGTTGAGCAAAGTCTACAGCTATATTCAAGAACGGTTTGAGGCGTAGTCGTGATCTGATCTTTACAACGGCAACCTGCATCCCTCCATCCAAACTACGAGACTACTTTACCCCGTTTGGTCGATTTCGAAGATGGATTGCGCTGGTCCTTTTCATAAAGCACCTCAAGACGAATAGCACGTAGACCGGAAAGGCCTTGTAGATCCTCCAAGTCGAGCATTTCTACCTCACCAAAGTACTTTTCAGCTTTTAAAAATTCAATATAGCGGAGGTACTCGTCTGCTTCTGCATCCTGTGAATAGACGATAGCAATTTTACCAGGCTGAGTTAACCGCTCCTTGGTGCCCTTAATGAGTGACTTATCGATGCGTTTTTTGACAATTTCATAGCGCACGTTATAGGCACCATCTACATCAAATTGTTTTTCGTCCATCCGGAAACGAATGGCTAGTGGATTACTGTGTACCAAAATCAAGGACGCTACCCGAAGTGGATGAGGAAGATCTTCGGTCATATTATACGCCACTTGTTCCAACTCATACATCACTTGTAGTTGCCACAGACGAAGATTTTGAAGATACATTTCGTGAAAGTCCTGGCCCTTTACCAGGGAATCGCCAATGTAGATATTGTATTCTACCCCATCGGTTTTGTAGCGCTCAAAGTAGTGTGGAAACATAGCTTGTGCTTCCTCCTGGCGCTTATCTAAATAACCAGCCAAGCGTTTATTGAGATAGTTGACGCTATCGTCATAGCTTTTGCGTTGACGATAAACAACTTGTAGCTGGGGGTCGATAAACGACATATAGTGAGTGACGGCTTCGGCTAAGACGCCTTCCTGCGATTCAAGGTAGTTGAAAACTGGGTAGATCTCCCGTCTCAAAAATTCGAGGATACCTACCTCGTCACCAGCTTTCAAGCCAGCTTGCACTCGTTTGATGTACTGTTGTACCCGGAAGACAAGTTTTTCAAAAATGGGCAGTGGCCGAATTTTTTTCACTTTTTCCAAAGTATCAACGACTAGGGAAAGCTGTAATTCTAAATCGGCCTGAATAGCCGCATTACGAGCACTAGAGGAACCCTTAATATCGCTTTGGCCGTAGAGTGGCACTACGTCATCAAAAACAATTTCGTCTAGTACCGGATCTTCTACACCTTCAGTCAGTTGATTATGATAAGCCTGCGCTGCTTCCTCAAAGCGCCACTTTACACTTGGATGAATAGAAGTATAATGTTCTTGGATAGTGCTTTCTAAGCGGTTGCCCGTTTCTTCAAAAGACCGTTGTGAGGCTACTTGTACTGCGGGTAGCACTTTCTTAATCAGATGCGCATTAAGTGGATTGAGTTTATTTTTGTGGGGAGACCCTAACTCGAGTACGAGGATAACATCTTCGTTAACCCGCACTGGAGCGAAGAGGAAACTTTTTAGGCCTCTAGCTGCCAAGCGTTGGTAAAGACCATTTTGATTGGTTCTCTCGCCGTAATGCTCTACGTCGGAAATGGCGAATATTTCTGTGTTTTTTAACACACAGGAGATCACCCCTTCACAAAAGACCAGCTTGGGGTCAATGTAATCTCCGGCAGGAAAGATCAGGCTTTGACTTTGACGCGTAAACAGACCTTCAATCTGCCGGAAAGTCTTCAAATTGTATACGGAATACCCCACCTCCATATCCGCCATCTGGTAGAGCTTTGTCAAGCTCTCTCTGAACTCGGTGAAAACGTCTTGATCATTACGCAGGAAGACATCCCGAATGGAATGAATAAGGAAATCTGGCGTATTGTCAAACAAATTCATCAAGGCGAAACCCTTGAAGATATAGCTCTGCGGCGGGAATTTCTCCTTCCACAGCTCAATGTTTTCTCCATCACGAAGCAGTTCGTCAATATCCTCCTTGGTCAATTCAGGTGCTTCGTCCGTTTTGTAAATTTCAATAAAATCAGCATTGAGCATTGAACGATAATACCGCATTTGGCCCGTGTTCACATCTGGAATATGGACGTGCATGGGCAAGCTACCAGGCATATACTGCTGGTAGTACTTGGCTAGAATGAATCCACAAGCAAAGAAGTAGAGACGGTCAGAATCGAAACCATCAAAACTCAGCTCAAAATCCGGCCCGGCATTTTTCAGAATGGTAGACAAGCGCTTGGTAGGCAAAAAACCTCTAAATACAAAGGGAAGTACGACACTCTTAATTTCATTTGACTGCAACTGCTCCGGAAAAAGCTTACCGAATAATAACTCTAACACTTCATTGTACGGAGTCAGGTCGGCATCAGCATCAATACCATCAATTAGCTCTTGGTGTTCGGCCAATAAGCCTTGAATATGCTGTGCAGCCGTATAAAACGGGTGGTCCTTATCGGAAAGATATGCCTTTACGCTATCGGCAAGTGCAGCAACACTGAACTTCACCTGTAAAGGCAGTTCTTCCGCATGTTGGGCAAAATTTACGTTCTCCATAACTACTAAGTATTCGTCAGATCTTTCTACCTGTCTGTCAAGTAGCAATCAACTTCCGTCTTCTTCGCATTTTGGGCCTAAATGAATTCTTCGCTTTAATAGGCCCCTTGCGCATTCAGTGTGTGTTCTAAGACGAAAGCCCCCACGTTAAAATCGGGACGCTGAGATGACCTGTCAGTAAAATCGTTTAGCGTTAAATCTCTGTTGCTAAACTTAATAAAGAAACAAGAGACGTCAAACCTTAGTTGCATATCCAGTATGGATGGAGTGAGAATCGAATAAAATTTAGTCCGGTTTGGGTTAAACTAGTCCATCCCATTTTTTGCGCTAGAAGAATGAAAAAGCGAATGCCATGGTATCTTGAATTTGTATTTTGTTCGATAATTTCTACCATCATGCGACATCCACTTTTATTCGTTCTACTTGTTTTCCTATTAGCCTGCCAGTCTTCACCCGTGCAAGAAGTGGCAGAACAAGAAGAAACGCCTGATCATTTCAGTCACATTAAAGATGAAAAGGCCAGAAACATACTTGAAGCAGCGATAGACTATGTAGGTGGGCTGGAGGCCTGGGGTAACATCAATCGACTACGCTATGATAAAACCTTCACCTTATTTTCAGCGAGCGGGGAGGTAGAAAAAACCTTTAAACAAATACATGACTACACAACTCGCCCAAAAGTCATTGATATACAGTCTACCGAAAACGGGACCCTCATTCATACCCGCTTTGCAGATAATGTTTATACACAAACGGCTGATGGTGAACCCACCGAAAAAACACCAGCGGTAATCGAAAAGGGTCTTAATACATCTACTTACGTCATTGGCCTACCCTACAAACTGCTAGATCCTGGCGCAGAGATAACTTATGCAGGAGAAAGAACGATGGATACAGGGCTAGTTGTGGATGTACTACAGGTTAGCTATAGTCCGGCCCAAAACGCCAACCACTCCTCTGCTGATACCTGGTACTTCTACTTCGATCAAGACAACCAAAACGTAGTGGCGAATTTTATCGAGTCACCCGACCACTTTTCCCTGGTCGAAAACACTTCCTTTCAACGTGTAGGAAAGACGTTATTTTATAAAGATCGCAAAAGCTATCGTGTGGATAGCCTAGGCAATAAGCTGTATCTAAGAGCAGAGTATACCTACGAGAACTTTTTGGTGGAGTAGGCAGAGGCAGACAGAAGGCATCTTGGAGATGCCTTCCGTCTCGCTAAACTAAAAAAGCCGACCCTCTCGGATCGGCCTTGTGGAGAATACCGGAGTCGAATCCCGTAAATATCGAAATCTACGATTTCGCTCATTTGCGTGGACTCTCGAAAAATTACGAAAATCATAGATTTTCTATTTTTCGGAGCCGGTGACCTCTTATGCTGATGAGACAATCTCATCTGCTTTTTTTATACTAAAAAAGCCGACCCTCTCGGATCGGCCTTGTGGAGAATACCGGAGTCGAACCGGTGACCTCTTGCATGCCATGCAAGCGCTCTAGCCAGCTGAGCTAATCCCCCATCGCCCACCGAAGCTCGCAGAGCGCAGGTGGGCTTTATATCTTTTCGAACAACACCACTGCTGGCATTAGTTCCCAGATAACAACTTTTCGTCAACGGGTTGCAAATATAAAGTCTTCTGCCAAATACGCCAGTGAATTACGCGAAAAAATTTAGACCTGTATTCCTTGCTGTGCCTGAATCTGCTGAACGATGATTTCTCCGTGATCACGCGTGTTCTCAATGAAGAGTTTACTGGTTTGCCGACCAGCACAGACGACACCCGCTAAATACACATTAGGCAAAGGCGTCACCAAGGTCTCCAGATCATGAATTGGCAAGGCCAGTTCATCATCGCTTATGGGAAGGTTTAAGGCACGAAGCAATTCGTAATTGGGCTCGTAGCCCGTCATCGCCAACACAAAATCGTTTTCGATAGTGAAGGCACCTTCTGGCCCCTCCAGGTCTACGCGGTCCGGATAAATCGCTTTTACCACGGTATTAAAGTGGGCTTCAATACTGCCCTCCTTGATCCGGTTTTCGATATTGGGCTTGATCCAGTACTTCACCTTTGGATAAAGCTCGTGCTCGCGTACCGCCATGGTGACTTCCGCGCCTTTCTGGTAGGTTTCTAATGCCACATCACAGGCGGAGTTGGCGGCACCGATAACCAGTACTTTTTGGCCCACATAAGGGTGGGCATCATCGTAGTAATGCTTAACCTTTGGCAGGTCTTCCCCCGGTACTCCCAGCATACGAGGCGTATCGTAAAAACCAGTAGCCACTACCACTGAACGTGCCCGATAAGTATCCTTTGCAGTTTGGATCTCATACACATCTGCCCCTACGACAGCTTCCATGCACTGCACTGGTTCGTACATCTTAACCTTCAAGTTATAGGCTTGCTGTAGTCGTCGGTAATATTCGAGTGCCTCCTTGCGAGTGGGTTTATCGGTATGAGAAATGAAAGGGGTGTCCCCAATTTCCAAATTCTTGGAGGTGGAAAAGAAAGTCATATTGGTAGGAAAATGGTAGATGGAGTTGACTAAAACTCCTTTTTCCAGGATGAGGAAGTTGAGGCCAGCTTTTTCTGCTGCAAGTCCCACATTAAGGCCACTTGGGCCACCGCCAATAATAATCAGATCGTATGCTGTCATGGTAGTTAGAATGCGTCTCTACTATCCCTTACCAACAACGAATGAAGAACAGAAGTTAAGTACCAACTAGACTTTTTCTTCTTCGTATACTAATAGCATGATACGGCGATACAAGTCTTCGGGTTGGAATGGTTTGGCCAGGTAGTCATTGATACCGGCTTGGTAACACTGATCTTCTTCCTGCTTGCTGGTACTGGCGGTTAGGGCTATGATAGGAACAGGAGAGAACAAACGTAAATTAGTAGCCGCTTCGATCCCGCCCATTTCCGGCATTTGAAGATCCATTAGGACCAGATCAAAGGACATTTCTTGTGCCCGTACCAGGGCTTCTTTTCCATTACCCACCACAGTTACCTGTACTTTTTCTGACCAAGTATGCAGTACTTTCTTGGTGGCAATTTGGTGTAGCGGATGATCCTCTACCAACAATATGCGTAAATCCTGTTGCGGAGTGCTGGGCACATCCGAATCACGACCTTTGGTTCGCTTGAGCGGAATTGATAAATCAACAAACACTCCAGCTTGGCCACGATGTTCGCGCCGTCGCACTTCTAGCTGGTCACAAAGCCGCTGGAAAACGCGGGCCAAGAGTTCCTCCCGACCTTTCGTCTTTTGTCTGG
This sequence comes from Bacteroidota bacterium, assembly GCA_039816955.1. Classification (GTDB taxonomy): domain Bacteria; phylum Bacteroidota; class Bacteroidia; order Chitinophagales; family Saprospiraceae; genus Lewinella. The sequence goes on from JBCBWU010000046.1 coordinate 10,342, forward strand.
GCTGCAACAGCGAGAATACCTCCTCCGCGGTAGCTTCCCCTTCGGTACTGGGCCACTGTGGCAGGCCACCATCGTACTCAAGCTGTACTTCCAGCACGCCGTTGCCGGTTTCCTCTTCCTCCCAGGTACAGCGTAGCTTTACAAAAGCGCCCATCTTACTGTACAAGAACGCCAGTTCTACCAGGCAGAAGAACAGTTGCGAGAGCTTGTTGGAATCACCTTGCACACCAACTGCCAAACGGGGATCAATGTAGATATCAATCTCCCGGTTGTTCTGCTGGCCTTTGAAGGTCATTACCCGCTGGATCGACTCGAGGATATCAAGCGGGCGGAACTGCTCCTTCGCCGAAAGGGCACTATCGTTGCTGAGAATGGAAAGGTTAACGAGATTACTGAGGGTAAAACTCAGGTCGTCAATCGTTGTCTTGAGGTCACGCACCAATTTAGACTGGTGCTTATTTAGTGCAGTTTGCTCCAGGAGGTAGAATAAATGCACGGCCGTACTAAGTGGTGTACGGATATTGAAGCTGATCTGGTTGAACAACTCCCGGCTGTAAAAAGGATCAGACTGAGACTCGTCTGCCGGTGGATCATCAGCAGGCGCGGTTTCCGCCGAAGAAGGTGTGAGGTCCTGTACACTTCCCAACAGAAGTATGCGGTTGGCCTTTTCGTCAAAGCGAATGCGGGTACGCATACTCAAGGTTTTGAGAATGCGATTATCAATTAAAATCCGGTGCTCCAGTGGGCCGTACTCCTGGTACTTCACCGCCTCGGCAAAGAATTTCTCTACCTTCTCCCGGTCTTCCCGATGGACAAAACCAAGGTAGTCGCTCAGGGAGGGAGAAAAACTGTTTGGGGTGACCTGGAAAATCTGAAATACCTCTTCCGACCACTCCATGGCCAAGCTCACAATATCCATCTCCCAGTCGCCCAGGGCGGCCATTTGTTGTAAAGCCTTGAGGCGTGATTGTTCGTCACTGGCTTTAGTAGCGCGTTCTTCGGCTTCAGCCTGCAAACGAAAACGCTCCAGGGAGTAGCGGATAGCTTTCAGCAGTTGCTTACCGTCAAATTCGCCTTTTACGAGATAGTCTTGCGCACCAGCACGAACGGACTCGGTGCCCTTGCGTTGATCAGCAAGACCCGTCATGACAACTACTGGTACACCCGGAGATTTTTGTAAGAAACGGCGGAGGGTATTAAAGCCGTTGGTATCTGGTAAGTTGAGATCGAGGAGGACTAGATCAATATCGTGCTCCTCCAGAAGATAGAAACCTTCTGATAATGACTCTGCTTTGAGCAGCTGGTGCTGAGGCTTGGAATCCTGTAGGAAGATACGGATCATTTCCACATCTGCCTGATTATCCTCAATAACCAGTATACTCAACATTTTCTTCGATGATCCCGCCATAATCCACTCAATTTACAGCACGCTCTAGACAATTGACGGTTATACAGACTGCTTCACTATTCATTAACTCACGGTACCCGGGAGGGTCGCTGTTTCCAACCAGAACTTTTGGATATACGTTATGATTTGAAAAAAGTTGTCGAAATCGACAGGTTTGTTAATGAAGCAATTGGCGTGTAGATCGTAACAAGCCAAAACATCAGCCGCCGCATTTGAGGTAGTTAGAACTACAACTGGAATACGCAGAAGGTCTTGGTCCTTCTTGATTTTTTCCAGTACCTGACGTCCACCCCACTTGGGTAAGTTGAGATCTAGTAAGATCAAATCAGGTCGTGGCTTATCAACGTATTCACGCTCATTTTGCAGGTAGGCTACGGCTTCTACTCCGTCCATTACTACCTGAAGATCAATATCAGCTCCGGTTTCCCTGAAAGCCTCCTGGGTGAGTCGAACATCACCTGGATTGTCTTCGATCAATAAAACACAGTATCGCTTAGACTTTTTATTCATGCTTGACATGGTTTGCCCGGCGTCGTCAGCTTTGTTCAAGGGGGCGGACATTAACTATTAAGCTTCGGTCCTATATTACAAAAATTATCCTATATCAAAGGGATGGCCGCTGCATTTTCCTTATTGAGGTGGGCAAAGTTAATGATCTCAGCGGTTTAAGTGGCTTCTTTTATTGGCTTTCTGTCCGATTTTACTCGCTCCTTTCACAACCTCTTATTATCGTTGCTGTTGACTTGCTTGGTGTTCAGATCAATAATACAGATGCTGGTATTTAAGATATCGCACCAGAAATCCACAGACTTATTTCCTGTATCCCTACAAAAAAGGTCATTTTCACCGCTACAACCTGATACTTATGCAAGACGTCCCAGCACTGCGCACGCTATTTGAGAACTACCTCGCAGATAACCTCATCGATAAAGAGCCTCGAGCATTGTACGAGCCCTTTCATTATATCATGGAAATGGGAGGTAAGCGGATGCGTCCGGTAATGGCTCTGCTGGCTTGTCAAATGTTTGGCGTTGATGCTAAAGCAGCCCTGCCTTCCGCGCTCAGTGTGGAGGTCTTCCATAACTTCAGCCTAGTTCATGACGATATTATGGATGCCGCTGATATTCGCCGCGGAAAAGCCACCGTACACAAAAAATTCGGTCTGAATAGTGGTATCCTTTCCGGCGATGTCATGCTCATTTACGCCTACGACTTTCTGCAACAAACCAAACGGGCAGCGGCCATTCCACAATTGGTCAACACGCTAAGTCAAGTAGCTATCCGCGTTTGTGAAGGCCAGCAGTATGATGTTGATTTTGAAACGCGCCCTTCCGTAAACTTGGAAGAGTACCTCTTGATGATCGAGATGAAAACGGCAGCACTCCTAGCCGGAAGTTTGAAGATGGGTGCACTCTCAGCCGGCGCTAGCGAGGAAGATCAGCTCCATTTAAGTGAGTTTGGCCGCCTAACCGGCATCGCTTTTCAAATTCAGGATGATTATCTAGATACATTCGGTGACCCTAGCAAGGTAGGTAAGCGTCCTGGTGGTGACATCGTGCAAAACAAGAAAACCTGTCTGTACATTAGAGCATTGGAAGTAGGAGACGAAGCACAACAAGCTGCCCTTCGCCAGTGGTATAATGAGCCCACTACGAATGAGGATGAAAAAGTAAAGACAGTAACCGCCATCTTCACTACCCTCGGTATTCCTGAATACATCAAGACCTTGCGCAACGAGTATCAGCAACGCGCCTACGAGCACCTGGAGAAGGTAACTGTAGCTTCGGAAGCAAAGTCACTGTTGTATGGCCTAGCAGAATCGCTCCTCGTACGTGAGTTGTAGGAAATAGAAAAGGAGTAGCCTTAACAGACTACCCCCTCACACTATGAAACACTATAAATCTTGAGCGGAACAAGCCGCAGTTTGTATCATTCGTCTTGAACAAAGGTAAGATATAATTAAATAAAATTAAAATATTAATTTTTTCTATTTGTTTAAGAACAACCTACAGCTCCACCAATCGGTATCGATTAAGGCATCGTTCTTTTCGTAAAATCGAATAGCCGGCTCATTCCAATCCAACACCTGCCATTTCATCAAACGGCAGTTCATCTCTTTTGCCCGAAGCTGCAAAGCATCGAACAGCTTTTGCCCAATTCCGTGCCGGCGATACGCCTGCCGAATGACAAAGTCTTCTAACCAAAGCATCCGACCTTTCCAGGTAGAATACGTCAGAAAATAGAGGCACATGCCAACAACCTCCCCTTCCATTTCCGCTACAATAGACTGGAAGACGCCATCGGCAAAATCGGTCTGATAATCTTCTAAGGTAGCCGTAAAGGAAGCTTCTTCTTTTTCATAAACTGCCAACTCCCGTACCAGGTCATGGATTACCGATAAGTCATCAGCATTTGCGGGTCGAATGTGAATCTCAGCCATAAAGAATTTGTATTTTGCTGCGCTCGTAAAAGTATTTTGGTATATGATAAGAAACACTACACTATTTCAGGCTATTCTATTGGCAATATTCGTCTGGTCTTGCCAATCCACAGCGGAAAAAACTACTGCTGATCTCATTATTACAAACGCTAAAGTCTACACCGTCGACGATGCTCAACCCGAAGCCTCGGCGATTGCCGTAAAAGATGGTCGAATCCTGGCCGTTGGTTCGGCAGAGCAAGTGACAGAACACCAGGGCGAAAGCACTCAAGTACTGAATGCGGAGGGCCAGTTTGTCATGCCCGGTTTTATTGAAGGACACGGCCACTTCTCTGGTTTGGGCTATGCGCTCATGAATCTCAATTTCCTCACGGCCCGCAGCTGGGAAGAGATCGTGCAAATGGTAGCGGAAAAAGCAGCCAACACCCCAAAGGGAGAATGGATTACGGGACGAGGCTGGCACCAGGAGAAGTGGGAAACAGCGCCCGAGCTATCGCAACATGGTTACCCAGCCCACCACAGCCTAAGCGTACTCACCAAGGATCATCCAGTGGTATTGCGTCATGCCAGTGGACACTCTCTTTTCGCTAATGAAGCAGCTATGAAACTAGCGGGCGTAACCGCCGAAACGCCTGATCCACGGGGCGGGCATATCCTACGCGACCAGCAAGGCAACCCCATCGGTGTATTTGAAGAACGCGCCATGGCACTCATTACCGAAGCCTATGCCGCTTACCGTGATGGTTTATCGCCCATGGACTTGCAAGGGGAATGGACCGAAGGAGTAGAGGCCGCCCAAAAGGAATGCCTGGCAAAGGGAATTACCTCCTTCCAAGACGCAGGCTCTTCCTTCAAAGAAATTGATGATTACCAAGCGCTGGCCGAAGCGGGTGAATTGGATTTACGCCTTTGGGTAATGGCACGCCGGCCTTACACCGAGCTACGCGAAGGGCTGGGCGCTAAGTTTCCTATTGTTGATGCCGGCGATCACTTTTTCACCTGCCGGGCCATTAAGTCAGAGGTAGATGGTGCCCTAGGGGCCTTTGGTGCTTGGCTTTTGCGCCCCTACAACGATAAACCTGGCTTTGTGGGGCAGAATACCACTCTGGTGGAAACGGTAGACACCATCGCCGAGCTGGCACTCGACAAAGGGATGCAGCTGTGCGTGCACGCTATTGGTGATCGGGCCAACCAGGAAGTCCTCAATATCTTTCAAGATCGCTTCAAAACTGCCGAAGAAACCGACTTGCGCTGGCGTATTGAGCACAGTCAACACCTAGCGGAAAACGATATTAAGCGTTTTGCAGACTTAGGCGTAATCGCCTCCATGCAGGCTATCCACTGTACTTCTGATGCGCCGTTTGTGGTCAAAAGGTTGGGGGAAGAACGCGCACGTACGGGAGCCTACCCCTGGCGCAGCCTATTGGATGCCGGCGCGGTAGTAACCAACGGCACTGACGCTCCCGTAGAAGATGTAGACCCTATTGCCAGTTACTACGCCAGTGTTACGCGCAAGCGCCCCGATAATCCGGAACCTTTCTTTCCAGAACAAGCTATGACGCGTGCTGAGGCTATTTACTCCTACACCATGGCCAACGCTTTTGCTGCTTTTGAGGAAGCAGATAAGGGAAGTATTAGTACCGGAAAATTGGCAGATTTGGTGATCTTGAGCAAAGATTTGATCAACTGCTCCGAAGAGGAAATATTGGACACCGAAGTCCTTTATACTATCGTAAACGGAGAGATCAAATTTCAAAAGCAGTAGGTTCGAATAAGAACGCAGCAACTAAACATTAATGTCGCCCTTCTCTGAGGGTAAAGATTTGAGGTAAATGAAAAACAGTGCATTACTTACAGCTTTCCTTTTTTTGACGGTATTGACAAACACCCAAGCTCAGCATTTTGTGGAGGCACAAACAACTGCGGGTATCGATCATGTGGTGGATAATTTTGCCCTCATGGGTGGCGGCGCAGCCTTCTTTGATGCCGATAATGACGGGGATGATGACCTCTATCTGACCGGTGGTTTGGCAGTGGATCATTTCTATTTGAATAATGGAGATGGAACCTATTCCTACCAGACGGAAGAGGCCGGTTTCGCCGGAACTGATTTCTACTACACCACCGGCGTGACTGCTGGTGACGTGGATAATGATGGCGACAAAGACCTCTTTGTCTATACCTGGCGCAACGATGATAATGACCTGGGCCGCAACCTATTCTACCGCAATAATGGAGATGGAACCTTCACAGAGGACTGGCCTTTTGTGGCCGACGCGGCCTTTACCATGGGCGCTACCTTTCTGGACTACGATCTTGATGGTTGGTTGGACCTATACGTGGTGAACTACGTAGAAATTGCGGACTTCATCTACGACGGGGGCACCATCATCGGTTTTGAGCATACCTGCTTCGGCAATCGCTTCTACCACAATAATGGAGATGGCACTTTTACCGAACGTGCTGCTGATCTTGGGCTGGAAGACACCGGCTGTGCCCTGGCCACCACTGCCACCGATTTCAATAATGATGGAGCAATGGACCTCTACATTGCGAATGACTTTGGCGAATGGATTGAGCCTAATAAGCTCTATCGGAACAATTACCCCAACGATAATTTTACGGAAATAGGTGAGACCACCGGTTCTGATCTACAAATGTACGGCATGGGTATTGCCATTGGCGACATTGACCAGGATCTAGATTTTGATTACTACATTACCAATTTTGGTCGCAACGAGCTCATCCGTAACGATGGAGATACCTTTACCAACATCACCGAAGAATGTGGAGCAGCCGACCAGTGGGTGGTTACCGATACTTCACTAGCGATTGGCTGGGGGACAGCCTTCCTAGACATCGACAACGATACTGATCTTGACCTCTACGTAGCCAATGGTTACGTGCCCGGACCGGATTTCATCCCCTCTACTTTTTTGATGAATGACAAGCTCTTTCTCAACGAAGGCGAGCTGCCCTTTGCGGATGTAGGGGAAGACTACGGTATTACCAATCCTTACGTCAGCCGGGGTATGGCTTTTTCTGATTACGATATGGACGGCGACCTGGACATTCTATCCGTTGTGCTAAACGGGCCAGCCAATGTTGAGGGCTGGGCTACCCTACTCTACCGTAACGAAATGGGCAACCAAAACAACTGGCTGGAAGTGGACCTAGAAGGCGTAGATGCTAACCGCGATGCCTACGGATCAAAAGTAATTGTCTACGCGGACGACAAAGCACTATTACGCGAAGTGGACGGTGGCAGTAGTCATGCCTCCCACTCCTCTTCTCGCCTGCATTTTGGCTTGGGTGAAGCTACCGCAGTAGACAGTATCGAAGTCATCTGGACGGGAGGTTTACGTACACAGATGGTATACGAAAATGACATCAACCAGATTCTACACATCGTAGAGGATACCACCATTGCGCCTATCGTTTCTACTTTCGAGGTACCGAGTCAACTGAGCCTTAACCAACTCATGATGGCTCCAAACCCCGCTACTGATCAAGTTACTTTCACTTGGGAAGGCCCAGCTTCAGGTGGATCCATTCAACTGGCTTTCTATAATACCGCAGGGCAGTTGGTAGGTACTTTACAAGAAAAGACATCTAGCAGCAGCTTTTCCTTAGATCTCAGTCAGTTGGCTGCGGGGATCTACTTTGTGCATCTGAGTAATGGTAGTGAAACTACGGTGCGGAAGTTGGTGGTGCGTTAGGGAGTTCTGTATATTATTGGCTTCGCAACTAAAGCTACCACGAAGCACGATGATGAGTGCATTCTTATTAGTAGCAGAATTGTGCGCAGTATCTAATTCAATCTTTCTTTAAGCGACTAGATCTTCTGGACTGATCTGAAACTGACCTAATTCTTCGACTAGCTCTTTAATGAATCCTTCTTTTCTATAGAGATATTGATCTCTCATAAAGGAATCATCTTCATGAACTTGGATCATCCCATTTACTGACTCTATTTGTTCTAGTAAATCAAGAATCTTTGCCGCCTTTTCACTAATTACCCCTTCCATTGTCCTAGAATTTTATTTCTACAAACCCTTTCGGAAATCGCTGTTTCCTTCGATTCTTTTTTGACATGCTGAACCAACTCTCCCAATATATTAAGTCAGACTTTGTTCGAATGTACTTGTCATGACCTTCAGGATAAACCCTTACCATGTAACCATCGATCCCATAGTTGTTTTTCCCATCCCTATTTAGAAATCTTTTCAAATCCAATTCGTATTTTTCAATGAACTGATTTAAACTTTGGTGGTGCTGGTGAGCCCAATGCATTGTAGGTTCTGGCGAAGAGGCTTTCCGAGTGCATACCTGGAAGGTACGGACGAGGGAAACGATGAAGCCAGGTTCTGTAAGGCATTGAGGCGTAGGCCATTAGAAAAGTTTAAATCAGTTCAATGAATCTATAGTCGATCAAGCTAACTAGGTCTATATCTCTGGGATTTATCTGAGTACTGATGAAGCTCCCATCTATCCACTGCACATACCTCTGACCGGCAAGTAGGGCCTGCAAATCCTTATTATACTTCAAATAGCCTTGATATAATCTCTTACGAGACGAAGCTTCATCAAACGGGTCAACAAATACTTTCTTTAAGTTCTCTTTATTTATCTCATTCTTTCCGTATGGTTTGAGATAACCGCGTATATCAAAACTAAAATCCATAAACGTCTCCGTCGAATATCTGGTTCCAAACAAAATAAACAAATACGATCCTCGCGTTTTGCACCATATTGAGTTTGAGGACTTATACAAAGATTATCATTTATGATGAGTAACGCAATATAATGGTATCGTTTATTCGTACAGCTTGACCGTCTCTACTTTATGTTCTTCTTTGCTCAAATAGCTTTGGCTAATTAGTTTTCTTTTTCCCGTGGCACAAAACTCCCGTTGCTTGTCATTCCGCGAAACGAGTGTTTCTCCCCCTAGCTAGTACTATTACTGAGCGTTCGCATTTCTAAAATAAGCTCCGCAATATTCGCCCTTAATCGACTAGCATTTATGGCGTAGTCTAATTCAGGATAACTCTGGATGAATTGAACGGACATCAAATCAAGTTCCTTGATTTTAGAAGGCGGCACATCAGAACCAATCAGCCCTTCTAAATATCCATAACTAAGACTGACCTCTTCGTTGGCTGTTCGTTGCACGCTAAACGCACCGATGAACTGCTCTGAAAACGAAATAGGTAGATAGTGAACAGGGGTGTCTTTCTCCAAAATAGTGAGCCAGTCCTCAAACAACTTCGCCAGCCTTCCAGGAAGCACAGTAAAAGTGGTTCGAGATCCATCCAAAAGGAAATAGAAAGAATCCACGCGCTTTTGCCAGCCGATCTCTTCTATCCTTACCACAATGTCTTTTAGTCTTGTTTTACTGGCAGTAATGCTGACTGAAATTGAGTTTTCATTCATATGCTTCAACCTAATGGAGATGTGATGCTGAGTCCCAAAAACTATGCCCATGAACATAGCCTCCAAAATTACCGTGTAAACCAAAAACAGGTATTTCTAGGTCAAACAGGAAGAGGATAAGCAGGGCTAAGACGCTAAATTCTTTGGAAGCAGTGTACGCACCAAAAGACATCACCTCCTTTGAGAACAATAATTTCAATCCACACCACGCAATCCAAATGGAGATCATCAACCAAATGGATTCTGTTATCAGGTACCACCTAACCTCTAAATAGCTTACGTATAATTCTCTAATCCTAGGGATTAATTTCAAAAACGCAGCGTGTCTTAAGAAATTCAGCACGGACAAGACCAAAATCGCCGCACCAAGCAGCTTGATCGAAGACCGCTTCACTAAATACCGGCGCAGTAGCTCCAGAAAGGTCAGCTCCATGCCCAAGACCATCAGAATACCAGGTAGTAAGGAGTTGTCAATCGAGTAGGCAATCAATAATCCCAGCAGGAATATTAATACTCCATAAAGTACGATGTGCTTATGATTATGATGCAAAATACGGTGTATCATCCAGATCTTATTTCATTGAGAGCGTGTTTCGAGGCGTATTCCACTAAAGTCCACACAGTGAACTATCTAATCTTCGATTCTTTGGTCAAAAGGGGTTTCCTCCCACTATTTTTCCGCTTGTTGCCAGTTGCCTAAGACTTTTTTAGCTAACCTTCGATAAGTATTTGTAAAAATCTCTTCCTTACTGTAATCAAACCAGTAATCTTCACCAGCACCTCCACTTCCAAGTCTCAGACGTCGACTAACGTCATGTGCAGTAATCCGTTTGGCGGAGATTTCTTTCCCCCAGTAGGTAGTGATCCCAGACGGTGGACTATTCGCGATTTCAACTACAAATTCTGCTTGCGATCGACTGTGCTGAAAGGTCAGCAGATTTATCCGGTCCTCCTGCGGTCTTCTGAAATGTGGCATTGACCCTTTGAAGCCTTGCTCCCGCAAAAATGGAATAACCAACTCCTTTAGTGCTTCATCCATCAACCTACGTTGGATCTTCCGGTCACTCATAACTTACTTTACTTACACCCTGACAATGTCGCTAAGTCGTCATTACCTACTTTCCAAGGCGGTTAAATCATCTAGCATATTCGAAACTATGACGGAATTCATAGTTAACAGTTTTATGTAGTTCTCTACCCCTTCTCTCACTAAAGGCCAGCGCTCTTCGATCCAAATATTAGCCGAACAATAGAGCTGTAATTGATTTCGTATATCTTCTGGTATCTGCAGCCTCTGAAAACGATCAATAGCCATTTCAAGCTCTGCCTCCATAATAAACGAGCGGATGGTCTCAACTGCTTCTGGTGAAAACGCCTCAGTCGGTGTAGCCGTACATGCGTTTCCGGTAGAAATTGCCTTGTCTACGGAATTGAAATCCGATGCTATCAGCAGATCAATCTGCTCCAACATCGCCTCTCTTAGCAAATAATTGACATCTTCCATGGTCCTCGGAAGGACCCCTCTAGTAGCATAAACGTTCTCATTGTAGTAAGGGAGCAATATCTTAAAAAGATAAAACTGATTTTCAGAGAAGGCATATCCGATTAGGTTGCTAAAATCTGCTCTTTCCACCGGAACCTCATTTTCTAAGCTCGTCAAAGCATTACTAAAAACTGAGATCGGATCTTCGAGCATCCCAACTGCTTGTAAACTATCCAATACCGTCCGGATAGTTCTATTCTTAATTTCGTAGCGCTCCTTTTCAGACAGCAGTCCTGGGGAAACGCCCGCTTTATCATACCCCTTCTGATCAACCTCCTCCTCTAGAAATACGGTCATTTGGGTAATTACTTGCTCCTTCGCAGCTAAATTGATTGTACAGCTAATTTGGGCAAAAGGCCTTCGTTCTGGGTCTTTGTAATACTGCGGTAAGGAAATAAAATAATGGTAATTGGCGAGTGCGTCATTGTTTTCTCCTCGAATTACTTTCCACTGAAAATCAATGGGCTGTGTCAAACGCTCTCTCAGGTCTTCAAGTTGGTCAGCGGTGTTTAGCGCATCAACCGCTAGAGGTAAATCAGCAAATCTATTTTCGTCCATCAGATCCCAAATCCGTAAGGCCGCTTGCTCGACATTCTCGGTCCCCTGACCAATGGAAGTACCAATTGATTGAACTTCATCAGCCTCATCTTTTATAATTGCTCGACAAGCTGTTGATACAAAGAGAATGGAAGAAATTGTGAGAAGCATTAGGGTTTTTCTATTCATTATTGTGGTGTTTATCAGTCAAAAACATAAAACTAGACAAAGGCAAAAAGAATTATTGATTCGATCTCATCATATTATTATACTGAGATTCTTGTCGGATTAATCTTAGGCGCTCTCGATCCGAAGGATTGAGTGTTTGGTTAATAGTGGAGTACATATCGGGGTTTCCTAAGGCATACTGGAAGAGCTGACCTCGGGAGGGAGAAAAGCTAGGGTCTACTTTATAGGCACGGATATAATCTTGTAAAGCCTTTTGACTGTTACCTTGCCGAATGGCTTCGTTCCCCTCCAAGAATATTCCCGCAGCTTGCCAGGCTTTCTTGGCTCGCAGTCCAGATGTACTATCGTTGAACTTGAAAATATCATTTGGAAAGGCCGTCCTGTATTGCCTTAACTCCTGGATGTTCACCGCTGCTTTCTCTGCATTGGGGGTGTAGGTAGCCTTCGGAGCATGGAATAATAAACGAGGAAAAAGATCGGAATTCAATGGTCCATCGCCCGCATAAGCCGCAAGCTGCTGGCCATTCATCAAGTAAGTAGCGGCCAGGTCTTCCGCATTTTCAACAGCTAGCTGGACGTTAAGATGCTGTGTGATTTGCTGAGCAGCGCTAGCAAGATCAACCGATAGTGGCTTTGGACTGGCCAGCAGGGCGATCACCGGCGTATTCAGGCTATAGCTGCCCAGAACGGCGTGACCCTCTGGAAAAACGGACAAAAAGGTACGCACCACCAATTTTAGCCCTTCTGGATCAAACTGGTGGACAGGTAGCCAATAAGCGAGCAGACCATCGTCAGATAAACGAGTTCGCAAGAGTTCAAAATTCTCTTGGGAAAAGAGCAAGCCGGCTCCATCTCGTGCCGGATGGAAAAGGTCGACCAGAATGAAGTCATAGGTATTTTGGGTACTGTTGATAAAGCGCCGTGCATCCGCCAGGTGGAACTTTAACCTGTTATCCTGCAAGACGGATAAATTATGCTCATCAAACCAGGGTAGCACCTCTTTTACTTCCCGCACGATCTCAACAGCTTCTACTTCTTGGAAGGGATAATCGGCAATTACCCCCATCGTTGATCCTGTGCCAATACCCAGGAACAAGGCATTGTCGTATTGATTGGTCATCAGGAGTGGTAGATTTCCCATTCGGCGCTCCAGAAAGCTCGCACCACCACCCATTCTGAATTCATTATTGACCTGCAATATTCTAGCTGGCAGCTGATACGGTCCCTCTCTCGTGCCCTTATCCGATACAGCAACGACGCCCATTAGTCCTTCTATTTTTTGAACTAATTCATAGCCAGGCTCCGTTTTTAGTAAGTTAACTCCTTTGTTAACCAGCAGGACAAGCAGGACCACATTCACTACTCCCAATACAATAGGGCGTCCTTGCCACTTCAGACCAATCATTCCCCAAAGTAGCAATAGCACATAGGCTACCCAGCAAATAATCAAGGCCAGCTGGCCACCCAATTGTGGAATGAGCACCAAACCAAACAAGAAAGGGGCAAATACAGCACCTGCGGTATTCATACCGTAAGCAAGGCCTACTTCCGCGGGCTTCATTTTCGCAATCAGATAGCTGAATAGGCCCCCCATAAAAATGGTTGGCAAGAGGAAGACTACAATAGCCAATAGTACTTCCGCTCTTAAGTGCCCAAGGTATGCTGTGCTATCGGGAGAGAAGAATACTAATAATTCTCCGGCGTAAGAAAGCAGGATGCTAGTGTAGAGTACGGAAGTAGCCAAGCCTCCCATAAGTAGAGTCGGAGCCTGATTCATTTTCTTATGGTAATACCGCTGAAAAAGCCAGGCGCCAATGGCGGTTCCCAATAGGTAGATGGCTAAAATATTACCAAAGGAAAAAATGGTATTCTCTAAAATCTGCTTGAAGTGGTGTACCACTAGAATCTCCAGGCCAATTCCCAAAAAACCAGTTCCGAATAAGAACAGTAGATACTGATTGCGCAGCCGGAAAACTACTGGTTTCTGTTCCGGAGTCTTTGTTTTTGACTGCTTGGGTTTAGCAGAAGCCGAGTGGTCCTTTTGCCATCGAAAAGCAGAGAGAATAGAAGCAGCACCCAATAAGGAAAAAACAACAGCGGCTCCACTAAAACCAACAACAGGCATGACAATGTAAATACTCAAAAAGATGCCAAGAACAGCACCAAAGGTATTGGCTGCGTAAATCCTTGCTAAGCCCTTTTCGTTCGCCTGACGCGCAAAATGGCGCCGCCGGGCCTCAACCAAAAAAGCAAAATTGGCTCCCATACCAATGGTGGCTGGTAACAAAATCACGCCCGTACAAAGAATGATCACCAGCAAAGAAACTAAGGTTCCAGAATCACTCGACCCTGGTCCTATCCAAACAGGTAGGAGCTCGCTCATGAAATGGATCAGATATGGACTGATCAATCCGTAGAGCGCAATTGCCCCTTCTAGTAAAAAGAAAACCTTCAGGGGAGACTTGCTTTGTACTGCTCTTTTACTAAGTGCGAAAGCACCGATAGCCATACCTCCAAAGAACCCGACTAAGACACCAAGGATGCCCAGTAATTCACCGCCCACAACAAGGCTTAGCAGGCGCGTCCACATCATTTCATACCCAAGTGCCGCGGCACCTGAGAGCACCACCGCCAGCAATAGCCAGCGGTCAGTATTCGGTTTTTTGTTTTTTGGTCTGGGCATAACTTAGTTCGAGAAAATATAACAGGCGTGTGAAATAGCTTCTGGTCACATAAATAGTAAATAATCAGGAATCAAGAATGTTCCTCTACTAATTAACTGCTCTGATCTCAAAATTTACCTGTGGCCCTTGCTGCATAAGCAAGCGTTTCGTTGCAGGTTCCAGGTCTTGATAAGCCGTTCCGTACTGTTCTTGTGCTATGGTGTCTCTTATTTGTTGTAAGGCTTCTTTTACCTTCAGCTTGATCACTATGTAATCGACTACAACATCAAGATCACTCATATCTATTAGCAGATTGGCTTGCCCTTAATCTAAAAGCGACAGGATATTCTCAATGTCTTCTTTGTGCTTCACTTTGATCAATGACATCGATCCTGACAGCGATAAGGATTCCTCTCTCGACACCAGTGGAGGTAAGGGTGGTACATCATAGTCTTCTGAAAACGGTAGCATATCCTCGTCCCAAAACTCAATCTTGTCGTTCAAGCCAGTGTATACTCCAAATTTGTCCGACTCGACTACTACCGAAAACCTTGTAACACCAGAAATTCTTAACCAAAACAGCACCTCTTTAAACCGAGCATAACTCAAGTGCCGATCTACAATCAATGTTACTCTCCTGTTCGATGAACAATGAGAGCATTGTAGGTATAAAGGCATTTCGTCTATCCTTGCGTGCAGATCACCCATCTTTAGGATTAACTCCTGCTGCTCTTCCTTTATACTGACACTATATGCACCTTGACTATCAATACCTTCTAATGAGACGCCATCAATTTGGCCAATTAATTCTACAATAGTGGGGCTTTCCTTTGCAAGAAAATCAAGTGGTGTATAGCGAGTAGAGTCAATTTGTAGCAAGTCCTCTTGAATGGAGTCGATCGTGTACTCGATGCATTAATCATCATTAGCAAGGATCAATCTACCTCTTTGTACATGCGTATGGGAAAAATCATAGACTATACCGTACCGATCAATTATCGTAGATCTATCTCCATCGATGATCAAATACGCTGGAATTGATGATCGGTCAGCGTAGGTATAATCGAACTTCCAGCTGCCTTGAATAGATTGTTGACAGGACAAAAACACGACGATAATGATCAGTTCTAATAGAATTATTTACGGGCGCATTCACAAGTCTTGTTTACTATTAGATGACTTTGATAGCGACTAGGGTGCATTTGGGCTATAAATCATGTAAGCTACAGGACTCTAAAACAGCGTAGGCTTGAAGCGCAATGCTCCAAGCCTACACAAATTCAATATGTTATGACCGGTACGCTAAAGCGGACCGACGATCATGCATATTTGACTAGTTCTCCAGTGGAGGCCAGTCCGTACCATCAGCACGTGTCAGTACAGAAGTACCACCATCACCAAAGCTGTTAACCCATTCGATGGTCATACTAGCACCAGATACGTCGATAATGTCGTAAGTATAAGTATCACCGTACTGGTCAGCTCCTTCAGTAGTCACTTTGAAGCAAGCGTCAATGAAGCTGATTCCTTCTGCTGGAGTATCAGACCAACAAGCTCCGAATACACCAAATGAAGCATCAGAGATAGAGTAAGCACCAGGACCAGTTTCAGTCAAAGTAACTGAACCTGTGATCTCACCTTCTGGGCAAGCAGGGCCACCACCGTTAGCAGTAGTACCGTCGGTAGTAACGTAATTCAACTCACCAGCCAAAGTAGAAGTACACAGTAGGTTAGCGTCAAAGCTAAACAGTGCACGGAAGGCAGCAGAAGATACGATGTTGTTACCCGTGTTGGCAGCTGTAAAAGTACGACCGTCCTTCATAGTAACAGTTGCGTTGTAACGCATAGTACTACCACCAGTTACATCATCGATGGTGATACCAAGAGCATCTAATGCTTCCTGTAGGGTGAAAGAAAAGTCAGCGCTAGGCAAGCCAGATGGAGAAGTACCAAATTCTGAAGCATTGATAGTCAGAATATCGGCAGGACCAGCGTTATCTGCACCACCATTGGTCTTATCAATGTAGTTCACGGACCAAGAGTAAGAAGATACATCTTGACCTTGATTTACATCATAAAACTCTACCGAGGCAGTTATGGTTGAATTAGACGGATCCGTAAAAAAGAAGTTTCCGTCCCGGCTTAGCTCACGTGCGTAGGCACCAGTTTCCAGATCTGCAAACTCAACAAAATTGCGATCTTTTTCACAACTGGTTCCGACCAGCAGGAGCATCAAGCCGAATAAAATCAAATTGATTTTTTTCATCTTAGATGAATTTTTGTTTTCGGGTAATTGCTGCAGCTCTTACAGCTGCAGCATCACCCATAAATAGGAGGTTATTGCAGATCGTCTGGGTTGGTATCCCAGAACACTCTTGTGTCAAGTTCAGGACCAGGACGCTGAGTAGCGTTAGCGTTACGGTTAACGTAGTCAGCTGGGTACCACATCGTACGTGGGAACGTACCTGGGTTAGCCTGGAACGTTAGCTCCATATTCTCCGGCTTACTCGTACGGCGGTATGCGTTATACGCATCCAAGCCCATACCGTGTAGTGCCAAACGGAACTCACCGATGATTACGTTCAACTTACCATCGTCATCAGCAGCGTCATAAGCTCCTAATACTTCAGCTAAGTAAGCATCAACATCATCGTCACTAGGTACGAATGCTGCGTCAACAACCGCAGTATTGAAGTTCATCACCTTATCGATAGAAGCCTTAACAGCTAATTCCAGCTGTGCACGAGCATCATCATTAGTACCCATAGTCAATGCTGCCTCAGCACGTAGGAAGTGTACGTAGCTAGCCAAAAGAATTGGCTGGATACCAGCACCACGAGCGCCATCCGCACCAGCATTAGAAACCTGGAAGTCATTCGCTTCTGGATCTTCGTCTACGATGATAGCAGGCAGGTTGTCGAAAGCACCACCACCTGGGTACAAGCCCCATGCAGTACGCTTCAGATCATCTGGTGGAATACCACTAGCATCACCGTGGTTACGACCCCAGTAGCCACCCCATTCGTTTGCCAAGTCGGTGAAATCACCAGAGGCAGTACACCATGGGTAACCATCAGGCCAGTGTAGTGGGTAAGGAGCAGCTTGGCACTCCAAAGTAAACTGGTTCTCGTTGTCTTCGAAAGCATCCTGACGACGGAAGTAGTAACGGATCCGAGGATCAACTACAGACTTACCTAGGAACATCTCCCACATCATGTAATTAGACATGTACAGACCAGGACCACCTACCTCATAACCGTCTTGGTAGTAAGGGTGGCGAGAATCAGGAATATCATCAGAAGTCTGACGATCAAGGCCATAAGGGAACTCGAAGTCATCAGCTGAGCTGTCAATTACTTTGTCTAACAAAGAATTGATCTCAGAAGCAGAACCACCTACCAGGCGAGTCTGAACGTGGTAACGCAACTTCAAAGAGTTAGCCAACTTGATCCAACCAGCAGCATCACCATTGTAGTAAGGATCGAATGGTGGAGGGCTCACTGGAGCAGCCAAATCATTGATGCCCTCGTCTAGCAGTGCCAAAGCAGCAGTGTAAACACTTTCATCATCATCAGCCTTAGGACTTGGGTTAGCAATACCCTGAAGTGCTTCAGAGAATGGTACATCACCGAATAGGTCAACCAAAGTAAAGAAGACATAAGCCTTCAAAATCTTGGCACTACCAGAGTGTACAGTAAATCCTCTCTCAGCTGCGAGGTCAATTACCAAGTTAATATCTGGTAGCAGGTTGTTATAAGCCTGTGCCCAGATAAAGTTAAAGCTACCAGGACTATCCTGATTGTTGTACTGGAAACCACCTGCCATGGCAGTCATACGTACATAAGGCATGGTTTCATCACTCGCTTCATCTACGAAGTCAGCGAACTCTTTCACCACGTTATTGTAGAGCAAGTTAATGTCTACGTTATCCGCTGTTACTTCCGACGGATCGTTCAACAAGTCCAACTCGGTCAGTCCACAAGACGACACCAAGAAGGCCAGGGTCAACGCCGGTAGCAATATGTTTTTGAATTTCATTATAATGATTTTTCTCCGTTTTGTTTAGAAGGTCAAACGAACGCTACCACCAATTTGCTTAGAGGTAGGTGCGTTCATAAGCTCAAAGCCACGCGTGTTACCTACACCAGTACTGATTACCTCTGGGTCGAAGTTGGCACCATCAGGGAAGCCAAGTGCATCAAACCACAAGTTCTGACCAGATACGGTGAACTGTACATTTCCGAATGGAGAATTCTCCAACAAAGCAGCAGGCAAAGCGTAAGACAAAGAAATCTCACGAAGCTTCACGTAGCTCGCATCATAAATACGCGCTTCATCGATGAATACACCACCGTTCTCCCAGTAGTGGCGGTTAGGCGTAATCTGGAAGTTGTTAGGTGTACCATCAGCAGTAACACCAGGTGCAATAACAGGAACGAAACGGTCGAAGTCGGTTTCTTGCAGGATACCACGAGCCATCAAAGTAGATGGAAGCGTTGCGAAGATTGACCCGCCCTCTTGGTAAGTAATCAATGCATTGAAGGTCAAACCTTTGTAAGACATGGTAAGACCACCATTCAGATTGAAATCTGGATTAGGATCACCAAGAACAGTAATGATTGGATCAAGCTGGTAAACACCACCAGCAGATACAACTAGATCACCATTATCGTCACGAAGAATTTGCTGACCCTGGATCACACCATAAGGCTGGCCAGGAATAGCATAACTTCCCAAACCGTCAGCAAACAACTGGTCAATAGCGAACTGGTCGATATCGTCAGCCAAAGTTTCCACTGTTGTTTCCAGAGCAGTGAAGTTACCGTTCAAGGTCAAAGTGAAGTCGCTCGTACGGATTGGCGTGATAGATAAGCCAAGCTCGATACCTTGGTTGTTCACCTCGGCCGCGTTGATCGTAGTTTCGTCGAAACCAGTAGATGCATCAAGTGGTAGATCGATGATCAGGTCGGTAGAGTTCTTGTCGAACAAAGAAAGATCGATACCCACACGGTTGTTGAACATACGTGCTTCGATACCGAATTCCACCTCAGTGTGGATTTCTGGCATCAAGTCAGGGTTACCGAAGGTGTTGTCAATAGTGTTAGTATTGATAACTGTACCACCAGCAGTGATGAACTCACGTGGAGTTACACCCAAGATGTTACGAGTAGAGTATGGACTTGGGTAACCAGCTGATGTACCGTAACCCAAACGCAACTTCAAGTAGTTAAGCGTCTTGTTGTTCTGCAATCCAGCGAAAGCTTCCGTTGGAATGAAAGAAACAGAAGCAGAAGGATACAGTACCGCATTGTTGTCTGCCTCCAAAGTAGAAGTCCAGTCATTACGGGCCTGTACGTTGAAGTACAAGAAGTTCTTGAAGCCCAAAGAGGCCGTCACATAAGCACCAATCAAGTTCTCCTCGGTACGGTCAGACTCGTTCAAGTGGTTCACGAAGTTGTCGTGTGTCAATAGACCGTATACCAACTGTTCGTTAGAGTTCGTGAACGTACGATCCAGTACGTCACGACGTAGGTTCATACCAACAATACCATCCAAAGTCCAATCATCGCTCAAGCTAGCGTTATACTGGAAGTTGAAAGTATGGTCCTGGATAAAGTTGATCCGCTGAGAAGAGTTAAGCGTACCGTCAGAAAGCTGACCACCACCACGGTTGATGGCGAAACGCTTACGCTGGTTAAAACCATCCAAACCAACACGGTAGTTTACAGACAGCCAATCAGCCAAGTCGTAGCTCAAAGCGATCGTACCGAAGAAACGATTTACTTTCTCTTCGTCCTCCGTGTTGTTCAAGGTCCAAAGTGGGTGCTGGATATCGTTACCACCGCGATAGTAGATAGAAGACTGATCAGCAGGGTTAGCGAATTCCAGATCGAACAGAGAAACTGAACGCGGCGTATAGAATACGTTAGAGAACAAAGAAGCACCGTCGTTAGGGTTGGAACTCGTAGAAGCACCAGCAGGTGGCGCTACACGATTCAAGTTAACGTAGTTGAAAGTCGTGTTGATCTTCAACCCGTTAGCCAAAGTACTAGAAGTACCCAAACCGAAGTTGTGCTTTTCGAAGTTACTTAAAGGCACGAAACCATCTTCGTTACGGTAGCCGTAGTTAAAGTTAATGGAAGTTCCATTACCTACCTGGCTAGCAACGTTGATAGAAGTGTTGGCAATGGTACCTGTTTCGAAGAAGTTCTGCAGGTTGTCGTAGGCACGGTAGTCATAACGAGCACCGATGTACTGTGGCAAGTCACCGTTCAGTGCACCACGGTCATAAGGGTGGCGGATAGTACCGTCCGTCAAGCCGTTGCTATTAGGCTGATTGAATGGAGCCCCCCAGTTAGAGAAGGCCGCAGAAGCGAAGTTCTGCCATCCGTTACCGTACGCATCCTGATCATCAGGTAGAGAAGCGATCTGGTTAGCGAAGAAAGACTGGTCTACAGTAATCTCCATCTTCTTGTTCAGATCAGCACCACCACGACCGTTCTTGGTAGTAATCAAGATTACACCGTTACGTCCGTTTTCACCGTAAAGTACAGTTGCAGAAAGCCCCTTCAGTACAGAAACTTCAGCGATGTTGTTTGGATCCAAGTCCAAGAAACGACTAGAAGAAGTCTGACCACCTTGTAGGTTACCACGGTCTTCAGAGGTATTAGAGTTGAAAGGTACACCGTCAACGATGAACAGCGGCTGGTTAGAACCGGTGATAGAAGAGTAACCACGAATAATTACGTTAGTACCGGCACCTGCTAAACCAGAGGTTGCGGAAATATCCACACCAGGTACTTTACCACGTAATACACGCGCTACGTCTGCTTCCGGCCTTAATTCCAGGGCGTCCGTACTAAGAGTGGTTACCGCGTAACCGAGTGCTTTCTTTTCCCGGCGTATACCCAGACCCGTCACAACGACTTCGTCTAAGGCAACACCTTCACTCATGGTGATGTCCATCACATTGCTGGCACCAACCTCAATTTCACGAGTTTCAAAACCCGTGTAGCTCACTACAAGTGTAGAAGAGCCATCAGGAAGATCTACGGAATAGCTACCGTCAATATCGGTAACTGTACCAGAAGAAGTTCCCTTTACAAGAATACTTGCACCGATGAGCGGCTCACCGCCGTCATCCGTGATTGTACCCGTTACTGTTCTTTGGGCTAAAGCGAACCCAACTGTGAACAGCACTAGCGATAGAACTAGTGAGAGTTTTTTCATACTAATGGCGTTTTAAATAAAAAATACTAGTCAATACGATAGAACATACTACCGCATAATCTTACTATTGGGCAGGGCCAACAGCTTATTCTTGGCTGGTGATTTGGGGGGCTTACTATTGAGCTCGGGCGAGTTATTAAATTAAAATCACTAATAGTCGACAATGGTAAAAACGACCAGTTCACTAATAAAAAACTTATCCTTTGCGGGCTAAAGGTGAGAAATATTTTTGACTTAAACACAGTGTTAACAACGGATATTAATCGTCGAACGCTGCCTCCGGAATAAAAAATTCGGCACTTTTATTGGAGCTGCCGTAGATACATTTGGATAACGTTCTGTAAACCAAAGTATAAAGCGTCACAAATTAATGCATGTCCAATGGAAACCTCCAAAAGTCCCGGGATGTTTTTACGATAAAACGACAAATTATCCAAGTTAAGATCATGGCCGGCATTAATACCGATGCCAATCTCCTGAGCCCGGATAGCACTACGGCGATGTGCTGCTACAGCCGCCTCGGGATCGGCAGCAAAAGCCTTAGCATAATTGCCCGTGTAGAACTCAATTCGGTCCGCTCCAACTGCTTTCGCGCCTTCTACGAAGCGCTCTTCTGCATCCACAAAGATGGACACGCGGATTCCAGCAGCTTGCAATTCTTTTGTTATTTCCCGCAGCAAGCCAGCTTGCCCAATGGTGTCCCAGCCTTGATCTGAGGTAAGTACGTCTGGAGAGTCGGGTACCAAGGTGCACTGATCCGGCCGATTAGCGAGCACTAAATCCAGAAAACGGCGACTAGGATAGCCCTCGATATTGAATTCGGTAGTCACTACTTCTTTTAAAGCAGGTACGTCGCTGTAGCGGATATGGCGCTCGTCTGGGCGTGGGTGTACGGTGATACCTTGGGCACCAAAAGCTTCGCAGTCCTTGGCTACTTGTACTAAATTGGGCAGATCTCCACCTCGAGCATTGCGTAAGGTCGCCACCTTATTGACGTTGACACTGAGTCTGGTCATATCGATTAATTTGGTTGGGGCGGCAAAGGTAGTGGGAATTGGTGGATTTAGTGAATTTGGTGAATTTGGTGAATTCGGTTGGGCCTGCGGCCTTGGTTGGTTGAGTTGGTTAAGCCTCCTTCGTCGGCTTTGGTTAGTTGGTTGGAATGTTCGATGGTTGGGGGTAAATTCTAGTCTACTTTCATTTTGATTGACCTCAGGTGATCTTTGGTGGCTTGGGTGGTTAAAACCAGAAGGTTGAGCATTTATCACTATCCGTAATTAGGCAATTAACTTCGGGACCATCCTAATACTACTTCGTACCATTACATCTCCAAAAAGCAACCGCCCCAAGCATTCTTTCGAAATACTTGAGGCGGTCATTAAACGCTTGCTAGTAAGCGTGCAGTTCTTCTTACTGCTTGATTACTTTCTGCGTCCATAGTTCATCGTTCCAACCTAACTGTAGCCAGTAGGTGCCGGCAGGAAGACGACTCATATCTATGGTCTGGCGCCAGTTGCCAGCACCGACGGCCCAGAGGCCATTGCTCATCTCCTGCCCCAGTGCATTCACCAGGCGGTAGCGTAGACTGCCACTTTCTGGCCATGCCTCTGCATTGATGAAGAGCGTACCAGGCGTTGGATTCGGAGCCAACTGTAGGCCTACCGCCCAAACCGGTGCTTCGGTTGAGGTAATCACCGCTACAACAGTTTCGGTAGTAGATGCCTCCCCACAATCATTAATGGCCGTCAGTATTACATCAAACATGCCATCTTCGGTATAGGTGTGGGCAGCGGTTGTTCCCTCAGCTGTCGTGCCATCACCAAAGCTCCAGCTATAGGTCCAATCTACTACAGGGTCAGTAACTTCAAAATCGAAGTTAATGTCATCTGTTGTAGTTGTAGTGAAGCTTGGTGCCACGGGTACATCTAGTACCTCCACTGCGTCAATCATCTCCATAGCTGAAGTACCGTAGGCATTGGTTACATCTATTGAGATAGAATAGATGCCCGCTGTTGCGTAAGTAACCGTAGCAGAAGGTCCAGTCGCTGTTTCTGGATCACCACCGGGGAAACTCCAGCTCCAGCTTTCGGGCGAATTGCTCGACTGATCGGTAAAAGTAACCACGAATGGCGCACAGCCCTTATTCTGATCTAGCGTAATGTTCACCACTGGTAGTTCGCCAGCAATTTCTACTTCTACGCTGCTGACACCACTACCACAGGGGCCACTGAAACTGTACTCAACGGTGTAGATACCATTTCCAGGGAAGGTGTAAGTCGGCCCCAGTTCTGTTGAAGTAGAACCATCGGGGAAGGTCCAGCTAAAGTTGGTAACGCCCGTTGTATTGGCACTAAAGGTAGCAGTAGTCACATCCAGGTCGAACGTAACTTGAGCGGAAAGTGGCTCAAAGACTACTACGATATTCTCCTGGGTAACCGCATTGGTACCAAAGGCATTAGTCGCCATTAAGGTTACGGTATACTCCCCTGGCTGATCGTAAGTTACCATGGGGTTTGGATCCATAGAAGTACTTGGCGTACCTCCTGGAAAACTCCACATAATTTCATCGGCATCCTCTACATCGCTGAAGAAGGAAACGGTTACCGCATCACAACCTTCATTGTCTTCAGCCGTGAAAGTCACGCTTGGAACAGAACCTTCGAGAACTACGGTCATAGTGCGGGTATCAACACCACAATCGTTCTCAGCTATTAACACTACATCGTAACTGCCTACTCCCGGGAAGGTAAACACCGGATTTTCATCCGTATCCTCCGTACCAGGAAACTGCCAGGTATAAGTAGTTGCGTTTTCACTAAAGTTCATAAAGCTGGCGGTCAAGCCGTTCACCGCGAAACTAAAGTCAGCAACGGGTAATGGATTTACTATTACCGTCTGAGTGGTAGTTGTGGTACCAGCGGCATTTGTGGTACTGAGGCTTACATCATAACTACCAGGATTAGCAAAGGTCGTCACTACCATTGCTTCTGTACTAGTGCTAGGATCACCACCTGGAATATCCCAGCTATAGGTGACACCTTCTGTTTCATCAGCTTGTAAGACAACCGTCTCACCAGGACAAACACTGAGTGCACTAGTGCTGAAAGTAGCCGTTGGTGCCGTCAGGATGCTCACTTCAACTTCGTCTGTATTGGAACCACATTCGTTGGTAGTAGTCAAGGTAATGATGTACGTTCCAGAAGCTGCGTAGGTGTGCATAGCCGTGCTCCCCATAGCCGTAGTACCGTCTCCAAAATCCCAAGACCAACTATCAATTGAAGGATCATTCGGTGCTTCCACCGTTACATCCAAGCTGCCAATCTCAGTTGTCAGATCTATCGAAGCCGGAGGCAAAGTGCCAATGGTGATCAAGTCTTCCTGAGTAGTTGTTTCCATACCCGCGGCGTTGGTAACCGTTAGGAGTACATCGTAGGTGCCAGCTGTATTATAGGTTACCGTCGGGTTGGCTTCCGTGCTGGTACTTGGTTCACCACCTGGGAAAGACCATTCATAAGCGAAGCCTTCACCCTGGTCATTGGCGGTAAAGCTAATAGCCTGCGGCGTACAACCTGAGTCTTCATCGCTAGTAAAGCCACCAGCCGGTGGGAACACAATCGTTACCGTTTGGGTACTGGTTTCCTCACCACAAGGGCCAATACCAGTCAAGACTACTTCGTAGGTACCCACTTCAGTATAGGTGTGAGTTACTTCAGCACCAGTACCGGTATTTCCATCACCAAAGTCCCAGCTCAAGCTGGTTACGTTTTCGCTAGTACTCGTAAAGTTGACTATTCCTTGCCCAATCGGGCTATCAGCAGTAAAATCTACACTCGGCGCTCCGAGTACCTCAATTGGTTCAGTGGTAGATGTTGTACCACTACCAGCAGCATTGGTTACGGTCAAATCCGCTGAGTATAGACCTGGCTCGTCGTAAGTTACCGAAACAATTGGTTGATCGCTCGTGGCAGGAGAGCCGCCAGGGAAGTTCCAAGCATAAGTCAAGCCTTCGCCCTGGGGATCCGCCTCGTAAACTACCGTCAAAGGACCGCAACCGCTGGTTTCAGAGGCTGTGATCGACGGATTCGGTGCAAAGAGGATTTCAACCACCTGACGGGCAGTATCAGAACCACAATCGTTCGTTGCGATCAACATGATCTCGTAAGAGCCTTCACCGGAGTAGCTGTGGGTCGGATCAGTATCAGTAGAGTTATTTCCGTCACCAAAGTCCCAGAAGAAGCTATCTGAGTCAGAACTATTGTTATTCAAGCTGATGCTTGCATCACCCAAAGTACTGTTGACCGTGAAGGCAGCGTTTGGTCCCTGCCCTACTGTTACCATATTATTCTCGGTAACCGTAGCAGGACCCGCCGCATTAGTGATCGTTAATTCCACACTAAAGGTGCCGGGATCATTATAGGTTACCGTGGGATTCGGATCGGTACTAGTTGTTGGTGTTCCGCCAGGGAAACTCCAGGCATAGGTTTGACCGTCAATCTGCGGATTCGCCATGTAATTCACCGTAAGTGGTGTACAGCCTTCGCTAGTGCTGGCCGTGATACTTGGTGTTACCGGCAATATCAGCATCACTTCCTGAGTAGCCACATCCGTGCCACATTCGTTTTCAGCAGTCAGGGTAATGGTATACGTACCCTCCTGAGCGTAGGTGTAAGATGAAAGGCTACCGCTAGCCGTGTTACCATCACCAAAGTCCCAGCTGATGTTATCTGCATTAGAACTTTGATCAGTAAGCGTCACCGTAAGGTTCCCAGGTGTTGCCGCAGCCGTGAAGGCAGCCGTTGGCCCTTCGTTGACCACTACCACACTGGTTTCTGTTACTGTAGCCGGTCCGGCAGCGTTGGTGATAATCAGTGTAACGTCATAGCTCCCAGCACTATTATAGGTTACACTTGGGTTAGGATCTGTCGAACTTGATGGAGAACCTCCAGGGAAAGACCACTCATAAGTGAGCCCAGCTCCCTGTGGAGAGGCTGTAAAGCTGGTGGTAAATGGAACACATCCATTTGCACCATTTACAGTAAAGGACGGCGACACCGGGAAGATGACCTCTATGGTTTGAGTAACGATATCATCATCGCATTCATTCGTGGCCGACAGGGTAATAGTATACGTTCCAGGCTCATCGTAAGTAACGCTTGGATTTTCCTCCATCGAGGTCTCTCCGTTGCCAAAGTCCCAGAAGTAGCCCGTCGCATTTTGTGACAAGTTGGTAATCACTGGCGAAGACTCACCCGGTGCCAGAGTGGCTGTAAAGGCAGCTACTGGAAGCGGTAAAATCTGCACCATATTCTCCATGGTGATCACATCAGTTTCGCCATTAGCCATCACCGTCAGGGTAACATCGTAGGTGCCTGGCTCATTGTACATCACGGTAGGGTTCTGCTCCGTAGAGGTAGCAGGATTACCACCAGGGAATTGCCAGGACCAAGATGTAGGTTCTCCTTCTGATAGATCGATGAACTTCACTTCTAATGGCGCACAACCCATAGCTTCTGTGCTAATGAAATCAGCTCGCAGAACGGGTTCCACTACAATGGTTTGGGTAGTTGTTGAGCTACCGCAATCATTGAATACTTCCAGCTCCACCACATACGTACCAGCAGCAGCATAGGTGTGCGTGGGGTTCTGCTCGAAACTGAAGTTACCATCGCCAAAGTCCCAGGCCCAGTCCTCCGCGTCTGCTGAAGAAGCATCAGTGAAGTTGTAAGTCAGACCAGTGTTGGTAAAGGTAAAGTCTACCTCGGGTGCACCAAGTACGGTCACCGCATTCTCAATGGTGTAAGTATCGCTACCAATAGGGTTAGACACTGTCAAAGACACATCGTAAACACCAGGGAAGTTGTATTCTGTAAATGGATTTTGCTCCAAGCTAAACTCAGGATTTCCACCCTCAAAAGTCCATTCCCAATCGGTGATCACACCGATCGACTCATCCTGAAACTCTACAATGAGTGGTGCACAGCCAATTTCTGTATTAAACGAGAAATTGGCGGTTGGTGGTTCTACTGCACCACAAGCTGCTGTAACGGCCACGTTATCCACATACATATTGTTACCCCAACCATTTACATTTTCAATGAGAATGGCCACATTGCCTTGCCCGGAGTAGTCGGATAAATCCAAGTTGATACAACCGGGCCCTTCTCCGCACCAATCAGCTGATTCATCGGGTACAAATTCGTTAGGGGAATCACCTGAAGTAGCAAAGTTGCCACCACCAGTTTCATCGCCCTCAAATATGAGATCCGGGAAACTACTTCCACCATCAGTGGAAACGTAGATGCGGAGTTGATCGCGGTTGCCAGCATTGAAACGTGCATAAGCGTATTCCAATTCGAGATTAATTTCTGCTTCCGCCGAAAAGTCAAAAGTTGGACTAATCAAGCCATCCGTTTCACCGGGAGCATTGTAATCATGGTTGTCAACATATACAGCGAAGTCACCCAGGTTGCCTTCTACTTCGCGGCGTTCCCAGGTGATGTCATTATCGGGGTTTTCCACAAACCAGCCATCAAAGCCATCTTCGAAGTTGGCGTAATGGACCACCTTGCGGAACGATTCGTCCAGTTCGATTTCGATATCAAAGCTAGTAAAGTCGCTACCCTGGGCATTTTCAACACTGAGAAATGCGCTGTAGAAGCCAGGGTCCGGATAAAAGACTATGGGATGCGGATCCGTGGAAAAGGACGGTGTCCCCCCGGGAAAGTCCCAAAAACGGCTGGTTACGTTCCCTTCACTTTCATCAAAGTAAGCAACGTAGCTACCGGTACAAGCATCCTGAGCGGATGCCTCGATAATGGCCGTTGGCGGCTCAGCCGTACCACAGCTACTTAGGCAGTTAACGGAAGCGACCAAGTTATTGATCGCATTCTGAGATTGCCCCGACCAGGTGGTGGAGGTATTAACCGACGGAGACATGATGAAGCCCCCGCTATTATCGTGACCAGAACCGAAGTTGTGCCCCAATTCGTGCGACCACAGTACCCGTAGTGTCTGGCTATTTGAGCTAAAGTTTTCACAAGTATTGTAACGCAAGCTAGTACACAAGCCACTTAACCAAGCTACACCAATGGTTCCACCGTTGAAGTTACGGCCTGTCCAAAGCGTAGCTACATCGTAAGTAACACCGCCAAAGCCACCGCCTTGTCCCCAGTTGCGGAAGCTCTCTAATAAGGTTCCAGCGTTGGTACTGTTGGTCCAAGGGTCGCAGCTGGTAGCGTTACAAGTAGCGATATAAGTAGTTACAACTTCGAAAAGGATTTCATCATCGAACTCATCGTCGTAGTTCGTCTGTACATTCGCCAGGTTGTTCAGCATGAAGTTTTCCACGCTGGTGGCGTTGTTGTTGAAATCTTGATACAACTCGAAGTCAGAAGCGAGTGCAAGTTCTACCAGCAAGCATTCACCCACGGAGCGCTGTGGTGCTTGTCCAAACCCACGTTGATGCGCACGATTGTGATCATGCTCTGAATCTTCTTCCCGTCCTGGAATTTCTGTACCGCAATAGTTGAGCGGCATAATCGCGTCTTCCTCCTTGTAGACAACGTAGAGTTCGTGATCTGCATCTGGTACAAAGCGCCAAAGGGGCTCCAGGAAATAAGTGATTCCTTCCTCGTCCCAACGGCCGAGAACAAATTGTTCATCAAATGTAAATACGGCCTCACCAGAAGTACCATCACTGGCTCTGACGCTTCCGCGAAATACACTAGTGCGGGTGGCAGGGCTCGAATCTAGCCGACCTGTCTCGCTTTCTGTAAAACGGATAAAGGCACCTCCG